>NZ_CP095741.1:311964-623928 GCF_023078475.1 Luteibacter aegosomaticola | reverse complement strand
AAGAAAATGGCCCCACCCGGCTGGATCACCAGGCGTTCGGGCTCGGCGAACAGCTCGCGATCCACGTCTTCCACGCGGAAGTGCCGCTCCAGCCACTGCTGGTTGAGCCGGCGGAAGTGATCGGCGTAAGCCATATCCCACGGCACCACCTGCACGCCTTCACGCGACAGCGCGGCACGCTGCTCGATGACGGCGGCAACCAGCGGTTTGGCTTCAAGGGCCTGCTCGCAGCCATCGATGGCGTCGAGCAGATCAAGCATGCGCGGGCCCATGGATTCCGCCATGCCACGGCGTAGCGCCAGCCACACCGGGCCGAGGGCGCCCAGCGCCCGCTCGCCCGCATCGGTGAGCGCCAGCACGCTGCGCCGGCCATCAGCCGGGTCACGTTGGCGAACCACCATCCCGGCCTCCACGAGGCGGTCGGCCAGCTGGCTGACCGCGGAGTGCGTCTGCCCGATGGCGGTAGCCACTTCGGTGACCGTCGTGGGGCCCACGTCGCGCAGGAAGCGCATGACCGGGAACCAGCGCGATTCGATGCCCGCCCCACTCGCGCGGTAAACCTCGTCCACCGCCTGGTAGAAGTAGTCGCTCAGCGCTTTGAGGCGGCTGCCAATGGCGAGCTCACGCAGGGAAGACAGGTACATCGGACATCCATGAAGGGGGACGGGGTGCAGAAAGTGAGGCTAGCGTTCGCGGGCCGGGGCGTGCAAGCGACATTGCAGCATGTGGAACATTGAGGGGAGCGCGCGCAAGCGCGCCCCTACAAGGGCAAGGCAGGTTTCGTGTGGGTGCGCATTTGCGCGATCCCGGTTACCTCAGTACCAGCCGAGGACCTCGAGCTTCTCACCCAAAGGCTTACGCATCTTTTTCAGCGTCTTCGGGCTTGGGTTGACGAGCTTCGCCGCTTCGGCCGCCTTCAGCATGGCGAGGTCCGAGGTGGAATCCCCGTAGGCCACCGCCCAGGGCCGCGGGATACCCGCGCGCTCGACGGCCTTCACCTTCATGCCGTCGACGTTGTGCTGGGTGAAGTGCACGCCGAACAACCCGCCGCGCACCTTCGAAGCCAGAAGCTCGGCGCCCTGGAGGTTCACCTCATCAAGAATGGTCTGCACGAGGGTGCCGTCGTTGCCGGTGACGATGAGCACGCGATCGCCCGCCTCGACATGCCGGCGCAGCGTCGCCACGCCATCGCGTACGAACACGCCAGGGCGGCGGGCATAAGCACGGCCGAACTCGGTGAGCAGCCGCTTGTAGGACGCCTCACTTCGCCCGAACGTCACGACGCGAAGGAAGACGCGGCCGAGGATCCGCGACCCAGCGGCACTGCCGCGCATGAACGGGACCAGCGGCAGCCAGGGCAACCCCAGCAACAGGCGCCAGCGACCGAACCCCGCGAGGCGTTCGCGGAAGAACAGCTCCAGCGTCTGGTGGCGCACGATCACGCCATCGAAATCGAACAACACGACGCGTCGTGCGTCGGCGGAGGTGGCAGCCACCTCCGGCTCATGCCCCTGTTCCATGTCTTGCTCAGTGTTTGTGCGGGTGGGTCGGTGCGTGGACGCCGAACAACTTCTGCAGCTCAGCGCCCGGATCGGCAGCGCGCATGAACGCCTCGCCGACAAGGAAGGTATGGATACCCTTCTCGCGCAGCGTACGCACATCCTCCGGCGTGTGGATGCCCGACTCCGCGACGATCGCGGTATCCGGGCCCACGCGATCCTTCAGCTTCAGCGACGTGCCGAGCGAGGTTTCGAAGGTGCGCAGGTTGCGGTTGTTCACGCCGATCAGGGGCGCCGGCATACCGAGTGCAATCTCGAGTTCTTCTTCGTTATGCACTTCCACCAGCACGTCGAGATCGAGCTCGGCGGCGAGAAGCGAAAGCTCGGTGAGGCGGCTCTCGTCGTAGATGATGTCGCCGTCGCTTTCCTTGGAACCGAACGCCGACACGATGAGCAGGATGCAATCGGCGCCGATCACACGGGCTTCGTACACCTGGTACTCATCGATGATGAAATCCTTGCGCAGGATCGGCAGGTTGCATGCTTCGCGGGCCTGGCGGAGGTAATCCTCGTGGCCCTGGAAGAAATCAGCGTCGGTGAGTACGGAGAGGCACGTGGCGCCGCCGGCTTCGTAGCTGCGGGCGATGGCGGCCGGATCGAAATCGGGACGGATAAGCCCCTTCGACGGACTGGCCTTCTTCACCTCGGCGATAACTGCAGGCTTGTTCTCGTACAGGCGCGCATCGATCGCGGCGACGAAGCCGCGGGTTTCCCCGAGATCGGCGATCTGCGCGGCAAGGTCGTCCATCGTGCGCTTGCGGCTGCGCTCGGCGATCTCTTCTACCTTGCGGTCGAGGATACGGTGGAGGATGTCGGGCATCGGTGTCGCTTCCTAGGGTAAGGCCGGGGGTGGGGTAACCCGACGATATCAGGCGCCGAGCCGCTGCGTCGCGGCCACGAACGTGTCGATTTTGGCACGAGCCGCGCCACTTGCGATGGTCGCCCGCGCCAGATCGATACCCGCCTGGATGCTGGGCGCCACATCGGCCGTGTACAGGGCCGCGCCCGCGTTCAGGCAGACAATGTCATGGGCCACGCCCGGCACGCCGGAAATGGCATCCAGCAGCATGGCCTTCGATTCTTCCACGTTCTCGACGCGCAGGTTACGGCTGGAGGCCATGGAAAGGCCAAAATCCTCCGGCTCGATCTCGTATTCGGTGACCTTGCCGTTACGCAGCTCGCCCACGAGCGTGGCTGCGCCAAGGGAAATCTCGTCCATCCCATCGCGACCCCAGACCACCATGGCGTGGTTCGCGCCCAGCGCCTGGAGTACACGCACCTGGATACCCACCAAATCCGGATGGAACACACCCATGAGAATGTTCTGGGCACCAGCCGGATTGGTCAGCGGGCCGAGGATGTTGAAGATGGTACGGACGCCCATTTCGCGGCGCACCGGCGAGACCACCTTCATGGCCGGGTGGTGGTTCGGCGCGAACATGAAGCCGATATCGACTTCGTCCATGCACACGGCCACCTGGGCCGGGAGCAGCTCGATCCGGGCGCCCAGCGCCTCAAGCACATCGGCGCTGCCGGATTTGGAGGACACGCTGCGGCCACCGTGCTTGGCGACACGCGCACCAGCGGCCGCGGCCACGAACATCGATGCCGTGGAAATATTGAATGACGACGCACCGTCACCGCCGGTCCCGACGATATCGACGAAATGCGGGTGCGGGCTCGCCTCCACCTTCGCCGACAGGTCGCGCATGACGCGCGCCGCGCCTGTGATCTCGCCGACCGTTTCCTTCTTCACCCGCAGGCCGGTAAGGATCGCAGCGGTCATGAGCGGGCTGACATCGCCGCGCATGATCTGGTGCATCAGCTCGATCATCTCGTCATGGAAGATCTCGCGGTGTTCGATGGTGCGCTGAAGCGCCTCGGAGGGGGTAATCGGCATGGAACGTCCCGGGCGGTGGATCAGGCGGCAGGCGGCAACGGCATGCCAAGGAAGTTACGCAGCAAGTCGTGGCCATGCTGGGTGAGGATGGATTCCGGATGGAACTGCACGCCTTCGATATCGAGCGTGCGGTGACGCAGGCCCATGATCTCGTCGATGGAGCCATCCTCGCGCTCGGTCCACGCGGTGACTTCCAGGCAATCCGGCACCGAATCCTTTTCGACCACCAGCGAGTGGTAGCGGGTGGCTTCGAACGGGTTGGGCAGGCCGGCGAAGACGCCCTTGCCCAGGTGCTTCACCGGCGAGGTCTTGCCGTGCATGATCTCGCGCGCCCGGATGACCTTGCCGCCGAATACCTGGCCGATGGCCTGGTGACCGAGGCAAACGCCGAAGATGGGCAGCTCGCCAGCCAGTTCCTTGAGGATGTCGATGGAGACGCCCGAATCATCGGGCGTGCCCGGCCCCGGGGAAATCATGATCCGCGAAGGCTTCAGCGCGCGGATATCCGCCACGGTCAGCGCATCGTTGCGGACCACCTTCACTTCCTGCCCCAGCTCGCCGAGGTACTGCACGAGGTTGAAGGTGAACGAGTCGTAGTTATCGATCATCAGGAGCATGGGCGGCCTAAATCGTTGGATTGGCGTGGGTGCCTTGCGGGCGCCCCTCGGGTTGCGCCATGAAGGGGAAGCGCGGCCCGGGGGTAGTTGGCCATTGTATGCCAAGGGTGCGGCCGGGGTTCACGCCTGCGGCACCGGGCGCGCATGGGCCTGCAGGCAGGCGGCCAGGGCGTCGAAGACCACCTTGTGGCGGCGGCTGGTGCGGAGATCGCCATGCATGGCGATCCACGTTTCCAGGGGGAAGCCGATGTGGGGCAGCACGCGCTTGAGGCGCGCGTCACGGCGGGCCAGGGCCACCTGGCAGCCGCCGATACCCGCACCGGCGCGGATGAGTGCCATCTGGACCAGATCGCTATCCGAGCGGAACGCGAATGCCTCGCGGCGCCAGCGGGGCCAGGCCTTGCTGGCTTCGCGGAGGAACGGGGTTTCGTGGTCGTAGCCGATCAGGGCGTGGTCGGCGAGGTCGTCGTCGCGCATCGGCGTGCCGGCGCGGGCCAGATAGTCCTCGTGGGCGAACAGGCCGATATCCACGCTGCCGACATGGCGTGCCACCAGAACGTCCTGCTTGGGCGGGGCCATCCGCACCGCGATATCCACCTCGCGCTGGAGCAGATCCTGGACGGCGTTGGTCGCCACCATTTCGATGCGCAGGGCTGGATAGTGCTTGCGTAGTTCGGCAATGGCGGGCGGCAGCACCTCCATGCTGACCACTTCGCTCGCAGAGACGCGAACGGTCCCGCTTACCTCACCCTCGCGGTAGCCGGTGCCGGCGCGCTCGAGCGCGGCCGCTACCCGCTCCATCGCTTCGGCGTGGCCGTGCAACACGAGAGCCGCATCGGTTGGCTTCAGCCCTGTCTGCGTTCGCGTGAACAGGCGTTGGCCAAACGCGACTTCAAGCTGGTCGACGTGCCGGCCCACGGTGGGCTGGGTAATCCCGAGGCGCCGGGCCGCGCCCGACAGCGAGCCCTCGCGGGAGACCGCGAGGAAGGTTCGGTAGAGCTCCCAGCTGAGGTCGGTAGCCATACGTAAATGTATAGCTGATGGGCTGTGATCGCCAATTCCTTTGCATCGAGGTGGCCTCGACACTGTGTTCCACCCTGAAGCCGGAACCGCACCCATGAGCCTCGATGAAGAAACCCGCGCGAAGACCGCCCTCGTCCTTGGCGCCACCGGTGGTATCGGTGGTGAGGTCACCCGCCAGTTGCTCGCTTCTGGCTGGACGGTACGCGCGCTCACCCGCCGCCCGCCCGCCGAGGCCGCGCAAGCGGCGGGCGCCGAAGGCATCCACTGGATCGCCGGCGATGCCATGCACGCAAGCGATGTGGCCGCAGCTGCCGAAGGCTGCGCGGTCATCGTCCATGCCGTGAACCCGCCCGGCTACCGGAACTGGGCAGGCACGGTGCTACCTATGCTCGACAACACCATTGCCGCCGCGATCGCCCAGCGCGCGACCGTCGTGCTGCCGGGTACCGTCTACAACTTCGGACCGGACGCCTTCCCGGTTTTGCACGAGGACTCGCCCCAGAACCCCGTCACCCGCAAAGGCGCCATCCGTGCCGAACTGGAAAAGCGCCTGCGCGACGCCACGATGCGCGGCGCCCGCGCCATCGTCGTCAGGGCCGGCGACTTCTTCGGCCCGCGCGCTGGTAGCAGTTGGTTCTCGCAGGGCCTCGTCGTACCAGGCAAACCGGTGACCACGATACGTACGCCTTCAAGCCGCGGCGTCGGCCACCAATGGGCGTACCTCCCGGACGTGGCGCGCACCATGCTCGCCCTGCTCGAGCGCCGGGATACCCTCCCCGCCTTCTGCAGCGTCAACATGGCCGGCCACTGGGACGAGGACGGTACTGAGATGGTCAACGCTATCCAGCGCGTCGCCGCGCGGCACGGCCAGCAGGCCGCCATCAAACCGTTTCCCTGGTGGGCGATGCCGCTGATCGCGCCGTTCCAGCCGACGATCAAGGAACTGCTGGAGATGCGTTACCTGTGGAAGACGCCGGTGCGGATGTCGAATGAAGTGCTGGTACGCACGCTCGGGACCGAGCCACACACCCCGCTGGATGAAGCCGTCGAGCACACGCTGGCTGGATTGGGTTGCCTCCCGACGCACGTTGCGCGGAAATAGTACGGTCGGGGCTCACACCCCTTTCGCGACACAGCCGACAGGATGCCCGCCATGCGCAACCTCGACTTCAGCTCCTGGCAGACCCTGCTCTCCACCTTCCTGGGGCTGGCGCTCATCACGCTCATCGGCGTCGGTATCCGCTTGCTGGCGATGCAGGTGGTGCAGCAGCGAAGGGAGCGGGCGAACCGGCAGATCAACGAGCGGTTGCGGACGTTGATCTCGGCGTACAAGACGCTGGGTGGTTCGTTCACCGGCAACCTGGCGGTGGATCCGACGCATTTGCGGCAGTTGCGTGAGCAGGGCGAAGCCGATCCTGCCGCGGCGCTTTTGCTCGCGGCGGCTACCGGTAACGACCGCGCGCGACGGGTGCGGGATGCCGTGGAGGCCGCGCTTTCTGACATCGTGCTGCTTGGCACGGAGAAGCAGGTGGAGCTGGCGGCGCACGCCGCGAACGAATTGGTGGCGGGGCGCACGGTGCACACCGACGAGCTGGTGGTATCGCTGCGCGACTTCATCCGCGAGGTGCTCGACCTCGATCCCATTCCGCGTAGTGTCGCTATTCCTAAGCAGGGCCCGGCTCGCGTCTCGGCTCAGGGCGGCAAGGGTGGCGGAAATAAGGGCGACGGCGGTGGTGCTGGCGGTGGTGGAGGCGGCAAAGGGGCCGGCGGTGGCGGCGGTGGTATGGGCGGCGGCTTCGGCGGCGGCATGGCCGCTGGGGCCGGCATCGGCATCGGTGGTGGGCTCGCCACGGATGACGACACCCACCACACCTGACGATCGACCCTGTAGGAGCGCGCAAGCGCGCTCCTACAACAGCTTTAGCCGATCTTTGCGAGGAGCTCTTCGGTCGTCGTGGTTTCACCCAGACGCGGGAAGATGTTCTTCAGGCTGTTTTCGTGTGCGTCTGCCTTGAGGTCGGCCATGGCGTCGGTGACGAGCACCACGTTGTAGCCGAGCTCGCTGGCGAAACGCGCGGTGGATTCGCAGCCGATGCTGGTGGCGATACCCAGGATCACCACCTGCTCCACGTTGACGCTACGCAGCCAACGGTCGAGGTCGGTGGTCTGGAACGCACCCCAACGCTTCTTCGTCACCACGTGGTCAGTCTCCGCACGCTCCAGGCGCGGGTCGAATTCCTTGAACGACGCATCGTGCGGCACCTGAGCCACACCGGTATCGGTACGGCCCGGGGCGCCGGCATCGACGTTCACCAGCACCACGTGGCGGCCGCTCTGGCGGAACGCACGGGCGATCTTCGCAGCCTTCTCCACCACGGGATCGGCAGCCGACGCGAGCGGGAGGTTGATGATGCCGTGCTGCAGATCGATCACGATCAGCGCGGCGTTCGCATCGAGTTGGGTAAGTGCCATGGGAAAGCTCCTTCAGGAGTGGGGTTTGGAAACATCATCCGCACGCGGCAGCGTGCGATCGAAAAGCGTGGCGACGAGCAGCAGGCCGGACATCACGGCCATGCCGATCGCCAGCGAATGCAGGCTCTGGTCCGTGGGGCGATGGCCGTAGCACACGCCGATCACGACGGTGGCAGCCATGGCACCAATGTACGAAAAGGTGCGTTGCAGGCCCGACGCTGCGCCGAGCTGCTCGGCTGGCGCCTGCATGTAGACGGCAGCCTGTGTCGTAACCGATACGAGACCCTGTGGAATACCAAACAGCGCGACGGCGGCCGCCATCAGCCACAACGGCGAGGCCGAGTGAATGCAGAGCAAAGCCACGGCGCCGACGATTGAGCAGCTGAAGGCGAAAAGGAACGGCCCACGCAGGCCTCGCGTACGCGCACCAAGCATCGACGACACGCCTGCAAGCAGCGAAAGCGGCACGGTCGCTATACCGGCCTGCGCGGCCGAATAGCCACCAGCGCCCTCCACCCATTGGGCGAACCCGTAGAAGATGCAGTAGACGACAGTAAATGCGATGGCCGCGCGCAAGTAAGTCACGCTCAGCGGCATGTTCTTCGCAAGCATGCGCAGATCAATGAAGGGATCCGCGCGACGCAACGAGTGCCACACCATCAATGCGCCGAGAACCGCAGCGATCGGCAACGCTATCCATTGCGGATGCTCGATATCCAGCAGGAACACCATCACCGACAGCAAGGCGCCGGAAAAAAGCGCGATACCCGGCAGATCGAGTTCTTGCCAAAGCGAACGACGCACACGGCGCGGCGGGTCCCTTGGAATCCACGCAAGCACGAGTACCAGTGTGATCAGCGCCAGCGGGACGTTCACCGTAAAGATTGCATGCCAGCCGAACATCCCCGTCAGCACGCCGCCGAGCACCGGACCCACGGCGGCCGTTGCCACGCCCATCAGCGAAAGCAGGCCCATTGCCGTGCGAGGCGGCGGGCTGCCTGTGGCATCCGCGCGCTCGCGAAACAAGCGCATCGCAGAGGGATAGGCGCCCGAGGTGCCGATACCCAGCAGCACGCGAACCACCACCAGCCAACCCAGCGAAGGCGCCACGCGGCCAGCGAGCCCCGCGATCATCACCATGACCAACGAAGCCACGTAGACACGGCGCGCACCAAGCAGATCGGCAAGACGTCCCAACGTCGGCTGGGCCACCGCGCAACACAGGTACAACGCAGCGATCAGCCAGCCCGTCTGCGCCACGCCGGCATGGAACTCCGTCGCGATCGGCACCAGCGCGGTGGCGATCATCGTCGAGTTAATCGGGTTGAGGCAGGAACCTAGCGCAATGGGCAGGAGGAAACGAAACCCGAACGGCTTGGCAGCCGCGGCATGATCTTCGGGGTTACCGCTCACGGTGCGTCCTGTGTGCTCACTTCCGCCAGGTTGCGAATGACACGCGCCGCAACCGCGAGGTCATCGCGATCATGCGAAGAGAGCCGCGAGATCGCCTCCGCCAGCCAGGCGTGCTTCGCCTCTTTCACGCGACGCCGCGCTTCCATGCCGTCGGCCGTCAGGCCGTAAAGAAACTGCCGCCCATCGGACGGGTGTGGCTCACGCGCAAGCAACCCATCCTGCTCCATGGTCGCGAGCGTGACGCCCATCGACTGCGGCTTCACCGCCTCGGCCCGGGCCAGATCAGCCGTGGACATCGGCCCACTCATCTCCAGCCGGCCAAGCACGGCCGCCTGCGACCAGGTCAGGCCGAGATTGTTGGATTCCGCACGCACGCGGCGTACGAGCAGGCCGCAGGCCGTGAGGAGATCACTGGCGGCGACGTCTACGGGCGACGGGGTGTGCTTGGGCATGAACCCAATTTAGGGACCGCCCGTGACGATTACAAGGCAAACTTCCAAGTTTGGCTTCGAAAGTTCCTGCGCTTGCACGAACGTTTTCAAGCGCACCTATCGCCCGCCAGTAAAAGTCCGCCTTGACGGTGCGCTACTCGCCTTGGGCTCCCTGGCCCTGCGGCCCGGCAGATTCCGCACGAAAAATATGGAAGGCGACACCGACAGCCGTGAGTCCGAGGAGCAATCCGATGACTGAACCCGTCGCTGACAAGCTGTTCCCGTGCTTTCCAAACACCGCAGCGACCAGTCCCGACGTCGCGCCGAGCCCTCCGAGCCAAGCCAGGTACATTTTTCGATGACCTGGATTGATCGTAGTCACCGTAATACCAACCGACATGGCGACCACGACCAGTACCTGCCAGAAGGCCGGGTACAGCATGCAGGCCACCAGACCTGCCAGCGATGAATTCGCCGAGTAGAAAACCATCAGGTTGCGATGCATTGAGTCCTCTGTCGGCTATCTGGCGAAAAGACTATCGAACATGCCGCGGATTTGGCTTGCCAGGGGCTGTGACATCGCTATACCCGTATCGTCGAGCCCCGAGCCCAGAATGGGAAGGGTGATGGATGCCTCGTCGAGCACCTGGGCGGCCATCGTGCGCAGAGTTTCCTTCAGCGCCTCGTCGGCATGCGTCGCACGGGGCGACGCGTTCAGTACCGCCACCGGTTTTCCAGCGAACGGCTCAAAGCCGACCAGCCAATCCAGAGCATTCTTGATCGTCCCGGTTACGCCATGCGCATACTCGGGGCTCGCGATGATAAGCACGTCGCAAGCATCGACCCTCGCATGGAAATGGCGCACGACCGGCGGCGCGTCCATTTCGATATCGGGATTGAACAAAGGTAGCTCACCCATCCGCTCGAAGATGTCTATCTCCCAACCATCCGGTGCCAGCATACGGATCGCGCGCAGCAAGGCGGCATTGTACGAGTCGCGGCGAAGGCTACCGCAGAGTGCGAAGCAGCGCATCGCATGTCTCAAAAAAGGGGAAGGCGTCACTATAACCGATCTATTTGTAGTGCTTTTCGCTGGTTACCTCGAAGCTCGTGCCGTCAACATGGTAGAGAGCGCCGCCCCCGTTCAGCAGCGCGCCCTCATAAGGCACTGGCTGAAATTCGACCACATAGCCATCGCGATCAGATTTAATCTTTACTTTGTAATTGTTGATATCCGACAGGAATCTTCCCAGGTCGCCATCAGGTCTTAGCCTCCCAATGAAGTAGGAAAACTTCTCGCATGCCACATACCCCGCCTTGATGTCGCCTGCTCGCAGACTTTCCTCTTGCGCCACGACACCTTGTGGAAGCGCCGCGGACGTCACAAGAAGCGTGGAAATAGCTATGAATGCGATACGCTTCTTAAAAATAGTCATTCCCACCCCTCTTAAGACCAGACGACTCCACGCCGACGATTGATCCCTACCATCACAGTGACGAACAGAAATCCGCCACGAAGCCATGGTAATCGGCTCGATTTCAACGACGGAACTTGTCCCCCACCTTGGATTCAATGAACCGGGCAACCATACGCCGGTCACCGAAGTACCCAATATTGATCGGAAAGGCTTTTGCGCCCTTTCCGCCCCCAGAGAGACGAAAGGTCATCTGGCGATAGGAAACCTCAAGCACCTCGTCCCATCCCAACGACTGCTTCGCTAGAACTCCCCTCGATGAAATCAATACGCGCCTTTGCATCCGATCATCCGTGAGACGAATGCTCAGAACGCTTATGGACATTGAGATGAAGATCACGGTGAGGATAGACATGGAAGATGCAACGATCGATCCGAGATATTGCTGCTCCCCGGTCGCATACCAAGCCATACGACTCATCCAGGCCGTCGCGGCCACGACAGCGAGCGTTACCACGATCGTCGTCACGCGTCCGACGAAGCTAGCCTTTAGGGTCTGATTGTTCACCGCGCCTCTCTCTATTCGAACAGCCGAAATGATCGTCGGATTACGGCTCTGCAATGCACTCGCCGCCCGCTACCACGCCATCCTCACGGTGCCAATTTGAGCCAGAGCGAAGCGAAGCGCCCATCGCAAGTCAGCTCGAAGATCAGGCCCGGGAAAATCATCACCGCCGCGGAAGGGGAAAGATCTCCCTTCACCTGAACCCAACCCAGGCTGCGGTCGACGTATACGGGAAAGTTCTTCCCCTGGTTAAGGCGGACTGATACACCGCGCTCAAAGGGTCTATCACTGCTCACGACCAGTGACGCCCCCTCAGCAGCGGGCGGCGTCAGGTCGCGATCTATCCAGCGCGTATGCGGACACACCCCCCATACCCCTACAACGCAGTTCGAAGCATTCATCTCCACATTCAGGTCGTTTATCAAGACCGATGTGAATCCTTCAGACAGCAGCGTATCGAATGAATATTCGTCATAGCGATACACAAGACCTCGCCCAAGAACAGGATCGGCGGTGGGCCCGACCTTGAAGAAAATCATCGTCAATTCCGGCGTCGGATTGCCAGGCAGAGCGGCGATTAAAGCCTACGGATCTTAGTCTTAAGAAGACTGGCGGCATCATCGATATGACTCAGATATCCAGAGATGCTGACCTTACCCGTCGTGGTCTTGATGACGAGCATCCGGTTGCCGCGGCCGACGTCGGTCATGTCGGCAGAGACGATGTCCTTGTAGAAGAGGCTGGTCATCTTAAGCGTCCCGTAGGTCAAGCGATCATCCCAGAAGGTCAGGACGTATCTGTCGGTGTACACGTAAGTTCCTACGCCAACGATCGAAATGCCTATCGAGAATATCCAATCCGCCAACTCCATATGGACGTGTGGCCACATGATCAAGACCTTGGCTTGCGCAAGAACGAGCAAACTGATCGAGAGGCAGATCCCTAATACTTTGGAAAACCGAAACGCCGGGTGATCTCCCGTAGGCATCTTGCCGGATCTGGAAGCCATGCTCTGGATAAGCAAACACGTCAACGACACCAGAACGGGTAAAGCAAACGCTCGCAACATTTGACGCTCCCCCCAGAACCCGGATTACACCGGTTCGCCATTCGGCGCTCGCGGCTGCCGGTTACGAATGCTACCGCGACCCTCGCCGGATATATATCTCCGCATCTACGGGGCCGGCTGACCACGCAGGCATGACTACTATTCCTATAGTTGACATGCATGCCAAGGCCACCTATATCTACTACACATCTAGTAGATAACTGCCTGCAGGGGTTGCCCCCACGCGGCACAACAAGGGAGCAGACGATGCAAAGGGTTCAAAAGCTCGTGCTACGCGGCTCGGTGGTGCTCGCCGGGATGCTCACCGCCCCAGCCTTCGCCCAGCCCGGGAATTGCCCTGCCCCCGATGTATCCGCGGGTGGTCCCAGCAATGCCCACACACGCTACGTCGAAACGCACCTGCAGCCGCCGGTGATCAAGCCGGGCGATAAGCCCTTTAGCCTGAGCGAACGCATGCGGTATTACGACGTGCCTGGCATCAGCGTCGCGGTGATCCACAACGGCAAGCTCGAATGGGCACGTGGTTGGGGCGTTCGCGACATCGCCAGCTGCGCTCCCGTGACACCCGAGACCGCGTTCCAGGCGGCATCGATCAGCAAGGTGGCCACGGCTCTACTGGCCCTGCGGCTGGTCGAGCAAGGAAAGATCGGGCTGGATCGAAACATCAACGACGCGCTCCAGTCCTGGAAGCTGCCCGTAGATCCGAAGCTCGCACCCAACGGCGTGACCCTGCGCCAGTTACTCAGCCACACGGCCGGACTTGGTGTGCACGGGTCCGGTGGCTACCTGCCGGGCGCGCCGTTACCGACGCCCGTCCAGATCCTGGATGGCGCACCGCCGGCCAATAGTCCGCCTGTGCGTAGCGAGCTACCAGCCGGCGCTCAGTTCGAATACTCCGGAGGCGGTTATGTACTGACACAAGTCGCCCTTTCCGACGTGACCGGCGTGCCCTTTCCCGAACTGGAGCAACGCGAGGTCCTCCGCCCACTCGGCATGGCCCACAGCGCCTTTGATCAACCCCCATCCGCAGCTATCAAGGCCAACATGGCCTTCGGCCACGAGAATGGCCACCTCATTGAAGGGAACTACCTCGTCGCTCCCGAACTGGGCCCCGCGGGGCTATGGTCCACAGCCGGCGACCTCGCCCGAATGCTGATCGATATACAGGCAGCCGCCGCAGGGAAGACAGGCCATCTTCTTTCCCCTGCCATGGCACGACAGATGCTCACGCCGGTCAAAGACAACTGGGGTCTCGGCGTCGCCCTCTACCCGGATGGCGTCCCACGCTTCGGACACGATGGCGTGAATAAAGGCTTCCTGTCGTTCATGAGTGCGTACATAGGTAAGGGCGATGGCGTCGTCATCCTGACCAATGGCGGCGACGGCCATCGCCTCATGAACGAAGTCGTCCGCGCCATCTCCGCCGATTATGGCTGGACAGATTTCGCAGCGCCCGCGACCGAAGAGAAGACCTTGTCGCTCGCCCAGCTAAACAAAGCAGCGGGGCGTTTCGTGGGCGGTGGGCTTAACGTCGTGCTCGAGGCACGCCCGGACGGGCTGTATGCGAACGCCGGTGCCCCCGTCGCCGAACGGTTGATCGCACTGTCCCCAAGGCGCTTCCGCGCCGAGTCCCTGCCCGTCACGGTTGAGTTCAGCCCGGATTTCTCGAGCTGCACGATGATCGACGGGGCCCCGCCGATGAAGCTGGTGAGGGTAGAGCCGGCGCCTCCCATGGCAAAGACGAACTGATCCGGCTTCAGCGCCCCAAGGACCGGCATTCCGTCGGGAATCCTTGGGGCGTGAACGTTAGCTCGAACCCCTAACGGATTTGTCGGTATATCGGGATAGTCCTATGAACCTGGCTCACGAATAGCTTGCGCGCGCGGTGTTAGCCTCACGGCTATTCCGTCACACCGTCCGAAGGTTCATCTCCATGTCTACGTCCAACGTTTCGTCTGCGCCCTCCATGGACGAGATTCGCGCCGTATCGCCGGCGCTAGCGCGCTACACCACCGAGGGCCTCGTAGGTGAGGTATGGGCACGCCCGGAGCTGTCGACGCGCGATCGTTGCATAGTCACTGTGGCGGCACTCGTCGCCAAAGCCCAGACCACCCTGCAGCGCGCTTACTTTGAGAAGGCACTCGATAACGGAGTGACCCCAGGGGAGCTCTCAGAAATCGTGACACACCTGGCGTTCTATACCGGCTGGGGCAATGCGCTCGCGGCTGTCGCGCCACTGAAAGCAGTCTTCGACGCGCGAGGTGTCGACCAGGACGCACTTCCTGCCGCCTCGCCAACACTGCTTCCGCTTGATGAGGTGAATGAATCGAAACGGGCCACGACCGTGCAAGGCCTCTTCAGGGAGGTCGCGCCCGGCGTCGTGAAGTACACCACCGATTTCCTGTTCCGGGATCTCTGGCTTCGCCCCGGCCTTGCCCCGCGCGATCGCAGCCTGGTCACGGTCAGCGCGCTGACGGCCACCACGCAGGTGGCGCAGATCACCTTCCACCTCAACCGCGCGATGGATAATGGCCTGACGAAGGCCGAAGCCTCAGAGGTGTTCACGCATATCGCGTTCTATACCGGCTGGCCTGCCGTGATGTCGGCACTGCCTGTCGTAAAGGATGTGTTCGCGTCGAGGACCTAAACGTTAGCGGGCACCGTGACCGGGCGAAAGTTCTTGAGGGAACGACATGCGCTACGCTCTCACGTTCAGGGAAGAAAGGGCGCCATGAAGACTCATCATCTGCTTTTCGCCGCCGTGGCATGCGTCACCAACCTCGTCCACGCCGAGAACAAACAACTCTCGGCCGTGCCGCTTAGCGAATTCACCCACGCGCACTGGCTCGTCGATGTGGATCACGGCCGCAAGCTCAACGTCTTCTGCATGGGCAGCGGCTCGCCGACCGTCATCTTCGAAGCAGGTGGTGGCGACGACAGCGCGAGCTTCCGTTCGGTGCAGCCCGCTATCGCGGCCACGACACGCACCTGCACCTACGACCGTGCTGGCATCGGCTTCAGCGATCCGACGAGTCGACCAGCAACCGCCGTGAATGTCGTCGCAGACCTCCATCGCTTGATCGAGGCCATCAGCCCGCATGAGGCCGTCATCCTCGTCGGGCATTCCGATGGTGGCCTCTACGTGCCGCTCTATGCCGCCACCTACCCCGGTGATGTCGCCGGCATGGTTCTGATCGATCCGTTTACCGTAGGCGCGGACAAGGTCGCCGCTGCGCTACTGACACCTGCGCAGCGCAAGGCGTGGTATGCCTCGGACGAGCGGGATGTGGAAACGGCGAGGCGCTGTCTTGCCAAGGCGAAGGCCGGCCAGCTGGCACATCCCTCAAGGGAAGACGAAGCCTCCTGCCTGGATAGCTCACCGAACCCGGATGCCGGTAGGCACGCGGTGTTGAACGCGCAGCTCGCCCGCCCGACGGAGCAGGAAGCTTTGCTTACCGCGATGCTCGACACGTATCCCACCAAGGAACATGGCATGTCCGGCGGTGAAATCGCGCTGCAGCGTGCCAATCCGAACTTCGGCGACACGCCGCTGATCGTTCTCACCTCTGGCCTGAGCGAACAGACCGACCTGCCTGTCGCCACTCAGGAAAAGATTGCCGCTGCCTGGAAGCATCTGAACGACGAGCTGGCTACTCGTAGTACGCGTGGAAAAAACATCCTTGTTCTCGATAGCCACCACTATATTCAGGATGAGCATCCCGCCGCGGTAATTGATGCGGTGCTTGAGGTGGTGAAGACGATCACCGCGGCGGCGGCAACACGTTCACCGTAATCCGGGCAAACGGCCCATCGGCGGCGACCGCTGTGACCTGATGCGTCCCGGGGGCATCCAGCGCGATCTGAACTGGAGCGTCGCCGACGGTATCCGCTTGCCAGCGCCCATCGAGCAGCCACGCCACATTGCGCGTCGTACCCACAGCACTGAGCGTGGCATGGAGCGGGCGAGTGGCGTTGGCCGGCTGACGTAACGTCGTCTGGTCAGCAAGACCGGCGATGCGGATGGGGCCGACGGCGTCGAGCGAGTCGGGGGCGCAGCCCGGCGCTAGCGGCGGTAGCGCGCTGGCGGCGAGGTCGTCCTGCGAGAGCCACGGCGTGGCAAGCGCGGGCCAACGCGCGACCTGGCGCGTGGCGGTCACCTGCGGCTGGCACGTGCCACTGAGTCGGCGGCCGTGCGTATCGACACGTAGCGTCACCAACCCGCTTGCCCACGCCGTGACGCCACGTTCCGCGAGCGTCGGTGGCACCGCGCCTTCCAGCGACCACCCCGAGACACGACGGCGGCAATCGGCGGGCGCTGTCTTTCCGACCACACCGCCCAACGGCCAGCAGATATCCACGGCGCGGACACTGGCCGGGCGTGCATCGAACCGACCGCTGTGGGTCACCGGCAACATGGTGTCCAGCGCGAACAACAACGGCAGCGCTGTCACCGCGCCGTACTGGCCGGGTGATGGCGTGCCGTCGGGTCGGCCGATCCACACGCCAAGCGTCCAGTCGTCATTCACCCCGACAGCCCATGCATCGCGATAGCCGTAACTGGTGCCCGTCTTCCAGGCGAGGGGACGGCGCGTGCTGGCACTACCCTGGATGGGGGCACCTTCGACGTCCGCCGGATTGTTGGAGAGGATGTCGCGGATGATCCATGCCGCGCCGGGCGAAAGCATGCGGCGCTCACGTTGCGGATCGTCAGGCGTGTAGCGAACGGCGCCTGCGACGCCACGGTTCGCGAAGGCAGTGTACGCGCCCACGAGATCCTCGAGGCGTGCCGCCGTGCCACCAAGGATCACCGAGAGATTCGGCGTAGCGCCATCGGGCAAGCGCAGATTGAGGCCGCCGGCGGCAAGGCGCGCGGTGAAGCGCGTCGGCCCGACGTGGTCGAGCATGTCGACGGCCGGCACGTTCAACGAGCGCTGCAAAGCTTCGGCCACGCTCACCGGCCCATGGAAGCGCTCGTCGAAATTGGCGGGACGGTAGCCATCAAAGTCTTCCGGTCCATCGACCAACAGGCTGGCGGAACCCACGGTGCCATCGTCGAATGCCAGGCCGTAAAGGAATGGCTTGAGCGTCGAGCCTGGCGAACGCCACGCTCGCACCATGTCTACGTGGCCCAGTCGGATCGGGTCCGCGAACGCGGCGGTACCCACGTATACCCGCGCTTCGTGCGTCGCGTTATCGACCACGAGCACGGCGGCCGATGTACGTGGCGGAAGCCGCGACAGATACGATGCCACGCGATCTTCCACCGCTCGTTGCAGCGGGGCATCAATGGTGGTGGTGATACGGCGCTTGTCCGGTGAAGCAGCATGCAAGCGCTCGGCCAACAATGCCGCATCCAGCGGCGAGCGCAGCGAGCGGGCCACCACCTGTTCGATAGCCGCATCCTTCGCTTCGGCCGGGCTCCACACGCCCAGCGATTGCATGCGCTTGATCACCTTGTCGCGCGCAACGCGAGCTGCCTCAGCGTGACGATCAGGGCGCAGGCGACTCGGCGATTGCGGCAGCACGGCAAGCAACGCCGCTTCGGCATGCGACAGCCGCGAGGCAGGCTTGCCGAGATACGCCCACGATGCCGCTTCCACGCCTTCGATCGGCCCACCGAAAGGCGCGTGGTTGAGATAGAGATCGAGGATCTGCGCCTTGCTCAGGTGCGCTTCGAGCTGCAACGCCCGGAAAATCTGCACCACCTTGCCGCCCACCGTGTGCGGGATCGGCATGATGCTGCGCGCCACCTGCATGGTCAGCGTAGAGCCACCCGAAACGACACGCCCATGAAGGGCACCACCCACGGCACCACGCAGCAGCGCCCAGGGATTCACACCGGGATGCCGCCAGAACCAGCGGTCTTCGTAGGTAAGCAACGCTTGCAGGTACAGCGGCGACACCTGCTTCGCCGTAATCTGGTAGCGCCACACGCCATCACTATCAGCGAAGGCGCGAAGCGGTGTGCCATCGCGTGCCACGACCACGCTGCTCAGCGCGCTAGGCGCTGGCAGCTTCAGCGGAAAGATCCTGTCCAGCACCACCGCCAGGATCACGACGGCGGTGAGGATCAGGAGAGCGGCCCGGCCTAAACGCCGGGCCCTTGCGAGTTTCACGGTTCGACCACCGTGATCGAAGCTGGCACGCCCTTGCCGACGCCACGGATCGCCGGGCGATACATGTCTTCGACCAGCGGCGGCGGCACCACATACGTACCCGGGGTCACTGCGCGCACGATGTAGAACAGCTTGATCGCTTCACCACGGCGCAGCTTCACCGCAGCGGCATAGCGATCGTCGCGGTATTCCTCGTGCTCGGCATCGTCGGCCGACGCGTGCTCGGCGAGGTCGATCCCGTCGATCACGGTGCCTTCCCACTGGCGTGCGCCACCGAGGTTGAGGTTCTCCACTTCGAGGCCGCCCGGCACGAGGTCGGTCACCAGCGCGTCGGGCATGTCCTGGCGTGCTTCGATCGTGAGCTCGGCAATCAGCGTGTCGCCTTCCTTGAGCTTGTCGCCGTCCCAGGCCTTGCCGTCTGTCGTGAACCACGCGCGGCGCACATCCACCTGGCTCGGATCAGCCGCCGGTGCCTTGAGCGGGATGCCGGCGATATCGAGCGTGGCGAACACGGTGTCTTCGCTACCCGGCTGCACGGTGACGCCACCGGCGGCTTCCGCCGAGGTGAGGTCACGCACCCACATCGTCTTTCCAGCGGGGGCGCTTTCCGATGCGCCACCCACCTGCAGCGATACGTTCAGCGGGCGTCCGCCGCCGGCATCGAAGGTGTGGGCGACACGAGCGATCGCTACTTGCTCCTGCGTGCTGAGGTAGGACCACGACCAGTGGTAGTACGGGGTCTTTTCTTCCGCACCACGCGCACGGTTGGTCGCGTTACGCGCCCAGTCGACGAGCTTGGCGTCGTATTCCGGCTTGCTCATGCCAAAGGCATGGGTCAGTGCCACCATCTGGCCCAGGTCGCGCAGGTCGGAGCCGTAGTCGCCCACGTACCACGGACGCTCCTTCGACCAGGCGAAGGCTTCGTCCACCGCCTTGCGGCCACGCTCTTCATCGCCCATGAGCTTGAGGGCGATACCGAGGTGGACCAGCGGCAGCGGACCGACCAGCTTGCTGCGCTCGTTGTCGTACAGCGTACGCAGCGTGCCGAGCGGGGCACGGTTCACGCGGGCCAGCACGAAGCCGCTGTAGGCCTCATCGGCGATACGCATGTGGTCGTGCTGCTCGTAGCCGTAGTACGGGTGGCCACCGGCGAGCAGGTCGTCGTTCAGTGCTTTCAGCGCCTTCTGCAGCACTTCCTGCGGGACGACGAAGCCAGCGTCGCGGGCATCCAGCATGAAGTCCACGACGTACGGCGTCATGAACGTCTGGATCGGGCTGGTGCCGCCCCAGAAGCTGAAGTGACCCTTGTCGGCCTGGAACGAAGCGATGCGTGCCAGCGCCGACTCCACGGCCGACTGGCGGGCCGCCGGACTCAGGCCGGCCACACCGAGCGCCTTGCCCGTTGCGTCGTCCATGAACAGCGCCGCGAAGCCCTTGCTGGTGGTCTGCTCGATGCAGCCGTACGGGTACTTCACCAGGTCACGCAGCGCCTTGTTATAGGGCAGCGGCGGCAGCGTGCTCAGCGTCACGCGGGCATTGACCGTGGAAGGCGCGTACTGGCCGGCCAGGTTGCCGTCGATCTTCGTGGCCTTGCCGCCTTCGATCGCCATGGGCACGGTCTGCACGTCTTCGGGCCAGCCGCTGCGCACGGTGAATTCGAAGTGGCGATCGACCGCGAAGTCGTTGAGCTCCGCATGGATATCCACCGTGGCCACGCCGACGCCCGCCGAAGCGGTCACGGGCATCGTCAGCACCGTGCCTGCGCCATTCTTCAGGTTGGCCTGCTGGGTCGCGTTGTCCACATGGACCAGGCCATCGGTCTTCACCGTGACCTTGGCCACGCCATCCTTGCCGGACATGTTCTTCAGATCGACCGTGATGCGGGCCTTGTCACCGCCCGCCATCACGCGCGGCATGCCGGGCTCGACCACGAGCGGCGCGCGCACCACCACCGAGCCGTCGGCATGGCCGAAACGCTGGTCGGTGAAGGCGAGCGCGGAGACGCGCAGGGTACCGTTGAAGTCCGGCACATCGACGCTGACCTTCGCATTGCCGCTGGCATCGAACTGCACGGGGCCGGCGAAGAGATCGACGATCTTGATCTTCGGATTCGGGCGCTGTGCATGCGGCAAGCCATCGCCGGACATGTCACCACCGTAGCGCACCTTGGCGACCGCACCATCCATGGCTTCGATCACGCGGCTGTACAGGTCATACGCATCGATGACCATGGCGCGCGGGGCGAACATCCATGCCCACGCATCGGGCACCGGGTAGTTGGTGATGTTGAGTACGCCCTGGTCCACGGCAGCCAGCGTGACGAAGCCCTTCTGCCCTGCGATGCCATCGGCATGCACGGTAACGGCGAGCGGCTGGCCCGGACGCATCGTGGCCGGGGCCTGCAGCGTCAGCGGCAGCTGGCGGTCGTTACGGTCCATCGTGACGTGCTCGATACCCATGGCACGTGCGGGTGTGGTCTTGTCCGTGGCCTTGCCACCACGGAACACCAGCGCGACGACGTGGACGTCGTGGCGCTCCCAATCGGCCGTGACCGGGATCTCGAAGGTGCTGCCAGCCTTGGCGTCGATGTCCTTGGTGTAAAGCAGATGGTCGCTTTCGACGAGCAGGACGCCCGGGCCCGGCTGCGGCGGCGTCACGGTCACCTTCAGCGTATCGCCGGTGCGGTAGCGGGCCTTGTCCAGGGCAAGCTTCACCTTGTCCGGGCGGGCTTCCTTACCCAGGTTCTGGTCTTCCCAGCTGTAGCCGGCGAAGAACGGGAAGTTCGTGGTGAGCTTGGTGGCCGGGTCGTAGACCTCGAGGCGGTAGCCACCCCATTCCACGGGGAAATCCACCTTGGCCCGCTGGCCTGCGGCCACATCGATGTCACGCTCTTCAATCAGCTGCAGGGAGACATTCTGGTTGGATTTCCAGTCGTCGCCGTGCTCGTACATCCAGTAGAAGTCGCGCACTTCGCGCTGCAGGCGCACCTTGAGGTGCTGGCCGGCGACGAGCTTGCCGTCCACATTCGCGCGGACGATTTCGAACGAGGCGTTCGCCTCGCTCTCCGCACCCTGCTTCGGATCGAACAGCGGGCGCACGCCCACCAGCTCCGGCGCGGGCCAGAAGGTGCGGTTCAGCACGCGGGTCACCGCGCGGCCGCCGGATTCGTAGACGCTGCCCGAGACCACCATCGCGTAAGGCGTCGTGGCCGGCAGGTCGCTCGGCATGGCGAGCTCCTGCGTGGTCTCGCCCTTCTCGTCCAGGTGGACGTCCACCGCATCTTCGCTGGGCGTGCTGCTGGGCGCGAGCGGGTCACCGAAGAAGGTGTCCTTCATCGCCGCGACCGGGTGCTGCTCTGGCTTCACGAACAGGCGTGCGGTGAAGCGGTTATCCGAGGCCGGCGCACCGAACAGGTAGCTCGAGGCCACCGACATGTTCAGCGCTTCGCCCGCCATGACGCGCGCCTGCTGCGCGTCCAGGGTGACCTTGAGGCGCTCGGGCAGGAACTCTTCCACGTGGAACGGGAAGGCCTGCACGGATTCCTTGCTGGCCGGGTCCAGGCGGAACTCGAGCTGCCACAGGCCCGTGGCCGCATCCGCGGGCAGGGTCTGCTTCAGCTCGAAATAGTTGAGGTCGCGCGGTTCGATCTTCGTATCGGCCAGGGCACGGCCATCCGGCTGCTTCAAGCGCACGTAGACGGGCTGGGCCTTCATGGCCTTGCCGTCGTAGTCGCGGAGCAGCGCGGAGACGCGCATGTCTTCACCCGGACGGTAAAGATCGCGACCGGACCACGCATACACCTCGAACGGCGCCTGGCGGCGGCCGCTGACATCGAAGTTGGAGACGTCGAGCGCCGGGCGGTTGAACGGCAGCACCGACACGTCCTTGTCGTGGCGGGCGATCAGCACGTCATTGCGGTCGGGCTTGTACGCCAGCAGCGCGTTGCCGTCCTTGTCGGACTTGGCGTGCAGCTTCGAGGCGCCTGTTTCGTCGGTGATATCGATATCGACGCCCGAAATCGGCGTGCCGCCTTCCAGCGAGGCCACGTGCAGCAGCGCGTTGTCCTTGTACACGCGCAGGTGCAGGCCGATATCGCTCACGAAGAACGTGGCGGTGTCGTACTCATCGCGGAACACGCCGCCACGGCGGAGCACCGCCATGTACACGCCCGGCTGCTTCAGCTGGGCGATGTCCTGCACGGGGATGTAGCTGACGGTGCGCGCGTTCGGCTCACCCTTCAGGGTGTAGTGGTTCGCGTAGACCGAATCGGCGATGCGGGTCAGCGCCTCGGGCGTCTGGTCACCGTCGTTGCAGTGTTCGTAGTTGTACGGATCGTGGTCGAGCTCATAGTCGCCGCGACGCTTCTGGCCGGGGTAGCTGCAGAAGAGCTTCGACAGCGCATCGTCATGGATGCGGAAGAACTCAATATTGGCGTCTTCCACGTTCATGGAGACCACCGGCAGGCCACGTGCGCCGCGTGCGGGCAGCACGCTGCCGTGCGAGGCGAAGCCCAGCGCGGGTGGCAGGTCGCCGGAGAACACATCCTTGCGCTCATCGGCGCTCAGGGCGTGGCCACTGGCGGCGAGCAGCGAGGGGTGCACGGTGACACCGTAGTGCTGGTTGGCCTGCACATACGGGAACACCAGCGTCTGCTGGTCATCCTCGAGCTGCCAGCTGCCCTTCACCGGCGCGCCGTCCTTGTCGACGACATCGATGCGGGAGTCGAACTCCTGCGACGACGCGAGCTTCTCGTTGAACTTCAGGACCAGTTGCGACTGGTTGTCCTGATAGCGGCTGGCCGCCGACATGATGACGAGGCGGTCAGTAGGTACTGCGTTGGCCTTGCTGGCGGCAGCGCCCTGAAGTTCGGGCTTGTCACCTTCGTTCTTGCCGCAGCCGCTGGTGACAGCGATGACGGCAAGCAGGACGCACACGACGAATCCGCCGCGAATACGGCGGGTCTTTCCTTGGATCGACATGGTTGTTTCCCCGGTTACTGCATACAGTGTCGCAGGAAATTATGGCGCAGGCGAGGCGGCCGGATGGCTGTTCACGTGCTGCGGGCAGACCTGGAAGGGATAATCAGACATCCCCTAGACGGCAGCACCCTGTGATGACCCGCACCCTCCCGATGATGACGGCAGCGGCCGTGGCCGCCCTTGCCTTCTCCGTTACCTTTAACGCATCGGCCGCCGACGGGCCCGCTTCCGCTCCGGTCTACGGCCCGGAACTCGAGGGCTTCGATTACCCCTACCCGGTGCAGCGCTTCGCCTTCCGCTCCCAGCGCCAGGATCTGCAGATGGCGTACATGGACGTGCCCGCGGCAGGCGGCAAGGCCAATGGCCGCACCGTCGTCCTCCTGCACGGCAAGAACTACTGCTCGGCGACCTGGGGCCCCACCATCGGCGTCCTCGCGAAGGCGGGCTTCCGCGTGATCGCGGTCGACCAGATCGGCTTCTGCAAGTCCAGCAAGCCGGAGGCCTACCAGTTCACCTTCGCCCAGCTGGCGCGCAACACCAACGACCTGCTCCGCTCGCTGCACATCGACAAGGCCACGGTCATGGGCCACTCCACGGGTGGCATGCTCGGCATCCGCTACGCCCTTAGCTATCCGGACCAGGTGGACCAGCTCGTACTGGTCGATCCGATCGGCCTGGAGGACTGGCGCGCCAAGGGCGTGCCGCCTATCTCGGTCGACCAGTGGTACGAGCGCGAGCTGAAGACGACCGACGAGCGGATCCGCAATTACGAGAAGGCCACGTATTTCGCAGGGCAATGGCGCGACGCCTACGAGCCCAGCGTGCAGATGCTGGCCGGCATGTACCGCGGCCCGGGCCGTGAGCGCGTGGCCTGGAACTCGGCATTGCTCTACGACATGATCCTGACCCAGCCGGTGGTCTACGAACTCAACCAGCTGAAGATGCCGACGTTGTTGATGATTGGCGATAAGGACGTCACGGCCATCGGCAAGGACTTCGCCCCGCCGGCCATCCAGGGAACGCTGGGGCATTACCCCGAGCTCGCGCGCGCGGCGGTGGCCGCCATCCCGAAAGCCACGTTGGTGCAGTTCCCGGATGCAGGCCATGCACCGCAGATGCAGGAGCCCGAACAGTTTCATGAGAGCTTGCTCAAAGGGCTTGTGGGCAAGCCCCAATGAAACATAAAAAAACCCGCTAATTTGCGCGTGCAGCAGACAAATGCTGTAGAGGCGTAGCGGGTGTATTGAATTTGACGATAGCTGGATTCGGAGAAAACGGCCAGAGGCATACGCCCCTGGCCGCATAGCGTTACTTCGTAGCCAGGCGGTGACTGCCCTGGAAACGGTTGGCGGGCACGGTGGCGCTTGCGGCCAGCGTGAGCGGGGTACCGAAGGCATCGGCTACCTTGGCAGCGGTGAAGCTGTTGCCGTTGCCTTGCCAGTCGACGAGGCTGCCGTTGGCACCGCGCCACAGGATGTCAGCCACGCCGTCACCGTCGTAATCGCCGATGCCTGCGAGCGACGCACCTGCCGGGATCGCCTGGCTGTGCTGGCCGGTGACCTGGAAGCCCTGCATGTTCCACCAGGTGAGCTGGGTGCCGGCACTGTCGGTCCAGATCAGGTCGGTGGTGCCATTGCCATCCACATCGCCCACGCCGACGAGCACGGCGCCTGCCGGATGCGCCGGCAGCGCGTGTTCCACGAAGCCGTCGCGACGATCGCTCAGCCACAGGGCGGTGCCGGTGGAGTTGGTGCGCGTCCACACGATATCGGTGTAACCATCGCCATCCACATCAGCCAGCACCGGATGACCGCCGGCGATGCCCTGCTTCGGCCACGACTGCCCGGTCACGATGATGTCGTTCTGGGTGGTCGGATCAAGATCCAGCGCCCACCACACGATGGACGACGTAGCCGTATCGAACCACACCAGCTTCTGTACGCCGCTGTCGTCATGGACGCCCACGCCGACGAACTGCCAGGTGGCCGGGATATCACGGTTCACCACAAAGGTGTAATAACCGCCGGTACCGGTCGACACCCACACATTGAGCTTGTGGTTTCCATCCAGCAGCAACAGTTCGCCGGACTTCAGCGAGAGCGCATCCAATCCCGGCACGACATCGCCATAGCCCACCACAGTGAGCGACGGGTCGATCGCCTGGGCCTGGTCGTACAGGCTTACCGCGCCCTTCATCGACACCGAATGCAGCATGCCGCCATCGACATAGGCGAAGTCGCTGTAACCATCGTTGGTGAAGAGGTTATTCAACGAGAGGAAGTCTGCGGGCGCGGCGTAGTTCCGCTTGGCCGGAGCACTCCATGTCTTCACCGCGTCGGCGAGGTTGCTGGCATTGATCGAGCCGAGACCCGTAGCCATGCTGTAACCCACGTTTGCCTTCCACGCCGGGACGAGGGTGTGCGTGGTGGTATCACCACCTTCGACGATACCCACGATGTTGTTGAGCTTGCTCCCGGTATCGCAGTTGATCGAACCTGTACCGCAGGGCTGCACGATGTCGCCTTCGATCACGTTGTTGAACACGCACGAGGCGGCGATGGTGTTGCCGTTGTTCGCGTTGCATGCGGTGAGCACGGCGTTGTTCGGCGAACCAACCGTACCGTACTGGCGCGCAGCGATACCGTAGAACGCGTTCAACGGGTTGCCGATGCGCTCACCGTTCACCTGGTTGAGCAGGGCTTGCACGCCAGCCATGGCCGGTGCGGCGAATGAGGTACCGCCAGCCGAATTGGCGAACACCGAGTCCGGATCGCGGAAATCGCAAGCCGTCCCGCCGTTGTCGGTATCCGACATGCAGAACACCAGCGCATGGCCATACAGGCCGTTGGCCGAGAACAGCGAGATATCCGGAATGGTGCGCGAGGTGTGGTTGGTGGAACCATGGATGCCGATCTGGGCTTCCGGCTGGGTGAACAGCGTGCTCGGGCCACCGCCCGCGCCACCGACCTGCAGGAAGTCCTGTCCACGGCCCTGGCTATCGTTACAGGCGGTGATGCCATCCTGGTAACCGAGCAGCGTGTACAGGTGGCTGCTGGCGCAGCTGTTGTTCCAGGTCATTTCCGGGATATAGCTCACCGCCGACTGGTACTTCGGCAGGTTGGTCGAGGTCCAGTAGGTCGACTGCTTACCGCGGTCGTTGAAGTCCGTACCGCCGATCGCGACCGCCGAGGTGGATGCCGCGAGGCCATTGATCGCCGCGCCGCTCTGCGACCAGAACAACGCGCCCTGGTCGCACTGGGTCGAACCGCCATCACCCGACGACACGTAGACGCTAACGCCCTGCGCCGCAGCCGACGACCAGATGATGTCGGCGAGGTAGGCATCGGAAGCATCGGCGCTTTCGCAGGCACCGTAGCTCAGGCTGAAGATCGGCGGCGGCAGGTCCGTCGTCGTATCCAGCAGGCGGATGGCCGCGATGAACGGGCCGAAGCTAGCACCGGAATCCGCGCACGAGGCGAGCACGATGTTCGCGTCCGGCGCAGCCGCGCCAGCCCACTGCGCATCAAGCGCGGCTTCACCTTCATCACCGTTCAGGCCGGGATCCGTACAGGGCGAGCTCCCGGAACCCGTCGGATGAACGATGGAGAACGTGCCCGCCGCGTTGTTCGGCAGGAAGGCGGCACGGAAGTGAGCCACGTCGTCGGGCTGCACGTTGGTGCGCTCGAGCACCACCACGGTCTGGCCGGCGCCGCGCACGGGCGTGTCGCGCTGCCAGAGCGGATTCACGTTGTACACGGTATTGAAGTCGGCCGGCACCATGTCGTACGACGTCGCGGTGTTGACCGTGCCCGGCGGCACCGTGAAGTTGGGATTATCAGCCGCGGCGGTCTTGAACTTGCCGGCCTTGCTATCAAGGCGCGCTTTGGCGATCGGCGTGTGCTGGGCAACCGGGAAGAAGTTGTGCAGCGACACGCCCTGCACCAACGGTGCGACCGCCGCCGGAACACGCGCGTCGGTGGTATTGGCGAAGCGCTGTGCCCCATCCGCGGTGTAGCTGTGGATCTCGGTGGCGAACGCCTTGGACACGGCAGCCGCGCTACCGGACAGCGACACCGTCATGCGGTCTTGCGACACGCTGTTGACGGTCAGGCCCTGGCCTTGCAGCCACGTCTTCAGGCCCTGGATATCCTGGGTGGAAGGCCCGAAGCGCTCGCCGATCTGCTTGCCGGTGAGCCACTGGTGGAAATCGGGCGATGCCGGGTTGGTCTGCCGCGCGAGCAGCGCACGGAAGGCCTTCTCATGGTCATCGTCACGCTTGAGCGTGAGGGTGATGTTGCTGATCGCCTGGCTGGCTGGTACGGCGCCAGCATCTTTAGCCGCGGCGGCCTGTCGCGGGCGCGATCCGACGAGGGTAGCCGTACTGGCACCGCTGACGGCGGTGGTGAGTCGTGGCGTGGCGGGATTCGCGGCGGATTTCACCGAGGTACTGAAATCGGCGGCGACGAGGGGCAACGACAGGGCGCAACCTGCCGTCAGGCTCGCTAAAGCGAGCCATGCTGAAGACCTGCGAGACATGCAACCAACTCCCTAATGGGCCAAGTGAAGGATCTGGATCTCCACCGAGCTCCCTGCTCCCCATCCGGGCACCCCTTTGGCACTGCCTGGCGTCAGAGTGATCAGCTCCGCCAACTTACGCCGGCATTCGCAAGAACGGTTTGACGGGCATCACATTTGGCCGTCCAAATGCGTTTAGCTTTGTGAAGGCGCATAATGACTTTTTTCATTCAGGAAAACCTCCCCATGTCGTCACTTGGCGCCATCGCCTTCCTCGTCCGCGATTATGACGAAGCCATTGCGTTCTTCACGCAGGCCCTGCGCTTCGAATTGCTCGAAGACACACCGCAGGGCGCGGGCAAGCGCTGGGTCACCGTGGCGCCGCGCGGCTCGCAAGGCACGCGCCTGCTACTGGCCAGGGCGGTGAATGATGAACAGCTCGCCCACGTGGGCAAGCAAGGGGGCGGCCGCGTGTTCCTGTTCCTCGAAACGGAAGATTTTGCGGGCGATCACGCGCACATGCTGGCCCATGGAGTCACGTTCCGCGAAGAGCCGCGCCACGAGCCCTACGGCAGCGTCGTCGTGTTCGAGGATCTCTACGGGAACGGCTGGGATTTGATCCAGCCAAAACGTTGAGGGCCGGAACATGAACGAGCGACTCCGCGTAGCCGTACTGGATGACTATCAGCACGTAGCAAGGCAGAGCGCCGATTGGGGCCCGCTTGATGCGCTGGCCGATGTCGTGGTGTTTCACGACCATGTGGCGGATGAGGCCGCGCTGGCGCGGCGCCTCGCACCCTTCGATGTGGTGTGCGTGATGCGCGAGCGCACGCCAGTGACCGCCACGTTGATCGCCGCCCTGCCCCGCCTTCGCCTCATCGCGTCGACCGGCCGTGCCAATGCGTCCATCGATCTGGACGCCGCGGCGGCTCGCAACATCAAGGTCGTCAACACGAACTACGCCTCCACGCCCACGATCGAGTTCACCTGGGCCGCTATCCTGGGCCTCGCACGCAACCTCGCCAACGAAACCGCGTCCGTGCGTGCGGGCGGCTGGCAGCAAGGCATGGGCGTGGAGCTCGCGGGCAAGACCCTGGCCCTCCTCGGGCTGGGCCGGATCGGTTCTGCCGTCGCCCGCATCGGCCAGGCCTTTGGCATGAACGTGATCGCGTGGAGCCAGAACCTGACCAGCGAACACGCCACCGAACATGGCGTGGAACGCGTGGAGAAGGATGCGCTGTTCGCCCGTGCCGATGTCCTCAGCATCCATGTGAGGCTCAGCGAGCGGACGGAAGGCCTCGTGGGCCGCAAGGAGCTGGCCCTGATGAAGCCCACGGCACGCCTGGTGAATACCTCGCGCGGCCCCATCGTCGATGAGGCGGCGTTGATCGAAGCGCTGACTACCGGCCGGCTTGCCGGCGCGGCGGTCGATGTATACGAGCCCGAACCCTTACCGTCCGACCATCCGTTCCGCCGCCTGCCCAACGTGCTGGCCACGCCGCACATCGGTTACGTCAGCGAAGAGATGTACCGCACGTTTTACGGTGACACCGTACGCAACGTGGTCGAGTGGATCGGCAAGGTCAATCCATAGCGACCTTCTTGCCTTCCTTGCTGCTGTCCTTCGGCTTGATCGTCATGAGCTCGAGCGGCTTGCCGTCGGGAAGGCGAATGGACCAGCCCTGCTGAAGATCAGCAAGATCGTTGACGCGCGGGCAGATGCCATTCGCCCGTGCCTCAAGCTCCTTGGAGCGCTTGTCCATTTCCTGGTTGAGGCTCTTGTCCAGCGCGTCGGCGCGCGCGGTTAGCGCGGCTACCTTGGTGCTATCGCCCGAGAGCGCGGCGGATACCGCACTGGACGTCACCGAGCCCACGAGTTCGCCCACCGAATCCGACACCGAACCTGCGACGGTCTCGGTCATGCGGTCGGACGACCAGTGGCCGCTGCCGACGCCTTCGTCGATCTCCTTGATGGCCTGGGCCTGCTTTCGCTTGATTTTGGCCAGGATGGCATCGCGCTGATCCGGCTCGGCGAAGGTCATGGTGACGGTGGTCATGGCGTCGAAACCCAGGACCACGCCCCGGCGGGATACGTCGGCCACCTCGGGCATCAGCTTGCGGACGCCGTCTTCGTAACGCCGCAGCGCCTCGGCGTCGCGGGACGAGACGGCCACGTCGCGCCCATCCACCTTCAGGGCACCATCGTGGAGGAAAACCTTGTTCGGGGTGCCATCCGTACGATGAAAGCTCAGGCCGGCGGCCGTGACGTCGACATCGTAGGGCGTCGAGTAGTCGTGCTTGCAGGTATCGGTGCTGAAGCTGAAGTTGGCGGCCATGGCCGATCCGGCGCTAAGCGCCAGGGTGGCGGCGAGGCCGGCGGTCGCAAACAGATGGCGCATGGTCCTTCTCCCCAGGGGTGTCGCGGGCTCTGATGCCGGCGGCTCACGCTTGGTTTAAGCCCGTGCGGCGCGGATTACATGGGCGGTTGGTCACCCCCTGACTTCCGGCAGGGTCAGGACGCCAGGCCACGCTCCCGGGCGTACTCGGAGAGCCGGCTGTCGTGGTCGATACCCAGCTTGCTCATGGCATCGCGCTTCTGCCGGCTCACCGTCTTCACGCTGCGGCTCAACCGGTCGGCGATCTGGGTGATGGACATGCCGCTCACGTAGAGCCGTACGACCTCGATTTCCCGGGCGGAAAGACGCACGTCAGCCAGGGGATCTTCAGCGCATTTTTCCTGGAACTGATAGCGAATCGTCTCGCTGAAGAACGAGCGGCCCGCGACGGCGTGGCGCACGGCCACCGCCACCTCGCGCAGCGGGGCGCGCTTGTCGCACAGGCATGAGGCGCCGCGCGCATGCATCGTCTGCAGCACGGCCGTGTTGTTCACCATGGTGAGAATGACGATCGGCAAGCGTGGGTAGCGGCGACGGATGGTGTCCAGCAACAGCAAGCCATCGCCATGGCGCCCGCCAGGCATGGAGAAGTCGGTAACGATGACATCGCATGGGCGTGTCGCCAGCAGGTCGAGCAACTGGTCGCCATTGGCGGCCTCGCCGATAACTTCGATATCGCACGCCTCGAGCGCCGCGCGCGTGCCCATGAGAACCACGGGGTGGTCGTCAGCGATGATCGTTCGTAGGAGCATGGATCCGGCTGCCCTCCGTGAGCCCAATGCATGAAGAGCGCGGAGAGTAGCGCAAATGCAGCGCACGTATCCGGCTCGTGCCGCGTATGCGTGACACCCGGCGAGGCGGTTACGAATTACCTCAAAACTTCGCGCGATTTTTCAGATTAGTCTGATTCCATCGTCATTCGCAGCGCCCGAAGCTCATGGACGTGAGCAGTAGAGGGTCACCGAATGAATGAGCACCATGTCGATTACCACATCGCCACCGTCGATAGTGGCTGGGGCATTTTCAGGGACGGCACGCAGATTGGCATGCGCGAAGACGCCGCCGATGCGATTGCGTTCGCCAATTTCTTCGCCGATCGTGAGACGTTGATCGCACCCGTGCCCGTTCGGGTCACGGCGGATATCGCGTTGCAACGGGCCATGGCCGAATGGCGGCTTGCCGCCTGACAGGCACATCGCGTTTCCGGCGCCGTTGGCTACCGGCCGGTGACGCCGCCAAGGTTGGTCATGTCCAGGTGGAGCAGGCGCAGGCGGGCGATATGGCGACCGATGATCGCGCGATCACTGGACGAGGCCTCCAGGCGCAGGAACACCTCCAGCAGGCGTCGCTCCATGTGCTCCAGGGTACGGATATAGGTGACATCCGGGTCGCTCGAAAGCTTGACCGAAGCCTCCATCATGGTCCGCCGTACCCCGCTGAGGGGGCCACCGGCACGGGCCGGACGACCACCCGTCGCTTCGACGGAAGCCTGGAGCTCGGCGGCAATGGAAGCGAGGGAGTCGGCGGACTCGTTAAGAATCGCCTTAAGACCGGGCTCCCGGACACCCCGGGCAGCCTGTTGATAGAGGTCGCGATCCGCAATGACTCGGCGGATGAGGCCATTCACCACACGGTTCGAGCTGCGTTCCATGGGTGAAACGTTAGCGCTGCCGTACTTAGCGGCCCCTAAACGGCGGCATACGCGGTTATCCGCCGGTCATCCACCGGTTTCGAGCAGGAGTAGGGGGCGGCCGGACGCATCGCGCAGCCCGGACTGGAGCTCACCCAACTGCCTTACCTGCGGGCACAACGCCTGCACCCGCGGCTTGAGCGCGGCCGTCACCTTGGCGGCCACCCGCGCCTGGGCGCCGGTCGACACCGACGCTACGCGGTCACGCAGATCAGCGGCCCCCTGGAGATCGCCATTCATGGCCAGCTGCATCGCCTCGCTGCCCACGTCCTGGGTCAGCAGGGGCATGATGTCCGAGACGATTTCCTGCGCGTACTCGCGCATGGCGTCTTCCTGCCAGTCGCGGGTGCTCTGGCTGGAGGCAATCCGCCGCTTGATGTCGGCCACGCGGGTATTCAGTACCTGGTCGAGCTCACCACTGGCGGCCGCGCCCGGTGCGGCCGTGGCAGCCTCCTGACGCACCGCGCGGGCGGCGATATCCACGCCATCGCTGGCGATGGCCTTCACCTTCGGCAGCAGCACCCGCACGTTGCTCTCGAACAGCGCCACGCGGTCCTGCTCGTCGGGGCGGAGGGTCACCGCACGGCCATCGGTGCTGAGGCTGCCGTCATGCATGCGCACGTTCCGGGGAGCCACATCGGCGCGGTCGAACGACAGGCTGTCCGGCCGCACCGTGAGGTCATACGAGCTTGCAAGGTTGCACGTGGTGCCCAGGTCCTGGGCAGCCGCGCCGCCCGCAAAGCAGGCGGCGACGGCAAGAACCAGCAGGCGAGCCGCGGCCGGCGCCATCACAGGGCCGGCGCCGCGAACTGCTGGCGGACGCGGAGCGTCCCCAGCACCCACGAGAGCCACGCCAGTACAGGCACCGAGACCACCTTCAACACCATGCCGATAAACAGGATGTTGCGGTGTTTCATGCCTGCAGCGAGCAGATCGGCCGGAAGCCCGGCCTGGCCGAGCACCACGCCGAGCTGCTGCCACTGGCCAAAGGCGATCCAGGCCGTCCACGCCGCCCATACCGCCAGGACCAGCGCAATCACGCGCATGGCCCGCCGGGCCTTCTCGCGCCAGCGCAAGGTGGCCAGGGCGATCGCCATGGTGGCGAACGCGGCCAGCGCATACCCCACCGACCAGGCCAGGGCGATGCGCGGGTTCATGTCGGCCGCATCCGCACTGGACATGGCGGCAGCCGCCTGCCCGATCACCACGGAGGCGTAGCCGTTGATGACGAAGCCGACGGCGGCCAGCAACATCACCATCCACACCACGATGCGGAAGAACGCGAACGGACGGGCCCGGTTAGGCGCCTTTTTGGCTTCGAACACGCTTAGCCGCCCTTACCCTTGAGCTCGGCGAGGTCGGCCAGGACCTGGCCGGAGTTCTTTTCCGGATCCACGTCCTTGTAGACCTTGGCGATCTTGCCGTCCGGGCTGATCAGGAAGGTTTCGCGGCGGGCGTACTTCATGCCCATCTTGTCGGTGAGCACGCCGTACTTCGTGGCGACCGAGCTATCGGCATCGGAGAGCAGCGGGAACGGCACGTGGTACTTCTCGGCGAACTCGGCGTGCGACTTCACGTCGTCCAGGCTCACGCCGAGCACTTCGGCGCCGGCACGGTGCAGCTTCACCGTGTCATCGCGATAGGTGCAGACCTCGGTGGTGCAGCCGGCCGTGAAATCCTTCGGGTAGAAATACAGCACCAGCCACTGGCCCTTATGGGTATCGAGGGTGTGCCATTCGCCCTTCTGGTCCTGCAGCTTGAAATCAGGGGCCTTGTCGCCGGCGACGGGCGAAGCCGCCCAGCTGGCAAGGGAAACGAGACAGAGGGCAGTGAAGCTAAGCAGACGGCGCATGGGGACAACCTCCCGAAAGTGATGCTGTGAGTGTACTCGCCACGGGGCGAAGGTTGCCCGCGTGCAAGAAAAAGGGCGCCCCGTGGCGGGGCGCCCTTTTTTCAGACCGGACGAGGCCGGTTCTTCTTTCAACCCACGCTTACTTCAGCTTCTCGATCTCGAAGTTGCTGAGGTCCACGCCGAGGTTGAAGCCACGGCCGGTGCCGCTGACGGCCAGCGAGACTTCGCCCTTGGTCATGGCGGCGCTTTCAGCGCTCTTGACCACGCCGGCATTGGCGCCGCCGCTGGCATACGAGCCGTAGATCTCGCTGATGCCCTTGACGTTGGTGAATTCGCCCTTGCCGCCTTCGATGCTGAACTTGCCGGCGGTGAGGCCGCCGCCACGGACGTGGATGATCACCTCGGCGCTCTGGCCGTTATCGCAGCGCACGTGGCCGCGACCATCGGCCTTCTTGTAGATGGCCGCCCAGCCCGTGGTGCTGAAGGTCATGTGGCACTTGGTCGCAGCTTCAGCCGCCTGGGCCGGCTGGGCCGCGAAAGCACCCACTGCCGCCAGAGCCAGGACAGCCATACCCGTAATGCGCTTGATCATGAAGATTTCTCCTAACTGTGTTGGTGGCAGGGAACTGCGGTGGGGGGATTCTCCACTCACGAATGTGAAGAAACACGGAGTCGCGTTCCGGGTGTTCAGGAATGAAACGGTTTGGTGGACTGGCCGTGAATCCACTCGCCGCAGACAAGGCAGCGGCCTACCATCGTCCCCAGTCTCACGAAACAGGGAGCACCCGCATGCCCAGGCACATCCTCGTCGGCTATGACGGCTCGGAAACCGCCCGCCGCGCTTACCTTTTCGCCCTGGAACTCGGCGCCTGCGCCGGGGCCCGGGTCTCCGTGGTCTCGGTCTACCAGCTGGAAAACGGGGCCGACACGGCCGCCCTGGCCATGGCCGATAACGGCCGCGACCGGCTGGCCGCGATCCGTGCCGAGCTGGAAGGCTTGAAGGCCAATCCCGGCGTCACGCTGGATGTCCAGCTCGTCCATGGCAGCCCCGGCGACGCCCTGCTGACCTACGTCGCCCAGAACGGCGCCGACCACATCGTCATCGGGCATACCGAGCGGGGCGCCCTCGCCCGGTGGCTGGTGGGATCCACCTCGACCGACGTCCTCGCCAAAGCCCGGGTCCCCGTCACGGTCGTCCGGTAAGTCCCCCGAAAGCCCCGGCTGGTCCAATTCCATAGCCACGTTCGCGTGGCTTTGTCACAATTCGGTCAGACGCCCCCAAGAGGGCGACCCGGTACAGCGATCGAGGACCACCAGCAGTGAGCTACGTTGCCACCTTGCCATGGACGCTAGAGTCATTGGACTTCTCGCGGATCGACGTCGCGAAGGTTCGGGAAAACGAAGATCTTTTCTTCCTGTTATGCAGTTCGTCGTTCGTCGAAAGCGGCTCCGACCTGTACACGCACAACCTCGTCGACCATTTCGCCGGCGATGATGAACTCCAGGGCTGGCTGCGCGACCACTGGGAGCATGAAGAACTCCAGCACGGCCGCGCGCTGGCCGCCTACGTGCGCCATGTCTGGCCCGAGTTCGATTGGGATACGGGCTTCAAGAACTTCTTCGCCCACTACGGCTCCGTCTGCACGGCCGAAGAGCTCGAGCCCAACCGCGGCCTCGAGCTGGCCGCGCGTTGCGTGGTGGAGACCGGTACTGCCAGCCTGTACCGCGCGCTCAACGATGTGACCGACGAGCCCGTGCTGTGCGACCTCACCAATCGCATCAAGAGCGATGAGGTGCGGCACTACAAGCACTTCTACCAGGCGTTCCGCATTTACCGCGAGCGCGACCGCATCAGCCGGTTCAGCACGCTGCGCACGCTGGTCAAGCGCCTTAGCGAAATCAAGAACGAAGACAGCGACATCGCCCTGCGCCACGTGTTCAACACGCGCTACCCGGAGAAGGCGCACGACGATGCCGAATTCCGCCGCGTGACCACGAAGGCGGAAGGCATGCTCAAGCGGCATATCCCGGCAGAGATGACGGTGAAGATGTTGCTGCGGCCGCTGGATTTGCCGGCGCGGGTGAATAGCTTCCTCGAAAAGCCGCTCACGCGTATTACCGAGAAGCTGTTCCTGCATTAAGCCCCGCGCACGTAGGAGCCCACCCTGTGGGCGACATCCCTGCGGTAGGAGCCCACCCTGTGGGCGACATCTTTCGCGGAAGAGCTGCAGACCCTGTGGCGGCTGTACGAAAGGCGTCGCCCACAGGGTGGGCTCCTACCGAAAGGCGTCGCCCACAGGGTGGGCTCCTACGGGTTACTTCTTTTTCTTGGGCAGATCTTGCCACTTCGCCGGATCGAAACCACCGGTCTCGAACGTCAGCGTCGTTTCGCCACGCGACACGGTCACCACATCGATCGTGAGCCGCTTCGTCTTCGCGAGGTCCTTCAGGAACTGCGCGTCGTTGCGGAACAGCAGCGCCGGCTCGCCGGTAGGCGGCCGGAAGGCCTTAATGACCTTCGCCTTGCCATCGAAGCTCGCCTTCAGCGAGCAATCGCCCTTGCAGACAAACCCCTTGCCTGCCACGGCGTAGAGAAACACGCTCTGCCCCCAATCGGTATGCCGGCGCAGGATCAGGCGCACCTGCTCTTCGCCCGTGGGGTGCGAGGACTGGATGGTTGCCGTACTTTGCGTGCCGCCCTGCATGGGCGAGACCTGGTAAAGCCACAACGCGGCGAGACGGTTGGTCTCCGTCGTCTCCTTGAACGCCTTCTCCATCGGGTCGAGGGTTTTCTTCACCTCGGTAGCCGCCGGGGAATCCGGATACTTGTCGATGATCTCGTGGCCGATCTGCACCGCGGGGCCGTCGTTATGCAGCTTTAGGAGCTGCTGGTAGATCTCCAGCTTTTTCGCCGCTTCGGCGTTGCTGTCGGTCGCGGCAGCCTGCGGCTGCGCGGCTTGCGAATCGGGCTGCTGCGAGCACGCGCTGGCCAGCGCGGTAAGGGCGATGAGGGCGGCGATGCGGCGCATGATATTGCGATTCCCGGCGACAAAGGCCGTAGCTTGGCGCGCGAATGCCGCCACTGGCAAGGCGGCCCACGAAACGGGCGTAAAATCGGCAGACGCCCCAAGGATGCCCCATGTCGTCGACTTCATCCGAAACCTCCCTCTTCCGCTACCCCGCCTTCATCCAGTTCTGGTTCGCCAAGAACGCCTCCAGCTTCGGCTTCCAGATGATGTCGGTGGCTGTCGGCTGGCAGATCTACAGCATCACGGGCCGCGCGCTCGACCTGGGCCTGATTGGCCTCGTCCAGTTCATTCCTTCGGTACTGCTGGCGCTGCCCGCCGGGCACGTGGCCGACCAGTTCGACCGCCGGCGCATCGTCCGGCTCTGCCAGATGGTGGAGTGGCTGGGCATCGCGTTGCTGGCGGCTTTCAGCTTTAGCGGACACATCAACGAGGCCGGCATCCTTGGGTTGGTCTTCGTGGTCGGCGTGGCCAAGGCGTTCGAATTCCCGGCCATGCAGTCCATGTTGCCTGCGCTGGTACCGCTTTCCATCCTGCCCCGGGCCACCGCCTCCAGCGCCGCTGCGGGCCAGGCGGCCATGATCGCCGGCCCCGCCCTGGGCGGCCTGCTCTATGTCGCTGGCCCCGCCGTCGTTTACGGCGTCTCGGCCCTGCTCTACCTGGGCGCCCTGGTCTTCATGTCGCGGCTGCGCTACGACCACGCCCCACCGCGTCGCGAGCCCGCCACGCTCAAGACCTTGTTCGCCGGGGTCCACTTCATCCGCAGCCGGCCTGCCGTGCTGGGCGTGATCTCGCTTGACCTGTTCGCCGTGCTGCTGGGCGGCGCGACGGCGCTCCTGCCGATCTTCGCCAAGGACATCCTGCACACGGGCCCCTGGGGCCTCGGCCTGCTCCGTGCCGCACCGGCGGTGGGCGCCCTGCTCATGTCCATCTGGCTCTCCTCGCACAGCCTGAAGCGCCGGGTCGGCCCGATCATGTTTGCCTCGGTCGCGGGCTTCGGCCTTGCCACCCTGGTCTTTGCCGTCTCCACGTCGATCTGGCTCTCCATGGGTGCGCTTTTCGCCCTGGGCGCCTTCGACATGGTCAGCATGGTGATCCGCGGCGCCCTGGTGCAGCTGGATACGCCGGATGACATGCGCGGCCGGGTCAGCGCGGTGAATGCCATCTTCATCAACACCTCGAACCAGCTGGGTGAGTTCGAGTCCGGCATCCTCGCCGCGGCCCTTGGCGCCGTGAATGCCACCCTGATCGGCGGCCTCGGCACGCTGGTCGTCGTAGGCCTGTGGATGTGGTGGTTCCCGTCCCTGCGCCACCGCCAGGGGCTGGCCAACGATCCTGAGCCGGTCGAGGGCGCCAGCAGCACGATCTGACGCAGCGCAAAAAACGTGGTATGAATTGGACGTCTATACCGCCAAGGGGATGTCTGTCATGAAGCACGTGCTTGCCGCCGCCCTCCTAGCCGCCGTCGCGCCCGCCTGGGCTGCGCACGAAGGCCCCGCGAGCCTGGACGCCGCGCTTGCCCAGGGCAAGCGTGAGCACAAGCCGGTTCTGGTCGATTTCCAGGCGGTGTGGTGTTACTCGTGCTATTTCATGGCCAGCCACGTGCTCAACGGCAAGGAATGGGATGACCTTTCGAAGAAGGTCATCTTCTACGAAGCCGATGCGGACAAGCCGGCCGACAAGGCCTGGATGCAGAAGTGGACCGTGCACTTCCTGCCCACGTACGTCGCCATCGGGCCCGATGGCGAGGAGCTCGGTCGCATCCTCGCCGAGCGTCCGCGTGAAACGTTTTATCCCGAGATCAATGGCATTCTTTCGGGCGACGCCAAGCTGTCCAAGCTGAAGGCCGATGCGAACAAGGGCTCGATGGCCGCCGTGGCCGAGGTGCTGGAGACTTACAACCTGCGCTATGCCGGCACCGAGGGCATGGCGTGGTTCGATACCTTGCCGCCGATGGTTCGCAATGTCTCCGATAAGGACAAGCGCGTCGCCGTTGCCAAGCAGCGCCTGTTGCTGCTGCAGGCGAAGGACAAGAAAGATGACGCGGGCATTCGCGATGCCGCGACAAAGCTGCTTGCCAGCGATATCGACTGCGACCGTCCGTACGTACTCGACGATCTGCTTGGCGCGACCGAGTCGCAGCCGGCCGACGCACGGAAGACGCTGCTAGGCCCGCAGAAAGCGGCCTACGATACGTTCCTGTCCACGCAGGTGTTCACGGCGACGCCGCATTGCGCGGATCAGCGCAGCTCAGTGCTCGCCGGTGCCGATCTCGAAGCCGCCCTAGGCAATACGGCTGCTGAGCAGGCTGTGCTTAAGCAAGGCGTCGATTCCAGCCGCACGAAGCTGCATGGCGATCTGAAGAGCGATCGCAATGCGGCCGATAACCTGCGTGTGTACCTCGTGCGGGCCAAGGCTGGCGACGAGCTGGATACGCTGGAGAAGCAGCTGATCGCCGCGTATCCGGACGATTACGTCTACAACTACCGCTATGGCCGCCGGCTCGTCGAGAGTGGAAAGGCGGCGGATGGCCTGCCGTACCTCGAGGCCGCTGCGAAGAAGGCCTATGGCGCGAATCGCTTCTCCGTTGCGACATATCGGGTGAAGGCGCTGCGTGCGCTCAACCGCGATGCGGATGCGAAGAAGCTGGTGGCGCAGACCGTCGCGGCGGATGGGAAGGCGTTTCCGGAGCAGTCGAAGAAGCTTGAGGAGTCGTTGAAGTCGTAGGCGTCATCGTCAGGTCTGGGATGTACCGTAAACCACGCTGTCCAGGTGCTCCACGCGCGCGATGGTGTCGAGGGAAACGGTAGCCGACCACTCGGGCCTATCGTTGTCAATCAGCTTTACCACCCCGTTCACACCTTCGGTGCCCGTCGCATCGACAAAGTTCTGAACCGTCGGCACGACGGTGACGATGCCTGTCACCGTCGTACCGTCACGCAGGTGCAGCCGCACCTTTGCATTGTCGGGCAGGTCTTTCACAAGGGCCTGCAGGCGTGCAATGGATCCCTGGTCGGTGTGGATCGTATCGGCTTCGCGGCCCATGGCGGTCTCCCGTGGCTGTCAGACCCCCGACACTACGCTCGCTGCGTCGATGGCATGTGGACGTTATGCACTGGTACGCTGCATGCCCTTATACGTGCCGGGCGTTGCCATGATCGTTGTTCACCACCTCAACAACTCCCGCTCCCAGCGCGTGCTGTGGCTCCTGGAGGAGCTGGGCGTGCCCTACGAGCTGAAGCGCTACGAGCGGGATCCAAAGACCATGCTGGCGCCCAAGGCGCTGCGAGAGGTGCATCCCCTGGGCAAATCGCCTGTTCTGGTCGATGGCGACCTGGTACTCGCCGAATCCGGTGCGATCGTTGAGTATCTGGTGGCACATTACGGCAATGGCCGCCTGAAGCCTGCCGCTGGCACGCCTGAGAGCCTGCGCTTCACTTATTTCCTGCACTACGCGGAAGGCTCGGCCATGCCGCCGCTGCTGCTCAAGCTCGTGTTCCAGCGCATGGAATCCGCCCCCGTGCCGTTCTTCGCCAAGCCCGTCGCGCGAATGCTGGCGCGCGGAGCCCAGAAGGCCTTCGTGGACCCGCAGCTAAAGACCCACCTGGATTACCTCGAGGGGGAAATCGGCAAGACCGGCTGGTTTGCGGGTAGCGAGTTCAGCGCCGCCGATATCCAGATGAGCTTTCCGGTCGAAGCCGCCTCGGCCCGTGGCGGCCTCGACAGCTCACGCCCCCACCTGTGGCGCTGGCTGGAGGCGATCCATGCGCGCCCGGCTTACCAGGCTGCCCTCGCCCGTGGCGGCGAATACGCGTTCGCCACGAAGGCCTGACGCTGAATCCTCGCTCAATCGGGCGAGGCGTGTTTACACGGCAATCACGGACGCCCCCGCAAAGTCATTACCCATCGTAATGCCTGCAGAGGAAGCCATCCGATGAGCAGAAACCGCGAGTTTGCGCGCCAGGTCGAAAGCGCCGTCAACGGCGTGTCGGGTCGCGTCCGTCATTATGGCGATGAGGCGATCGATACGGGCCGGGATCTTCTCGACCGCACGCGCCGGGTGACCAACAAGATTTCGAGCCGCCGGAATAACCAGAAGCTGCGTTACATGGCTGAGGATTTCGCCGACGAAGCCACCTACCAGTACCGCCGCCTGCGCAAGCAGGTGCGTCGCAACCCGGCCATTACCATTGGTATCGCCGCAGCCGCCATTGGCACGTTCCTGCTTATCCGTCACGCGCTGCGCGACGACGATTGAACCTGTCGCTAGGGGCAGGGAAAGGCCGGGAGCAATCCCGGCCTTTTTTTATGCGCTGCGTACCGAGCCTCAGGGCACCGGCGGCTTATCCACCGGGTGCTGCTCGACGATCTTGTCGACGCGCCAGCGCACACGCGAGGCATCGGCCGGCGGGTTCTTCACTTCCACCTCGGTGACCTTCACCAGGTATTCGTTACCAGGCTTCCACTCGAAGTTATCCACCGGCGCGTAGTTCAGCTGCCACGGCTGGTTGGGCTGCTCGCGGTACTGCAGGCACTCGGTCTTCATCGCGCCAGCACTGCATGGCGCCTTTTCTGCGGAAATGTAGAGCGTGCGCTCGCGCGAGCCGTGGTGGTCGCCAGTGGTGGCGCACCCGGCGAGGGCAAGGGCGGCGGCGGAAAGGAGTGCGATGCGCATGACGCGTAGTCCAGAACGAGCGAGTGTTAGGAATACCAGCTTCACGCGGGCCCTGCCATCCACGCGGCGTGACGATTCGAGGGCAAAACAATGGCAATGCCCAAAAAAAAGGGCGCCCGGAGGCGCCCTTTTTCTTCATGCCTTGTTACATCAGGCGTACAGCGGGTTCTGCTTTTCCGTGTCCAGCTTGTATTCCTTGATGGCGCGGCTGACGTCCTTCGCGTTGACCTTGCCATCCTTCGCGAGGGCGGCCAGGGCGGCGTGGGCGATCCAGTAGCGGTCCACTTCGAAATGCGAACGCAGGTTGGCGCGGGTATCGCTACGGCCGTAACCGTCGGTACCGAGCACCGTGTAGCGCATGCCGTCCGGCATGAACGCACGGACCTGGTCGGCGTATTCACGCACGTAGTCGGTCGCGGCGATGGCCGGGCCCTGGCGGTCGGCAAGCAGGCCCGTGATGTACGGGACGCGCTGCGTCGCTTCCGGGTGCAGGCGGTTCCAACGCTCGGCATCAAAGCCTTCGCGGCGGACTTCCGAGAAGCTCGGCACCGACCAGATATCGGCGCTCACGCCGAAATCCTTCTCGAGCAGTTCGGCGGCGGCGATCACTTCGCGCAGGATCGTGCCCGAACCGAACAGCTGCACGCGCGGCTCGTTCTTCTTCGCCTTGCCCGCATCCTTGAACAGGTACATGCCCTTGATGATGCCTTCCTCGCTGCCCTTCGGCATGTCGGGGTGGGCATAGTTCTCGTTCATCACGGTGATGTAGTAGTAGACGTCTTCCTGCTCCTGCATCATCCGGCGCGTGCCATCCTGCAGGATGACGGCCAGCTCGTAGGAGAAGGTCGGGTCGTACGAGATCACGTTCGGGATCGCGCCCGAGAGCAGGTGCGAATGGCCGTCTTCGTGCTGCAGGCCTTCACCGTTCAGCGTGGTGCGGCCCGAGGTGCCACCGATGAGGAAGCCACGCGCGCGCATGTCACCAGCGGCCCAGCAAAGGTCGCCGATGCGCTGGAAGCCGAACATCGAGTAGTAGATGAAGAACGGCAGCATCGCCACGTTGCTGATGCTGTAGCTGGTGGCAGCCGCCAGCCAGGCGCTCATGCCGCCGGCTTCGCTGATGCCTTCCTGCAGGACCTGGCCCTTCTGGTCTTCGCGGTAGTACAGCAGCTGGTCAGCATCCTGCGGACGGTACTTCTGGCCGAACGGCGCATAGATACCGATCTGGCGGAACATGCCTTCCATACCGAAGGTGCGGGCTTCGTCGGCGACGATCGGCACCAGGCGCGGGCCAAGCTCCTTGTCACGCAGCATGAGGTTCATGCCACGGACGAGGGCCATGGTCGTGGAGATCTCGCGATCGCCCGTGCCCTTGGTGATCTGCTCGAACGCTTCAAGCGACGGCGCGGTGAACTGCTTGTCGGCCTTGCGGCGGCGCTGCGGCAGCGAGCCGCCCAGCGCACGGCGGCGCTCCAGCATGTACTGCACTTCCTCCGAGTCCTTGCCCGGGTGGTAGTACGGCACTTCTTCGAGCTTGTCGTCGGACACCGGGATATTGAAGCGATCGCGGAATGCGCGGATCGCATCGGTATCCATCTTCTTCTGGTTGTGCGCCGGGTTCTGCGACTCACCCGCGGCGCCCATGCCGTAGCCCTTCACCGTCTTGGCGAGGATGACGGTCGGCATGCCCTTGGTGTTCACTGCCGCGTGGTAAGCCGCGTACACCTTGTGCGGGTCGTGGCCACCGCGGTTCAGGCGCCAGATGTCGTCGTCGGACATGTTGGCGACCAGCGCGGCCGTTTCCGGGTACTTGCCGAAGAACTTTTCACGCGTGTAGGCGCCACCGAAGGCCTTGCAGGCCTGGTACTCGCCGTCCACGGTTTCCATCATGAGCTGGCGCAGCTTGCCCGAGGTATCGCGGGCGAGGAGCGGATCCCAGTAGCTGCCCCAGACCACCTTGATGGCGTTCCAGCCGGCACCACGGAACACACCTTCCAGTTCCTGGATGATCTTGCCGTTGCCGCGCACCGGGCCGTCGAGGCGCTGCAGGTTGCAGTTGATGACGAAGATCAGGTTATCGAGGCCTTCGCGACCGGCCAGCGCGATCGCGCCGAGCGATTCCGGCTCGTCCGACTCGCCATCGCCCATGAAGCACCAGATCTTGCGATCGGACTTCGGAATGAGGCCGCGGTGCTCGAGGTACTTCCAGAACTGCGCCTGGTAGATCGCCTGGATGGGGCCAAGGCCCATCGAGACGGTCGGCACCTGCCAGTAATCCGGCATGAGGTACGGGTGCGGGTACGAGGAAAGGCCCTTGCCCTTGCCTTCCACTTCCATGCGGAAGAGGTCCATCTGGTCTTCACCCAGACGGCCTTCGAGGAAGGAGCGCGCGTACACGCCCGGAGCCGAGTGGCCCTGGTGGAAAATCAGGTCGCCCGGGTGGTCTTCGCTCGGGGCGCGCCAGAAGTGGTTGAAGCCCACGTCATACAGCGTGGCCGACGAGGCGAAGCTTGAGATGTGGCCGCCGAGGTCGCCCGGCTTGCGGTTGGCGCGCACGACGGTGGCCAGCGCGTTCCAGCGGACCAGCGAGCGGATGCGCCATTCGATGGCGGCATCGCCCGGGCTGCGCGCTTCCATGTGCGGCGGGATGGTGTTGACGTATTCCGTGGTCGGGTCGAACGGCAGGTAGCCGCCGGCACGACGCGTGGAATCGACCATGCGTTCCAGGAGGTAGTGGGCGCGTTCCGTGCCATCGTGGTTGATGACCGCATTGAGCGATTCGACCCATTCCCGGGTTTCGGTGGGGTCGAGGTCCTGGTTAAGCACGTCGTCGATCTGGTCCATGGAAACTCCGGCTGCGCCCGTGGCGCGCACATGGGGACTGAAAGAGCCGCTGGGGTGCGGGAAAACCTGCTGATGATATCGCATCGATCCGGCATACGCGGCCGTACGGCCCACCTGAATCGATCAAAATTCACATAACTGCTTTGCTGGCAGGCGGTTGGGCCGTTCTGTAGGAGCCCACCTTGTGGGCGACGCCGTTCGCGATAACGCCACAGGGCCTGTGGCGGTGGGGCGAAAGATGTCGCCCACAGGGTGGGCTCCTACGGGGGCGTTGTCGCTTGCCTTTTCAATAACTTACTACGACCTGCGATTGACGCCCGCGCGGATCTGGGCTTCGACGCAGGCGACCGAGGTCATGTTCACCACCCGGCGGACCGTGGCCTGCGGGGTGAGGATGTGGGCCGGCTTGGCCACGCCCATGAGGATCGGGCCGATGACCACGCCGTCGCAGAGCACCCGGACCATGTTGTAGGCCGTGTTGGCCGCATCCAGGTTCGGGAACACGAAGACGTTGGCCTTACCTTCCAGGCGCGAGTTCGGGAAGATCCGCTCGCGCAGTTCGGGGGTGAGGGCCACGTCGGCCTGCATCTCGCCTTCCACTTCCAGCTTGGGCACGCGCTCGCGGATGAGCTTGAGCGCCTCGCGCATCTTCCGGGAGTTGCGCGTCTCGCGGCTACCGAAATTGGAGTTCGAGAGCAGCGCGATCTTCGGCTGGATGCCGAACAGCTTCAGGCGGATCGAGGCCTGCAGGGTCGCTTCGGCGATCTGTTCGGCGGTCGGGTCTTCCTGCACGTAGGTATCGAGGAAGAAGAAGGTGCCCTTCTCGGTCGCCACCGCCGCCATGGCCGAGGCCTCGCAGACGCTGTCGTCCAGGCCGATGATGTCGCGGATGTAGTCGAGCTTGCTCTGGTAGGTGCCCACCAGGCCGCAGATCATGGCATCGGCTTCGCCGCGCTCGACCATCAGCGCCGCGATCACCGTGGGACGCGAACGCACCACCGCCTTGGCCGACGCCGGCGTGACGCCGCGGCGTTCCATGATCGAGTGATAGAGCTTCCAATAGTCTTCGAAGCGCGGATCCGAGTGGATGTTGCACATCTCGAAATCCACGCCCGGCTTCAGGCGCAGGCCGGCACGGGCGATACGCTTTTCGATGACATCCGGGCGACCGACCAGGATCGGCCGGGCCAGGCCTTCATCGACCACCGTCTGCACGGCGCGCAGCACGGTTTCTTCTTCGCCTTCGGCGTAGACCACGCGCTTCGGATCGGCCTTGGCGCGATCGAACACGGGCTTCATCAGCAGGCCGGTGCGGAACACGAAGCTGGTGAGCTTCTCGATGTACGCCGGGAAATCCTCGATCGGACGCTCGGCCACGCCGGAATCCATGGCGGCCTGGGCGATCGCCGGCGGCAGCTGGATCAGCAGGCGCGGATCGAACGGCTGCGGGATGAGGTACTCGGGGCCGAAGCTCGGCGGCTTGCCACCATAGGCGCGCGCGCTGACGTCCGAGGATTCACGGCGCGCGAGTTCGGCGATGGCCTTTACGCAGGCCACCTTCATGTCCTCGTTGATGACCGAGGCGCCCACATCGAGCGCACCGCGGAACAGGTACGGGAAGCACAGCGCGTTGTTGACCTGGTTCGGGTAATCCGAACGGCCGGTGGCCATGATGCAATCCGGGCGCACGGCCTTGGCGTCTTCCGGCAGGATCTCCGGGTTCGGATTGGCCAGCGCGAAGATGATGGGACGGTCGGCCATGGTGGCGACCATCTCCGGCTTCAGGATGCCGCCAGCGGAAAGGCCCAGGAAGATATCGGCGCCTTCGACGATCTCGGCCAGCGTGCGCTTGTCGGTATCGCGCGCGTAACGCTGCTTGTCCGGATCGAGGTCGGTGCGGCCGGTGTGAAGCACGCCATCGCGATCGAACGCGAGGATGTTCTCCTTCTTCATGCCCAGGGTCACGAGCATGTCGACGCAGGAGATACCCGCCGCGCCCATGCCGGTGGTTGCCAGCTTCACGTCTTCGATCTTCTTGCCGGTGACCAGCAGCGCGTTGAGCACCGCGGCGCCGACGATGATGGCCGTGCCATGCTGGTCATCATGGAACACCGGGATTTTCATGCGTTCGCGGAGCTTGCGCTCGACGACGAAGCATTCCGGCGCCTTGATGTCTTCGAGGTTGATGCCACCGAAGGTGGGCTCGAGGCTGGCGATGATATCGACCAGCTTGTCCGGGTCGGTCTCGTTGATCTCGATGTCGAACACGTCGATACCGGCGAACTTTTGGAACAGCACGCCCTTGCCTTCCATCACCGGTTTGCTGGCGAGCGCGCCGATGTTGCCCAGGCCGAGGACCGCCGTGCCGTTGGTGATCACGGCAACGAGGTTGGAGCGCGCGGTGAGTTCGGCGGCTTCCTTCGGATCGGCCACGATGGCATCGCAAGCAGCAGCCACGCCAGGGGAATACGCCAGGGACAGGTCGCGCTGGGTAAGCAGCGAGGTGGTCGGCGTCACCTTGATCTTGCCCGGGCGGGGAAGGCGGTGGTACTCGAGGGCAGCTTCCCTCAGTTCCTCTGAAATGGCCATGGGATCCTGTGCGACAGATAGGTAACAGGGGGCGCGGCCGGGCCGCGCGGCATACCCGATGGTACCACCGCGCCAGCACCGCCCATGGCCCGCGGTGTGTTGCTTTGCGACAAGCAGTGATAGCTAACACCTACGCATCACGGCGGTGCATACCTGCATTGCGCTTCCGTGCGCCTGCGTACGCTGACCTCTTGCCCAAACGACACGAGGTCACCATGCCGCACCCGTTACGCGCCTTGCTCTTTCTCCTGCCCTGGCCCGCCGCCACGGCTCTCGCCGAAGTGCCTGGGCCACGCATGGCGGCGCACGGCAACGTGCGCTACGAGTTCCGCATTGCCCTGGCGGCGGGTAGCGAGTTCACAGCGGCCCATGGGGGCACTCGCGACGGTGCGCTTACCGCGATGAGGCACATGCTTGAACGCGCCAACGCGGTACTCGAAAACGATCTGGGCGTTCACCTCACCCTGGCTGCCGGTAGCGAGAAACTCATCATCACCGACCCCGACGGCGATCCCCTCAGGTACGGCGAGCCGCGTACGGCGGCCGCGATGCTCATCAAGGGCCGCTTGCCGGCCTCCTCCTACGACCTGGGCCACGCCCTGATGGGCCTCGACGGCGGCGAGACCGACACTGGCACCGTGTGCAGCGACGCACTCGATGCCGACTATCTGGCGACGCACAAGGCGGCCGCCTGGAGCGGCGGTGCCGATGCCGATGGCGCGCTTGCCAACTTCCTGCTCGTGCTCGGCAACCAGCTCGGCGCGCCCTTTCGGGACAACCGTTGCTCGGATTGCCTGTCGTTCGATGGCAAGAGCATCGAACGCGTGCGCGCCTGGCTGGCTTCGCGGGGTGGTCGATGCGCAAAGAAGCGCCTGGTGACCGGCATGGCACCGTGGATCGACCCGGATTCGCTGGCCGAGCCTCAGCTCATCCCTGCACGCACGCCGTTCTGGCTGGACGCGCGGGTCGAACCCGGTACGGATGGGCGGCGGCTCTCTTTCGCGTGGGATGACATCAGCTTCGAGCCACTGGTCCGCGCCGAAGCGCCCCGCTCCACCGCACGCCGCGAGGTCGTCAACGCGCTACCACAGAGCGGCCGCGACCTCGATTTCCGCCTTACCGTCCGCGATAACGCGGGTAAGCAAGCCACACGGGCGAGCGCTGATACGCGCTTGCGGGTGATCGATACCGGGCGTGCCTTCGCCATCGAGCCGATCGGCACCGCCACGGCGGGTGCGCCGCTTGGCATTCGCTGGGACCCCGCCAACACCACGCAGGCCCCGCTGTCGTGCCATTTCCTCCAGGCCACGCTCTCGCTTGATGAAGGCGCCACGTGGCAAACCCTGGCTGACGATGTGCCCAACAGCGGTGCGGCCGTGGTCACTCTGCCCGATGCGTTGGCAGACGCCGCGCGCCTGCGCCTGGCCTGCGACTGGCGTCCCTTTTTCGCGGAAACGCCGGCGCCTTTCCCGATCCGCTGAGCGCCTTACAGGCCGAGGGAAATTTCCTCGGCCTCGACGCCCGCCATGTGGATATGATTCACGAACAACGAGAACGCCAGCTTGCCCGCCAGGCCATGCACATGCTGCATCCAGGGCGGCAGATACCGCGGAGCGGCGATGTCGCCATTCTCGAAATGCGCCTCAAGCGACATCACATCGTGCAGGGCCAACTTGCCGGCGAACAGGTTGCGCAGCAGATCCAGGCGGCGCTGGCGCAGCGCCCAGCGGAAGAACGTATGCACCGCCAGCAAGCCGGTGAGGTACACGTTGTCCTTGGCGAACGCGGAACCGCCGGTCAACGGCACGCCACGGAAGACGCGCTGTGCCGAATGGAAGCTATCGGGCACGCTTTGCCCGCATACGCGGAAATAGCGGAAGACTTCGACGAAATCCGCGCCGTTCATTGCCATGTCGATGGCCAGGATGCGCAGGCTGATGCGCTTCAGGCGCGAGATATCGATGGCGCCCGACATCAGCTCGGCGAACACTGCCAGGCCTTCCTGAGTGGCAGTCACGCGCGGCGAGGTACGTGCCAGCGATGCCAGTACCGGCTGTTCGCGGCCGTTCAAGGCCGTCAGCGAGTGAACGAAGGCTTCGTGCGCCAGCAACTGGTGGCGGTCGTATTCGGTAAAGCGCGCGCCACCACGCAGGCGGATGCGGGTCGCGCCGGCCGCAGCCTTGGCCGTGAGCTCGGGATCCACTTCCACCGCGATGGTGCCGGGCTCGAAGAAGGCATCCAGCTTCGCCGTCATGTCGCGGCGCAGTTCCTCGGCACTGATGTGGCCGGCAGCGTCCTCGGTTTCGAGGTCGGCACCGAGCTCATCGGCCAGGTTCACAAAATAAGCGGCGGCGTCGAGGTTGCTCCGGCTGCTGCCCGGGATCGCGTCGCCGGGGCGGCCATAAAGCAATACCGAGGCCTCGGTGACGCCGTCGGTGCCGGCGGCCTCCAGCATCCGCGACGCAACCCGCCATGATTCCGCCGTGCGGCGAAGGTACTCAGCGATCGGATGATCTTCACCCGCTTCCGTCTCGATCGCTTCCAGTTCGGCGCGTGTTTCCGACAGATCGGGGCGGTTATAGCGAATTTCCGGAACCGAGACCCGCCCGGCACCGAACTCCTCGATCAGCCGTTCTTCGACCGAGGCCGGCCAGGACACGGTGGGCAGGATCCGGATGTTGCGGACGGCGACCAGCAACCGGTGGTCGAGGTCCGCGAAACGGCGCATCTCCGGGGAAAGCGCGTCAATATCAGCCTTGGCATGCATGGGTGGGAGTATAGGACCCCCTACCCGGCCATGCGTATCAGCGGGATGAGATGTATTTCTCGCGCCGGATATGCTGCACGGCCAGCCCGTGCTCTTTCAGTGCGGCGAACGAGGCATCCACCATGTTCGGGTTGCCGCACAGGTAAGCGATATCCTGGTCCGCGGTGGGCTGCAGTTCGGCCAGCATGTCCTGCACGTAGCCCAGGCGGTCGTGCGGGCGCGGGTTCGGCCGGGCCCCACGGCTGAAGCACGGGTGGAAATCAAACCCCTCGTGCTTACGGGCAAAGGCGTCGAATTCCTCGCCGTAAAGCAGCTCACCCTCGTTGCGGGCGCCATAAAGCAGCACGAAGCGGCAACCGCGCGAGGCGATCAGGGCTTCGATCTGCGGCAGCATGGCCCGGTATGGGGTCACGCCGGTGCCGGTAGCAATCAGGATGTAGCGCTTGTTCTGGTCACCATCCATGAGGCAGAACCGGCCGTAGGGGCCGCTGGCGTCAATGGTGCCGCCCTCTTCCAGCCCGCTCAGCAGCTTGGTGGCCGCCCCGCCTTCCACGTAGGAAACGGCGATTTCGATCTGCTGGACGGGGCTCGACCCATCGCCGACCGTCCCCACGGAATAGCTGCGCTTGGTGGCCTTGCCGTCGTCGTACTGGAAATGCACCTGGAGGAACTGGCCGGGCACGAAGGCCAGCGGCTGGCCATCCACCCGCTCGAAGGACAGGTGGCGCACCGCGGGGGCGAGCATGAAGCTGTCGGCGAGGCGGAGCTGGAATTGTTCGGCCATGGAAAGTCTCTGTTGACGCCAGGGAACAAGGTCGCCCGGCAAAGCCCGGTATAATAGGCGGCTTGTCATCCCGGCGCAGCCCATGACCACTCCTGCCTTACACGTCAAAGATTTACGGAAAACCTACGGTAACGGTGTCGAAGCCCTCAAGGGGGTCTCGCTCACGGTTGAACCGGGGGATTTCTTCGCCCTGCTCGGCCCGAACGGCGCCGGCAAGTCCACCCTGATCGGCATCCTGTCGTCCCTGGTCAACGCCTCATCCGGCGATGCCGAGGTCTTCGGGGTCTCGATCCACAAGCAGCGCAGCGAAGCGATGCGCCTGATCGGCCTGGTCCCCCAGGAGATCAACTTCAACCAGTTCGAGAAGCCGTTCGACATCTGCGTGAACCAGGCCGGTTTCTACGGCATTGGCCGCGCCGAAGCTTCCGTGCGCGCGGAGAAGTACCTGAAGGAGCTGCGCCTGTGGGATAAGGCGCACCAGCAGGCGCGCACCCTCTCGGGCGGCATGAAGCGCCGCCTCATGATCGCCCGCGCGATGATGAACGAGCCGAAGCTCCTCATCCTCGACGAGCCCACCGCTGGCGTGGATATCGAGATCCGCCGCTCCATGTGGCAGTTCGTCAGCGGCATCAACGCTGCCGGCACCACCGTGATCCTCACCACGCATTACCTCGAGGAAGCGGAGCAGCTCTGCCGCAACATCGCCATCATCGACCAGGGCCGCATCGTGAAGAACACCACGATGAAGAGCCTGCTCTCGACGCTGGATGTCGAAACCTTCGTGCTGGATGTGAACCGCGCGGGTGGCGAGCTGCCTTCGCTGCCGGGCGTCACGCTTCGCATCCTCGATGACCACACCCTGGAAGCCGAGATGTCGCGCGCGCACGATCTCAACTCGCTGTTCGCCGCCCTGTCGGCGCACGGCATTACCGTCACGTCGATGCGCAACAAGGCCAACCGCCTCGAGGAACTGTTCGTCCGCCTGGTCGAGCACGGCCGGGAGAACGTGGCATGAGTACGCATCTCGTCGCCCTTGGCACCCTCGTCCGCCGCGAGATCGTCCGCATCCTGCGCATCTGGACGCAGACGCTGATCCCGCCGGCCATCACGATGACACTGTACTTCGTCATCTTCGGCAAGCTCATCGGCAGCCGCATCGGCACCATGCATGGTTTCACCTACATGCAGTACATCGTGCCCGGCCTGGTGATGATGAGCATCATCACCAACAGCTACGGCAATATTTCCTCCTCGTTCTTCGGCGCCAAGTTCGGCCGTTTCGTCGAAGAGATGCTGGTCTCGCCCATGCCCAACTGGGTGATCCTGCTCGGCTACGTGATCGGCGCGGTGACCCGTGGCCTGATCGTCGGTGTGCTGGTGCTGTTCATCGCCCTGTTCTTCACCGACCTGCACGTGGCGCATCCGCTCACCACGTTCTTCTCGGTGCTGCTTGGCGCCACGGTGTTTTCGCTGGCCGGTTTCGTCAACGCGGTGTTCGCCAAGAAGTTCGATGACATCGCGCTGGTGCCGACTTTCGTGCTCACCCCGCTCACCTACCTGGGCGGCGTGTTCTACTCGGTGGACCTGCTCAGCGAGCCGTGGCACAGCATCTCGCTGGTGAACCCGATCCTGTACATGGTGAACGCGTTCCGCTTCGGCGTGCTCGGCGTGAGCGACGTGCCCATCGTCACTGCCTTCGTGGTGATGCTGGTGTTCGTTGTCGGCCTCAGCGCCGTGGCCCTGCGTCTGCTCAGCCGCGGCGTCGGCCTGCGCTCGTAATGCGCGTCAACAAGTACATTGCCGAGTCCGGCCTGTGCTCCCGCCGTGAGGCGGATGAGATGCTGCAGGCCGGGCGCGTCATGATCAACGACGAAGTCGTCGGCATGGGCGCCAAGGCGCTCGACGGCGATGTGGTGAAGGTGGACGGCGACGTGGTCGTCGCCCGTACCGTGGCACCCGAGTCGGCAAAGAACCGCGGCGTCTATATCGCGCTGTACAAGCCGGTCGGCATCACCTGCACCACCGACACCACCGTGGACGGCAACATCGTCGACTTCGTGGATCACCCGCAGCGCATCTTCCCGATCGGCCGCCTCGACAAGGATTCCGAAGGCCTGATCCTGCTCACCAGCAACGGTGACATCGTCAACGAGATCCTGCGCGCGGAGAACCACCACGAGAAGGAATACCTCGTGGCGGTGAACAAGGCCGTGACCGACGAGTTCCTGACCGGCATGGCGCGCGGCGTACGCATCCACAATCAGATGACCAAGCCATGCAAGGTGCGCAAGATCGCCAAGTTCGGCTTCGGTATCACGCTGACCCAGGGCCTGAATCGCCAGATCCGTCTGATGGCGGCCGCGTTCGGTTACCGGGTCACCCAGCTGCGCCGCGTGCGCATCATCAATGTGAAGCTGGGTCATCTCAAGCCGGGGCAGTGGCGGAACCTGACCGAGGCTGAGTTGAAGGGGCTGCTGCCGAATCGGACGCGGTGGTAGGCCTACACAGCGTCAGTCAAGGCGCACGTCGGATCCGCCAAAATCTGACCGCGCGTGTAGGAAAGGGCTTACAGCCCGAATAGCCACTCCCGCGCAACACTATAGCCAACGGATGGATTCCCCCCGTGCAAAGGAGTGCACATGTTCCGTCGTTCGCTATCGCTGGCCGTCATGGCCGGCCTGCTTCCCCTTGGGGCTATCGCCTCGCCGCCCGATATCATCGAAACCTACATCCGTGCACGCACGGAGGTTGCGCCGTCGGCCGCGCGTATCCAGGACACGCCGACGTTCCTCGCGGCCTACCTGACACAACCCTCGTCACCGTATAGCGACCTGATCGCCAGCCCTGACGACCTCAATGAAGTGTGGTGGAGCGATTACACCCGCCGCCTGCTCGGCCACGAGGGTGATCCGGAAGCCGCCCTCGCGCTTCTGCAAAAGGCCGCAGGCCTTACCAAGGCTCGCCCTGGCATCGAGGTCACGGTGACCGCGGCGGACGCAGCCAATTACCGCGGCGCGGAAGCTGCGGCGGCTGCCATCAAGGCGGGCATCGATCTCGATATCTATAACCACGCACTCGATCTCAACCATCCGCATGTAACGGCCGCCGCAGGGCAGGCTGTCGCGTTGCAGATGCTGCGAGAGCAGATGAATCGCTACCCCGCCGACCAGTACGAATCGCATGGCGTCCGCACCGACGTATTTGTCCGAGTGATGTCCGCCCGTAGCCATGACGAGGTAAGCGAGGACGATGATCGCTACCTGGGCGCCATACTGCGCTTCGCCATGGACCTGGCACACACCTCCTCGGATCACCTGCCCACGATCTACCGCGTCGCTCGTATCGCTGCGTCGTATAAGGACCGTGCAGGTTACTTCGGCGCTCCCCTGTGCAGCGGTGATGGGCCGTCGCCAAACATGCCGACAGACTATGCCACTGCGCTTGCCGACCATCGCCCGCTCTGCTTCAAGGCGGCAACCGATCGCGGCGTGCACGCGTGGTTCCGCGAGGAGCTGCGTCTCGAGGCGTCGGGCTTGCGGATTCATGAAAACCACCATAACGGGTGGTCCCGGCTCATCTACTGGATCGGCGTCATTCTTCCGCTCGCCGACGTCGTGTCCTTGCTGGAATTCACCAACGCGGCGATCGCCGGCGACCTCGTCGAATCCGGTGGTCTCGCCGCCGAAGAGGGCGAAATCGTTGTCGGGCGCGCTAGCAAGCTCACCTGTGGGATCCGTAAGCCATGACTGTGACATTGCAACGCAAGGCGGTCCTGCTCGCCGGCCTCCTGGCCGGTTTCACGAGCCACGCGCAAGCCGCTATCGAGGCGGTTCCCGGCGCGGGCAACCACCCTGGCACCCTGCTGGATGATGCCATCGCGTTCACCGATGCGATGATCAATTACACGATCGACCATGTCGCCGCGGAATCCCGCGCCAGTCTGGCGGGCTCCCTGAGGCGTGAAGCGAAAATCGCGACGATCGCGCGCCTCGAGTACACATGGGAGGCGAATGGACATACGAATACGGTGGTCATCCATAGCCGCAGCGGCAAGCCCATCAGCTCGATGCTCGGTCCACGCGACGGTAGCAGCAGCGGTGGCGGCTCTTTCGAATGGTCCGATGCGCAAGTGCAGGAAGAGCTGGCCGAAGTCAGCTACTACCCGCAGATGCAAGGCCACTTTCGCGCGACTGCCGCGCGTCACCCCCATACCGTGCTCGAAGCCACCGATGCCAAGTCGCGAGGTGATGCCGAACTGAAGGCATTGCAGAAGCTGGAGATTGAGTTCGCGGAGGGCCGCATTCCGCAAGGTGGCAGGCTGCTCGGCATGGTCAGCAAAGGGGTCTGCCCTTCGTGCGATGCCAACTTCGACATCTTCAGCCGAACGTATGATGTCGATGGAAAGGTGTACTACCTGGCCAACAGGAATGAATGCGCGGCAGCGGTTGATGAGGGGCTGGCGAGCGAGGAACTGGCAAGCGAGAGCATCAGGGGGAATGGCGGTTTCTACGCAAGCCGTGGCAGCTATGTCGAGCGCTCCATGCACGGAACCGTCAACGAATGGCAACGCATGGACCGCGGCACGTGGAACCGAGGTATCGACCTGGGCCGTCTGACTGAAGCGGAGAGCGGCTCGATCCTGGCGGAGGGCTGCCCGTGAAGAAGCCACCTGGCTCGCCGTGGTACGGGGCGGCGTGCCGGGTGGCGTGGCTCGCCGCTTGCGCCACGCTCGCCTCACCTTGTACCTGGGCGGGTGATATCGCCGTATTGCATCGGGTCCATGCTTCGCGCCTCGCCGGAGCGGACCTGCCATCCCTAGCCGCACTGAGCGAAGGGCTGCTTGCCGGATCCGGCTCGGCCTATAGCGCGATCGTAAGCCGCCCAGACTTTACCAACGACATCGCATGGATCGACTTCCTCGATAGCCTGCCCGGCCAGCCTGGCGAAGCCGAGGTAATCGGCGAACTTGCGCTTGAATTAGGCCTTACCCGGGCTCGCCCGGGTAAGGACGTCCCGGATCGACCCGGGTATCGTGATCCCTTGGTCGCTGCGAACGCGACCAAGGCCGGCGTGGACCCGGACATCTTCTGGCACATGCTCGACCTGGGCGGATTCCGGCATTCAGCACGTACGGCAGGCTATGCCGTCGCGCTGCAAGCGTTGCGTCGACAGATAGCCGCCGTACCGACAGATCGTCACGTGGCCAATGGTATCGATGCATCGGTGCTCGCCCGCGTCATGGCGGCGCGATATTGGGATGATGTGACTCCGTATGACATGGATTACCTCGGCAACCTGGCTCAATCGTTGTTGATCCGAAGCCATGTACCAACGCGGGGGTCCGACGGCACGCCCCTGCCGCCGACCGCCTATCGCGTAGCGCGGCTCGCAGCAGCCTGGCGTGATACAGAAGGCTACTTCACCAACCCACCCTGCGACCGCAACGGAACACCTCGCGAGCCAGCGAGGGAAGATGCCATGCTTTGCTTCGTGGGTGCGAATGATCGCGCGGTACACGCGTGGTATATCGACGAGCTTCGCCGGCAGGCGCTGCTTCCCACACCCGATGCGCACAAATCAGGTGTAACGCGTCTACTCACCGGTGTCGCCCTGCTTATGCCGCTGCTGGATATTGCCGCCCTGGCCGAAGTGGTCGAGGCAGCCATTGCCGACGATGTCGCCTTCGACGGCATGGCCCAGGAAGCAGAAGCCGCTGAACAACGCGCCGCCGCGATCACCTGCCGTCTTAGAGGCTGACCACCCGTGCCAAAGCGCAAGCTATTTCTTTCTGCCGTCCTATGGATCCCTGCCGTATCGCCTGCGGGTTCGTTCACGCGTGAAGCCCTTACGCTTGATGAAGGCAATGCCAGCGCACAGCTGGCGTCAACAGGGCAGCGCTATGTCGATGCCATGCAACGCCTCATCGATGCCCGTTGGCACGATGCCTACTCGGCAAGACGATGGGAAACCCTCGAGTTGAGCATGGCCAACACCCCCGTGGCGCGCCTGGAGTACCGAGGACCTGATGGTGCCGTCGCGCGCATCTATCACGCCATGGGCGGCTCCCCCATTAGTGACCTTGCAGCGGATATCTTCACAGGGAAAAGTCGCCCCGTGACGCCCGATAGCATCGACGAGTTCGAGCTGGAAGAACCCGCGCCCGATGTCCGTGCGGCCTCCCTGGCAAGATATGTCGCGCATGATCTCGAGGATGCGTCAATGTTCACACCTGACGACGCGTTGAACGTTAGGGCGAGGCTTCGCCCGATGGAGGATTCGCGCTTCCATCCCTATGTCATCGATGGCATGGATCGCGCGCTGGATGCGGAGTTCAAAGCCGTGGCCGCGCTCGAAAACGATCTGTCGGCCAGCAACGTTCAGCGCGGCGGCAAAGCGACGATCCTGCTATCGGGCGAAACGTGCAGTTCCTGCGAATACGCCCTCAAAGCGGCCGCACGACACTACGACATCGACATTCACCTCGTCCGCATGATGCCGACGACATCCCCCGCGGAAAGCAACCGGCTGATCAAGGAAGGGATCGCGCGCTGGAGAGGCGCCCGCCTGGTGGATCCGGCGACGGGCCGCCCGCTGCTCGCGGCCGATGCACTGGGCAGCTTGCGCGAAGGCCAGGTAAGGCAGGCCATCACGCCGGCGGCAATGAAGCGCCGCTTCGCGAACATTCCGTGGGAGCCGCGTACGTTCCGTCTTGAGCCGGCCGGGGAAAGTGGCGCAGGCCCATCGACCGGCGCCACTAAACCGCCACCGGGATGTTGAACCCGGCAGTGTCATGCCCTATCACTTCTTAGTAAACAGAAAGGCCGCTGCACCCGGCCGCAAACGCCGCGCTTCGCGAGGAATCGTCGAACGGTTCGGGCGAGCTCGAACCCGAACGGGTTGATGAGGGCACGTTACGCAGGGCGAGGTCGCATTGCAGGTTATCTATGAGCTCCTTGCGCCGCCGTTTGAATGCCCTGCGGATGTCACTCTCGGGGTCACGTGATAGAGCCCGGATGTGGATGTCGACATCCCTATCGGCAGCAAATCGCTGAATGGCGATCTCGCAGGAATCACAGACCTTGGTGCTCACGTAGATATCGAGCCTGCCGCGCCGACCCGCCGTCGCATCGCGCATGTCGCGCTCAAGGCTGCGCAACATTCGGATCTCGGCATCGGCGCGGTGCGTGTCGGGATTTCGTTCACCAGGCAACGAGGTATGGATGACACTACTTCCTTCATCGCTGCCCAGCGTGGCATGCACCAGGCCCTGGCTCGATTCAAAATAGCTCACGAACGCTGACCCCGGTGGCGATACGGTGCCGGGAACCCATGGCTGTTCTGGTCCACTCGCGGCGTGGTACATCCTGGAGTGAGCCGCGCCCGTCCGCTCATCCACCCACGTATAGCGTGCCGTGAGGAACGTGCCCGTGAGATACGGCCTGGCGAAGCGGTCGAAATCGGCACGAGTCATCGTCTCCGCTCCCTCCGCGGCATGCAACCAGCGCGATACGGCCAGTGCGTGGTAGCGGTAGCTGGCATCGACCCACGTCTCCACCATGTCGTTGCCATCGCTTTCCTCCAGTTCTGGATGCAGGGTGACACTGCCCGCAAATGACGGGCACGGGACGAGGCTGAGGAGAACCAACCCGATGTTGAGTACGTGACGGAGCCTCATGGCTTGGGCACCTCCATGAGCAGCTTGCGAGCGCGCCGGGTCAGGATGTCATCAGCGAGCTCGCTGCGTGCGTCGAGTGCGTGGCCCCGCAACGCCAGGTGCTGGATAACCTCGACGTGTGCCGCCGCCGAGATAGCCCAGGGACGTAACGGCGGCACCCACAAGGGATGGACGAGACGCATGGCGGCCAGCAGATGGCTATGCGCCCCGGCGCCTGGGTGCTGAGGCATCTCTCTTTCGTACAAGCGGCGATACCAGCGAAACAGATCCTGGTCGGTGTAATCGACCAGGCAGGGCCGATACCCGGCATCGGCTTCACCCGAGCCCGATCCGGTGCCCGACGAAACCCACCGACCGTCGGTAGTTGATACGCATGGGCTAGCCCGTGGATCGACCCTGTCATCGCTGTAGGCCGCCGCCGCGCGTGCCAGGCGAAGCATGACCGGGAGCTGCCGCGCGTTATGCGCGCTGGGACGCCCACCGCGCCAGCGGTTCATCTCGCCCTCGAGCACAGCCATGAGGTACACGGCGTCGTCGGCACCCACGTCTGCCGGCCCCGACGCCGCAAGGAAGCGCCGCAGGACGCCATCATCAAGGCCACGCACCGTTCGCTCCGGCGCACCCCGAACCGCCGCCAGCTTCTCCCGCAGCAGCATCGCGGCAACCGCATAACTGGCGGGCAATGCCACCAGGCTGCCTGGCATGGTGATGCGCGCACGGAGAAAGACGTCGTCGTCGAGGCCCGCCTTCTTCGCGTGGGCCTGTGCAAGCGCACCCACTGATAGCCACGTCGCGGTGCGGGGAACCTCCCAGGCGTGCGCCGCCTTGGTCATGCCATAGTCCCACGCGAGGGCACTGGCCGCCTCCGCCTGGCTCATCCGCGTCTCATCACGGTACATGTGGTCGCGCGCCGCGTACCACGCTTCACCATCGAGACGAAGCAGGGACGTATCGATCTCCGAGGTGGGCGAGGTGGGATCAGCGAGGAAGCGAACGCGCGTCGTGGCATTGTTGCTAAGCCGGATCGCCTTACCTTCGAAGCGAGCACGGTGAACCATGTAGCTGCCGAGGACGTCACCCGGTGGCGGCGGCTCCGCGGCCGATGCCTCAACCAGGCTGGAGATGCAAAGCAGGGCCGCAAACGTTCGCGACAGGCGGCTGCAGCGGCGCGCCTTCCTTGGGAATGGCGTACTCATCGTTTGGTTTCCAGAAATGGGGCTGCGGGAGGAATGGCCGCCGGGCACGCGAAGTTCGCCTTGCCGGATGCAGCCGGCAGCGAGGCCCAGACCGTCGAAAGGAACGCGCGGCGATCACGAATGAACCGCTCGGATAACGGCGAACCCGCATCGGCAATCCGATGCACCCGCGTGTCGGAGGCGTAGCGTCTGGCGAAATAATGGATGGCCGATTCGCACACCTTGCACGATGGCCGGCTGATGAAAAACACGGCCTGGCCCTGGGGCTCCACGAGCTTCGCTTCGATATCGCGTTCGACGCTACGCATGGCCTTGTACTCCGCCGACGCCGTGTAGATATCCAGCGGCATGTCGTCGACCAGCGGCGAACTCTCGATCGAGGTGGTCTCACCGTCGACACGCCTCGCCCAAATCTCTCCCCGGCGTGGTCGCACATAAAGCCGGTAGTCGAGCAAAGGTGTCATGCCCTTGACCGACCACGGCGCGTCGTCACCCGACATAGCGTGATAGATGCGGGTCTGCTCCTGACCATTGCGCACGAAGGTGTAGTGCAGCGACGCAAACGTTGCGTCCATGTATTGCTCCGCGAACAGATGGATGGCACGGGGCGTGACCGGCGCTTCCCACGTCCCATCGACCAGCCAGCGGCTCGCGGCACGCGCGTGCAAGGCAAAGCTCGCGCGAAGTGGGCCGACCAGGGTGTCGTGCGGGTCGGCATCCCACTCCACGAAGGTGACGTTCCCTGCATTCGCTACGCCGGGCATGAAGAGGCACACCACCACGAAAGCGCGCGCGTTCATGGCGCGCTCCCCAGGCACAGGCTACGGGTGGCCGCGGCGAACATCGCCTCCGTGACCGTCTCGGGATACAGCGTGGCGTCGCGTGCGTGGGTCGCCACCCACTGCGTCACCAGTTCTGTAGACACAGGTGCCAGCCTGGTCTGCGTGGATAGCGCGCCAACCCAGAAAGGCAAGACACTGTCGACCGCCTCGACGAAGCGGATGCCATCCACATCCAGCCCCGGGCCGGCACGCCAGTGCGTGATGCCCGACCGAAACATACCCGCGTACCACGCCGCAACCGCACGATCCGATGCCGTATCGATGCATTGCGCCGTCGTGGCGGCCGCCGTGGGCTTGCCGTGGCCATCACATAGCGCCACCGCCCCGGCGGGGCGCTGCTCCTCATGATAGGCCGCGGCCAGCCGCGCAAGGCGAAGGACGCCGGGGAGCTGGCGGAAGCCATGGACCGACGCTGTACCACCCGGCCACTCCGCCAACACCGTTTCCAGCTCACGCATCAGGGCGGCGAGGTCGCTGTCGGACACGCTGCCCGCTGACGTCGCCGCGGCGACACGGTCGAAGACTCCCTGCGAGACCGCGACGGCCGACGGATCGCGCGTCCGCGCAAGCCGCTCCTTGAGCGATTGCATGGCCAGCGCCACGTGCGCCATGACGACGACGCTCCCATCCGCCACCAGCCGGCGCGCATGCTGGTAGATCCCCGGCTCAACGCCGGCCTTGATCATGCTGGCGCGTGCGTGTGGATTGGCCGGCAGCGTAACCGCCTTCCTGCGCGTCGTGATCCATGGAACCGAAGGCGTAAGACCAAGATCCCAGGCCATGGCTGTCACCGCCGCAGCGCGGCTCATGGGCGTGAGCACCGTTTCCAGAAGCGTGCGAGCTGTCTTGCCGGCCTCATCGCCGAACAGGTTCGTTCGCCGGTTCAGGACGACGTAGGGCCCATCAACAACCACCATGCCGGCGAGCATGCGTGTATCCGATGAAAGCGCATTGGCGAGCTGCGGATAGATGAGATGAGCCGTCGTCCATTCGCGCAGTACGTCACCCGCCGGCGGCGACGGATAGAACACCCCGTCCGCATAGCGCGGCTCATCGTGGTCGTCGTCATCATCGGCAACGCATGCCAGGGGCTTGCCAAGAAGGTCGGTGCCGCAGCGACCGGCAGCAGCCGCATGCCCACCCATAGGGGCGAGCACGCAGAAACCGGCGACAACGCCATTACGAAGAACCCATCGCACGCAGGTCATTCGGCGAAGATCCTTGCGCACATGCCGGCGGGCGGTGGCGGCGTGGGCCCCGGGCCTGGCCCCTGCCCCGTGCCAGGAGCCGGCCTGGCTGCCCCGCGGACGCGGACCAGCAGCGTGTTGAGGAAGCCTTGCACCACGCCACGAAAGCGGTAGTACGACTCGCTCATGTTGCCTTCGAGGTGGTTCACGTTGATATCGACGCCATAGATATCCGAGAACCGGTGCATGACGTGTTCGCACGAATCGCACATGGGCTGGCTGATGAATGCGTGCAGGGTGCCACCACGCGTCACCGTGTGCCGCTGGATATCGCGCTCGATCGTGCGCAGCGCCTTGAACTCGGCATCGCGTGCGTGGATCGCCGAACTTGGCTCGTCTTCCAGCTGCGTGGCCATGAGCGTCGTTCTGTCCGCGCTGCTGGCGAAGGAGTACACGCGAGTGGCATCCTCCACAACGTAAGAGGACAAGTGGGGCGGCGCGCCCGCCAGCCCGGTACGCGGATCGTTCGGTCCCGACATCGCGTAATAGATCCGGGTACGGTTTCTCCCGTTCTGCATGAAGGTGTACTCGAACGCCGCGTAGGTGGCGCGCGATAGTTCGCCGTGGAAGATCATGAACTTGTTATAGGGAACCAGGGCACCGTTGAGCTGCTCGAGGTACCACACGGATGCGGGCTCGGCATAAAAGCGGAAGGCGTCAAGTACCGCCGGCATCACCACGTTGTTCGGATCGCTCCCGAATGACTGCACGCGCCAGTCATGTGCGATCGCAGGCGCGGTTACCAGGCAGGCAACGACGCTAACAAGGAACCGTTTCGCGATCATGCGCCGAACTCCTTGCTGCAGAGGAACAATGCACGACGCTCGGCATAGCGGCTGGAAGATTCGCTGCTCATGTCCGAGTCGGTGACCCCATCAGCGACAAGGGATTCCACCACTTCGACGTGGGACGCATAGGCTCGCAGCGATTTATCCAGCACGCCAAGCCACAAGGGGCGCATAGGCCGAAGGAAGCGCGTCATCGCCAGTGCCGGTGAAGTGACGAAGTTGCTGTGATCCGGATCCACCTGCGCATCCAGTTTGTCGAGGTACCAGCGGAGCACCGCGCGGTCGTTGGCGGCGACCAGGCACATGGGTTGCCCCTGCTCGGGGTCGAGGCCGGCAATGCCGACGCGCGCCTGGCCGTCGGTCGAGCAAGGATCATCCGTGTAGCCCTGCATATCCCTGTAGGCGGCCGCCACGCGGGCGACACGCAACGCCGCAGGTAATTGCCGGCGGCCGAGTTCGGTGATTTCGCCGCCATTCCACGTGGACATGGCCGTCTGCAAGAGGCGAACGAGGTAGATGAGGTCGTAGTCGCTGAGGTCGGCGAGCGATTTGGCCATCATGTATCGTCCCAGCACATCGGAACGCAAGCCGAGGGCCGCCCACAGGCCAGGGTCGTAACACGCCAGCTTCTCGACAAGAATCTGCACTGCGACCGCGTAGTTCGCGGCCACCGCGAACGCGCCATGCCCCGCCAACGCGAGTGACTTACGCGCCACATCTTCCGAGACGCCCGCCTTAACCAGTTGGGTGCCGGCCCACGGTGCGCCAAGATCCGGCAGATCGCTGAGTTCTCCGATACGCGGATAGCCGTTGGTCATACCAAGGTCCCACGCGAGAGCCTCGGTAGCCTCCAGACGGGTAAGCGGCGTGCCTTGCGTTGACAGGTCGGAGAGCGCGCGCTGCCAGATCGTCCCTCGAAAAGCGTACGGCGTGTGGCGCAGACGGCTGTAAATACTGCTGGGGGCCGTCACCATGTCGCCCGTTACGGCTGTGTCGGAGACGAGGTCGTCGGCGATGGCCGACTCCGTGAGGCGTGCCTTGATCCACGCCGAAAGGATGTCGCCCGCAGGTGGGCCGACGCGTGTATCGGCGCGGGCCGTTTCAGGCAGTGCAAGTGAGATGGCGAGCGCGATCAGAACGCCGCCGTAGCGCAGCTTGGGGTTTCGCATGGCACTTCCTTATGTGTCGTGACCACCGGCGCCATGCCGGTGGTCCGCACATTGGAAGATGTCGCCGCGCAAACCGATGCCAGCGCATGCTGCTGACCAGCGTCAGACAAATCCGGCCCGTCGTCAGCGAACCCTTATGGACAAACGCGGAATGACTCAGGTACCGCGTGGCTTCGCACGGTGCGTGGCGGCAGCCGTCCACGGGTCATCGGGCCAGGGATGCTTGGGATAGCGCCCCTTCAGTTCCTTCTTCACCTCGGGGTACGTACGGTTCCAGAAACCCGAGAGATCCTGCGTCACCTGGATCGGCCTGCCCGCGGGCGAAAGCAGGTGAAGCATCACGGGAATGCGGCCATCGCCGACACGTGGGGTATCCGCAAGGCCAAACAGCTCCTGCAGCTTGACCGCCAGGACGGGCGCCGCACCAGGTTCGTCATCGCGCGCTCCGTATTCGAGGCGGCGACTCATGCCACTGGGGACGACCAGCTCTTCCGGTGCGTGCGCATCGAGTGCGCGCCGCTGATCATAGTCAAGCATCGCTGACAACGCGTCGGATAAATCTGACGGTTGGATGGCGTCAAGCCTACGCTTGCCCGAGAGGTAGGGCCCAAGCCAGTCGGCCAGCGTGTGCGCGAGTGCATCGTCGCTGACGTCAGGCAAGCTGAGTTCGGGGCGCCATGTCCTCAACGCTCCCATGCGTGCCCGCAGCCGCCGCGCGTGATCCGTCCACGGCAACGCATGAATGCCACGTGCACGAATCGCGGCAAGCAGTACCGGAAGTGCATCCGCTCCATCGACCGGCACGGCTTTGCGCGAGATCACCAACGCATCAAAGCGCCGCTCCTCGAACGCTTCGGCGATCTGGCGATCGTCGTCCCAACGCAGTACGCGTTCGGTGACGAAGCGATCGCCGTGCTCGCGCTCGAGGACATCGGGGTCGAGCGGCGCGGCCGCGAAGATCAGGCTATCGCGTGCTTCCAGCCGCAGATCGATCACGACGAGCCAGGGCTCGCCATGCAACGCGCTGTTTTCGTGTAGACGTGCGCCGCGACCACTAGCCAGCTGGTAGCGCATGGACTGCGTGTCGTCACGCTTCGCCACGCGGTCCGGGAAGGCATGCGCCAGAAGATCACCCACGGCGTGGGCGTCGGGCACGCCACTCGCGGCGCTACGCGCCTCCAGGCGGCGGCGCCAGCCCGAGGCGGCCTTGTCGATGGCCACCAGCGCGCCGGCGTCCGCGGAGCCAATCCGCGCACCGCGCGCGCCACCATCACGCCAGAGGTGCAACGCGTGCACCCGCTGCCGGAAATCATCGTTGCGTGATGCCTCACCACGCAGCGGTGAACGCGCCTCGGCCAGTGCCAGCAGGTCTGCCACCAGGGGGCGCTGGGTGGCGTGTGCGCGCATCGCAGCGGCGCCCAGCCGGGGCGCCGCGCCTAGCGCGAGCATCTCGCGGCCGAGCGCGGTGAGGTTGGCGTCCTCATCGAGCGCACCCAACCGGCGCAACAGATCGCGTGCCTGGCCAAGGGCACCGGCCGGTGGCGGGTCGAGCCACGGAAGCGTCGCGCTACCCCACCCGGCAAGCTCCAGCGCCAGGCCGGAAAGCTCCGCCTGCTCGATCTCCGCCATGCGCGACGGTTCGAGACGGCGGCTTTGGGGCCACAGCCGGTAGGCGCGGCCCGCCGCGACGCGCCCCGCGCGGCCCGCGCGCTGGTCGGCCGACGCCTGCGAGATGACCACCGTCTCCAGCCGGGTGAAGCCTGACGGTGGATCGAAGCGCGGCTCACGCGCGAGCCCGCTATCCACCACGGCGCGAATGCCTGGCAAGGTCACGCTCGACTCGGCCACGTTCGTGGCGAGCACGACGCGACGCGTGCCGGGCTCCGCCGGGGCGAGGGCCAGTTGCTGCTCCGCGAGTGAGAGCTCGCCGTGCAGGGCGACGACTTCAACATCGCCATCCAGGCGCTCCAGCATCCCGCGTGCGCGCTCGATCTCGCGGCGCCCGGGAAGGAACGCCAACACATCACCGTCGTTCTCCCGCAGCGCCAACTGCACGGTACGCGCCAGGTGCTGCTCCACCGTCTCCTGCGTGCGTGCGGGCGGATACTGCACGTCCACCGGGTAGCTCCGGCCGGGGCTGGTGATGCGTGGTGCATCGAGCCAGCGCGCGATGCGCTCGCCATCGAGCGTCGCGGACATCACGACCAGCCGCAGATCGGGACGGAGGCTGGCGTGCACATCCAGTGCGAGCGCCGCGCCCAGGTCGCCGGCGAGGTGACGCTCGTGGAATTCATCAAACAGAATGGCTCCAACGCCCTCGAGTAGCGGGTCGTCCTGGATCATCCGGCCGAGGATGCCTTCCGTCAGCACTTCGATACGGGTGCGCGGGCCTACGCGGGATTCAAAGCGAATCCGATAGCCCACCGTGCCACCCACTTCCTCGCCCAACTGGCTCGCCATGAAGCTCGCTGCCGCGCGGGCCGCGATACGACGCGGTTCAAGCATCAGGATGCGCTGGCCAGCCAGCCAGGGAGCATCCAGCAACGCCAGCGGCACCTGGGTGGTCTTGCCCGCGCCCGGAGGCGCTTCCAACACCAGCCGCGGCCGCTCCGCAAGCGAGGCGACGATATCCGGAAGTAGCGCGGTAATGGGGAAGGTGGGGCTCATGCACCGCGTATGGTACGCAACCCCGGCCCAGCCTGCCCGCTTACCTGTAGGAGCGCGCGAGCGCGCCCCTACAGGGGTCTTTCAGCCTTCGTCGGGTTTGGCGAAAGGCGCCAGGGAGCGGAAGCGCTTGCGGTAGTCATCGGCTACGCGGCGGGCATCGTCGGCGCTCGCGATGACCCGGGGCGTGATCAGCACGATCGTCTCCGTGCGATGGTTGTTGTCCCAGCGGTTGCCGAACAGGTGGCCCAGCACGGGAATTCGCGAGAGGCCGGGGACGCCACTACGCCCATGCGCGCCCAGTTCACGAATCAGGCCACCCAGCAGCACCGTCTGCCCGCTCTGCACCGCGACCTCGGTCGTGAGCTTGCGCTTCTCGATCGGTGCATTGCCCGATGCATTCGCGGCCTCACCCACCTTGCTTACCTCCTGCGCCACTTCGAGATAGACCAGGCCACCGGGATTCACACGAGGGCGCACATTGAGGATGACGCCGGTCTTCTTGTAGGTGACCTGCCCTACTTCATTGCTGCCACCCAATTGCGTGTTCACGTAGGTCTGCGTCACCGGCACCTCGTCACCCACCAGGATGGATGCACGCCGGTTATTGACCACGACCAGCGACGGTGCGGAGAGCGTACGCGCATGCGTATCCTCTTCCATGGCCCGCACGATGGCCTGGATATCCTTGTTGACGAACGAATAGAAGAACGTGTCCGCACCACCCCGCGCTGGCGGGTGCCGCCCGATGCCCCACGCCTGCTTATTGCCTGGTTGCGCAGGCGTGCCGTTGCCACCGCTGCCCGCGAGGCCTTCCAGATACCACTGCACGCCGAAACGGAAGTTGTCCTGCAACGAGACTTCGAGGATCCGTGTTTCGATCTGCACCTGCAGCGGCAACGTGTCCAGTCGCGATATCGCGTCACGAATGGTCGCCCACTGCGAGGGTCGGGCGTGTACCAGCACCTGATTGTTCGCGTCGACGGCCGTTATGCGCAGGCCATCCTGTGTGGCCGGGCCGATGGGGGGTTCGGGTGGCTGGTAGAACGAGCTGTCGCTTTCGCCCTGACCTTGTGAGCGCGGGTCGGCCGCGTCGTCCAGGTCTTCTTCGCCACCGTCGAAGGTGGTGGCCGAAAGGCCGGGACCAACGCTACCGCCGTGATCGACCGCCGACGCCTGGTAACCCCCATAGATCTGGCCGATGTGCCTGGCGACGTCGCTGGCGGGCAGGTTACGAACGTCGTAGACATATAAGCGTGGCGCGTTGCCGCCACCGACGTCGATCCGCTCGATCCACTCACCGACATGCTCGAGGAACGCAGGCTGCGTCGCGATCACGACGATGGCGTTGCTCCGCTCCACCGGAAGGAAGCGCACGAGACCAGCGGCCGGCGATTTGCCCTTGGCGCCGAAGACCGACTCCAGGCCTGGCAGCAGTTCCTTCGTGGTCGCATGCTCCAGGGGAAACACACCGACCGACATGCCACCGACCCAATCCACATCGAAGGTTTCGATACTGGCGGCATAGTTTTCGAGCTCATCGGGCGTGCCGGCCATGACCAGGAGGTTGCGGACGGGATCCACCAGCAACAGTGCGTCCGGCGCGGCGAACGGCGCGACGAGCTTTTCCATCTCGTTCGCGGATACGTAGCGCAAGGGAAAGAGCCGGGCCGCGTGGCCGTCACGCGGTGCCGACGCGGCAAGGCGCGGCGCCAGGATGCCTGCGACTGCCTGGCGCCGCGGCACCACGTCGTAGCGGTCGCCCCGCTGAACGAGGGCATTGCCCGTCCACGACAGAAGCGTTTCGAGGATCGGCAGGGCCTGCTCTCGTGCCACGGGTTTGGCGGTTGAGAAGGAGATGGTGCCTTGCACGCCCGGCGTGATCGCGTAGTTCGCATCGAGCACATCGCCGAGGATCGCCCGGACGACGGCTTCGACAGGCTGGTCTTCAAAGTTAAACGTGAGCGTGCCTTCGCCTTTCACGTCGGGCCGCGGCTTTTTCAGCGCTTGCGGCATGACGAACTGGCCGCTTCCACGCGTGATGGACGACGCCACCTTGCGTGGTGGATCGGCGTCAATCGTCGTGACCAGCGGTGCGGTGTCAGGTACGGGACGCGCGAGGTCTTCGAGTGCCTCGCGCTCAAGGTTTCCAGAGAGGCGCGACGGATTCGACGTGCAGCCGGTCGTCGCCATGGCCATCATGATGGCCATGCCCAGGGTCAATCGTTGCATGGTGGTTTCCTCTTTCCATGAGGTAAGGCGCGTGTGCGCCGGTTAGCGCGAATCCTGCTGGCGTTGCTGTTGCTGTTGTTGTTCAAGCCGGCGCTTTTGCACCGCTTGCTTCAATGCCTCGATGCGGGCCCGCTGAAGGTCGGCATCGTCCTGGCGCGGCGGCGCATTGCGTTCGCCGCCGTTGGCCCCTGGCGGGTGGGGCAACGTGGGGCCGGTCATGCCACCGCCCTGCGGCTGGATCACCCGGACGCCATCGTCAGCGGACGCTTGCGGGGGCCGTGCCGGCTGCTGCCCTGGCGGTGGCGGCGTGCCCGGCTTCTGCCCGGCAAGTGGCTCAGGCGCAGCCACTTTGAGAGCGAGTTCACGGCGTTGCCCGGCGTTATCGAAGACCGCGCTGCGCGGCGTCAACGAGGCGAGCGTCCAGTGGCCCTCGAGCGCGGCGCCTTCCTTCACGCGCACCGTGGTGTTCTTGCCTTTGTCCCGCAACAAGGCCATGTGCAGGTCGGAGGTCATGATGATACCGGTGAGCTCGAGGTCACCGATGTTGCTGCTGTCGTCATCGCCGCCTGCATTGACCACCGGCTTGCGATCCGCCATGAACAATGGACGCTGCCACACCTCGGCATACTGGTCGAGCGGGCTGGGCTTGGGCATGGCGGCGGCGCGCATCGGCGGCAATGGCTCGGCGGCGGAGGGGTCGTCCCAATGCACGCCGCGGCCGATGCCCAGTGCGAACGCAGCCGTGGTACCCGCCAGGGCGATGGCGATACCTGCAAGGATAGGCGTCAGGCGACGCTGGCCTGCGGCGTTCATGTCGAGGCCTTTGCCGCGCGCGCGGCATGGATGTAACCGGAGACGGTGAACTGCACTTCCAGCGGTGCGCTGCCGCCGTTACGCGCGGCGACGGGATTGCGATAAATGCTGAAATCCTCGATGAAGAGATAGGGCGCCTCTTCTTCGATATCGTGAAGGACGGCGGCCATCGGCTGCATCTGGCAGCGCAGGCTGATGTTCACGGTGACCTTGCGGTACGGGTCGCCCGCCTTCTCCTGGCTGGGCACCGGCATCTTCTGCACCACGTCGCACGCGCCGTCTTCCTTGTGCGCGGCGGCCACGTCGACGATGCGCTGCATGAGGCCTGCGGCGGCGGCATTGGTGTCATCGCCCGAAAGGAAGGCATCGCTGCGCGTTTGCCCTTGCTCGACGGCGGCAAGGCGCTTCTCCAGTTGCGGCCGTTCGGCGATCGCCGTGGCATAGCGGCGCTGGGTGTCGCGCAAGTCATCCATTTCGTCGCCCATCGCCAGCTGCGGCGCGACGAACCACCAATGGATGAAAAGGAAGTACGCGACGACGAGGACGATGGCCAGCAGCAGCACCGCCGCAGCGCGCGATTCCGCAGGTTTCATCTTGCCGAGTGCCATCATGGCGCATCTCCCTTTGCCGCGCTGCCCGCGCGCGCGGGTGCCGACGGTTTCGCTGCCGCGGCGGGCTTCGGCGTCAATGCCTTGGCTTGCATGTAGAAGCGCTCCTTGCCTGAGGTGGGATCCGTCTGAATGGTGCCCTGGAAACTGGGTTCTCCGATCGTCTTTGCGCCCTTCAGCGCATCGATGAGCTTGGCCGCCTGCGGGCTCTGCCCCTGGAAACCGATCTGGCCGCTGGCATTCAACGTGAAACGCTCCAGCCAGGTGTCATCCGGCAGCCGCGTCGTCAGTTCACGCAGCACCGGCAGGATCGCAGGTGATTCCACCTTGCGCCTGGCCAGGAAGCCCGACGCTCCCGCACTTTCCGTAAGGCGCTGGCGAAGGGCGCTCACGCGTTTCGCATCGGCCTGCATCGCATCCACCTCGCTGCGCATGGCATCGAGCGTGGCCTCGCGATTGTGCAACCAGGTAGCCATGGCCACGATGGCCAGCACGACGATGCCGACGACCAGCGCGATGTTGAGGCGACGGCGTCGATCGACGCGGCGCGGCGCACGCTGCGGTGGCAACACATCCAGGCCGGCGAGCGCGGCACCGTCGGCGACATCGACGCGATCCGGCGTGATGCCGAGACCCGCCAGTTCATCCAGCAAAGGATCGAGCGTGGCGCGTGGCGTCGCCGCGAGCTCCGCGGCAAAGCGGCCTTCGCCCGCTGCCTCACCCAGGTCGCGCACACCGTAGTGGATATCGGCGGCACGAAACGGCGTCTGCCGGTCGAGGTCGAAACCCACGACCTGGCGCAGGTTGTCGCGCGCCGCTACAGGCATCACCAGCCGACGGCGGAGCACCTGGGCGGCTGGAAGCACCAGTGCGATGTAGCGATCGGCAGGATCGCTGGCCGCAAGAGCACGTTGCAGTTCGGTGGCACGCTGTTCCGCCGGCTCCGCATCGTCGGCGCTGGCGAGGGGAATGGATTCACCCGCACGGCGAAGCACCCAGCGCGTGCCCTGGCGCTCCAGCGCGTACCACTGCTGCCCACCGGCGAACGCATAGCGCCAGCGCGGCGGCACGAGGCCGGCGAGCTCGCCACCCCACCAGCGCAGGAAGCCTGGCAAGGCACTGCCGCGCCAGGCACGGCGCAGGCGGTCGAGCTGTAGCTGGGAAGCATCCTGCAGGGCGGTCATTCGGTATCTCCTTCGCGCCAACGCAATATCGCGTAGGGCTGGTTGCCGGATCTTATCCCACGCAGTCGGATCGTTGATGTCAGGGCACTCCGTGTCCCGTCCTCAAGCGTCGCTTCCGCGTGGATCGTATGGGTAACACCATTGCCGCCAGCGACAGCCGCACCACCCGCCTGGGCGCGCGCGGCGAGAATCGCCTGGGCACCCGAGCCGTCCAGCCCCGGGATGGCAGCGAGCGCGAGAGGCTGCGCATGTTCCGTGTTGGGCCGTTCGCGGCCCGACCAGATGGTGATGGCCGGCGCGATGGCGGCCCATACCCTCTCGTCCATGCCGAGCACCATGCGCGCTTCTTCCACGGTCGCGAACGGGCCGTTGCGCGGGCCGTAGTCCAGCCCCGCGGCTTCATACTGCGGGCGCTTGGCACCGTTGGGCGAAGCGGCGTCGCCGGGGCGACGCCAATCCTGCACGGCGCCGGAAAGCTTCGTGGCGCGATCGTCATCCACACCGGCTGCCTTGAACAAGCCTGTCAGGACATCCGCCGAAGCCGCGTTGAGATCGACCTTGCCGTCCTCATCGACAATGGTGATTGCTACCTGTGCATCGTCGAACGCGAACGTATACATACGTCCATCAGCGATCCAGCGCGCCTGCGGGTCGGGTGTCTGCAAGCCATCGATAGCGCGCATGATGCCCGCCTCCGCCGCGTAGTGCGCGCGCGTCTGCGCGAACTGATAACGCGCCTGCAGGCCTTCGGTGCGCGCCAGCGCAGCGAAACCGCCAAGCATGATCGCCAGCAACGTGCAGCCCCACAGCACGATGAGCAGGGCCACGCCGCGTTGCGAACGCTTCGCGCTCATTGCACCACCGGCCTGCGCGAACCACGCAAAAGGGAGAAGCCGTTGCGCGACGCCGAGGGGTCTATGCGCAAGGGTGCGACCAGCGTGGGAAACACGGTCTGGCCGTCCACGTCGAGCGCGATCCGCACCAGCGAGGGTGTACGCCGCCCATCGCCCCACGAGGCCTGCCAATCCGTGGGTTTGTTCTGGTCATCCACACCGCGATAGCTGAATGCCCCCTTGCGAATCCCGTGCATCAACACCTGTGGCTCACCCAGGGCTTTCGGCTCGCTACCGTCGGGCGGTAGCAGGTACAGGCTGACCTCGAGGCGGTAGCTACCGTGATCCTCCTCGACCAGCGATACCGTTTGCATCTGCGGCCCAAGCCGGGAGAGGTACCCCGGCATGGGAGCGACAAAGGTCAGCTTGTCGGCGGCTCCCTGGAAGACGATCGGATCACCATCGTCGGTTTCGCCAAATGGCATGACCAGCGCCTGGGCCAGTTCGCTGCGCAGATAAGCCTGCGCCGAACGGACTTCATCCATCCGCTCAATCGCCTGGTCGCCACTTCGGACAATACGGCCTGCCGTACTGATCCCCGAGTACACGCCAAGTAGCACGATGGAAAGCAACGCCAGCGCCGCCAGCACCTCCATCAGGCTGAAGCCACGCGCGCGGATCACTGGGCACCACCCTGTGCACCAGCCAGGCGCAGCGTGGAGAAGTGCGCGCGGCGCTCGTGGCTGGGATCACCCCAGAAAACATCCAGATCGAGCCGGAACAAGCGGTTGCCCCCGTTACCGTCCGACGGGGCATCGCCTACGTTGAACGGCGACACGTTGAGCTGCCAGCGATAGGTATCGTCGAAGCGGCCATCGGTGCTGCCGGCCTGCAGCGGATCGACGATGAACGCGCCATCGAGCAGGGTGCGTGCGCGCAGCGCCGCCTGGGTCCGTTCGTTGGCCCGGGCCGTCAGGCTCATGGCGCTACCGGCCACCTGCATCAATGCCGCGAAGGCAATGGCGAGCACGGCGATCGCAGCGATCACCTCAAGCAGACTGAAGCCACGCGTATGCCGGCGGGCGGGAAGTCGGCGCACGATCATCTCGGCGCCACCACGCTGACCGCGCCCGTGAGCCAACCCACGTTGACATGCCATTCGCGCTGGCCGCGCTTCAGGGTGATACGGCCGCCCGTGGAACTGCCATCGGGAAAGAAACGAATGCGGCCTGTCGTGCTGCTGGCCTGGTCTTCACGGGCACTCGTTATGGACACGCGCATGTCACGCGGCAGGTGCACGTCACCCTTGCCCGGCGGGTGATAGGTCGCCGCCGAGACATTCACTTCGAGCGCCTGGCTTTCGCCTTTGACGATGGCCTGCGTGCGCGTATAGCGCAACGCGGCAGCCAGCTCACCGCTAGCCGCATTCACGCGCGCGCTGGCGAGGCCCTGGGTGACGGGGATGGACACTGCCGCCGCGGCCAGGCCAATCAGGAGGATGACGGCCAGCATTTCAAACAGCGTGAAGCCGCGCACACGCATGGCCGTCGTCCTTCCGTGTTACTGCCAGTTGCCGACGTCGGCCGAGTAGCCGTCGCCGCCAGCCTTGCCATCCTGGCCGTAGAACACCAGGTCGTACTGGCCGTGCTCGCCCGGGTACTGGTAGCCGAACGCATGACCCCAGGGATCCTTCAGGTCGGACGGCTTCGCGTACGGACCCTGCCAGTTCTGCGCGTCGGCAGGCTTGGTTACCAGGCCGTCGAGCGACGCCGGGGGCGTGCCGTTATCGAGTGCGTAATTGTCGATCTTCTGGGTGAGCGTCGTGAGCTGGGCCTTGCCGGCTCCGTACTTACCCTTGTCGACATTCTTGCCGACCTGGGTCACGACGATGGCGCCGATGATGCCGATCAGCACGATCACCGCGAGCATTTCCAGCAGCGTGAAGCCGCGGGCGTGGCTGTGTCGCAGGGTACGGGGCGAGCGCATGGGCAAAACTCCTGTGGAACGGATGGGTCAGTTGATATTGCTGGTAAGGCTGAGCAGCGGCAGCAGGATCGCCGCCATGATGAAAGCCACCATCACGGTCATCACGATGGTGAGCGTGGGCACCAGCGCCGCCAGCAGGCGATCGATGGCGCGCTTCGCTTCCACGTCGAACGTATCGGCCACTTTCAACAGCATGGTGTCGAGGGCGCCGGCCTCCTCGCCCACCTGGATCATCTGCAGGGCGAGGCGCGGAAAGCGCTCTGTCTGTGACAACGCGCTGCCAAGGCCGGTTCCGCCCTTGACGCGATCCGCCGCCTGCTCGAGCGCGAGGTCGAGCGCACGGTTGCCGGTGACCTGTCGGGCGATGGAAAGCGCGCCCAGCAGCGGCACGCCATTCTTCAGAAGCGTGCCGAGGGTGCGGGCGATGCGGGCCGTCTCGACCTTCAGCAACAAGGGGCCTGCGACGCGCATGCCAAGCAGCCGGGCGTGAAAGCGCAGTTTCGTGTCGGGGTCGCGCAGCCGGACCTGCATGAGCACGACGCCCACGATCAGGGCCAGCATGACCGCCCACCACCAGTCGCCGATGACGGTGCCCATGGCCAGCACGACCTGGGTAATAAGCGGAATCGGCACCTGCATGTCGGCGAAGATCGGGACGAACTGCGGCACCACGTAAGCAAGCAGGAGCACCAGCGAGCCGAGCACACCGACCATCAGGAAGGCAGGATAGATCAGCGCATTGATGATGCTGCCGCGCAGGGCCTGCGCGCGTTCAAGGTAATCGGCGAGCCGGCGCAGGGTTTCGTCGAGCGAACCGCCCGCTTCACCCGCGCGCACGAGGCTGATGTAGAGGCGTGGGAACACGCCGTTCTCTTCATCGAGCGCCGTGGAAAGCGTGGTACCCCCGCGGACACGATCGCGGATGCGTTCCACCATGTTCTTCGCCCGCTCGCCCTCGGGCAGATCGAGCAGGATGCCGAGCGCGCGGTCGAGCGGCTGGCCCGCGCCCAGCAGCGTTGCCAGCTGGTGGGTGAACTGCGCTAGCTGGTCACCGGTGAACGGGCCCTTGCGAAACAGGGCGGCAAGACCGCCGCCTGACGCTTCGCCATCGGCCGGCGCCGCCTCCAGCGGCACATGGCCCTGGTCCTGCAGGCGCGCGACGACATCTTCAACGGATGTCGCTTCCATGCGGCCGGCCAACATCTCGCCTGCTGCACTGATCGCCCGGTAACGGAACTGGCTCATGGTCAGCTCTCCTGCGTGACGCGCAGGACTTCCTCAATGGTGGTGACGCCGGCGACGGCCTTGGCCAGGCCATCCTCGTACATGGTGCGCATGCCCTCGGCGCGCGCCTGGCGCTCGATCTCACCCGCATCGGAGCGCTGCATGACCAGGCGGCGGATCGGGTCACTCATCACAAGGAATTCCATGATCGCGCGACGCCCGCGGTAGCCCGTGGGATTCGCCGCACTCGAGCCGGGCTTCCACAGGCGGATGGGGCGCTCGTCGGTGTACTTGTGCAACTGGAATTGCTCGACCACTTCGGGGAGCGCCTCGTACGGGACCGCCGTCTCCGGGTCCAGGCGGCGCACGAGGCGCTGCGCCAGGATGCCGTTCACCGTGGAACCGAGAAGGTAGTCCTCTACACCCATATCGAGCAGGCGCGTAACACCACCCGCCGCGCTGTTCGTATGCAGGGTGGAAAGTACGAGATGGCCGGTGAGCGCGGACTGGATGGCGATGCGGCAGGTTTCCAGATCGCGCATTTCGCCGATCATGATCACGTCCGGATCCTGGCGCACGATGGAGCGCAGCGCGCCGGCGAAATCGAGACCGATCTGCGGCTTCACCTGGATCTGGTTGATGCCTTCGATCTGGTATTCCACCGGGTCTTCGACGGTGATGATCTTCACGTCGGGCGTATTGATCTGCGACAGCGCCGTGTACAGCGTGGTGGTCTTACCCGAACCGGTCGGGCCGGTGACCAGAAGGATGCCGTGCGGGCGGTCGAGCACTTCCACGAAGCTATCGCGGAAGCTGTCCGTGAAGCCCAGCGATTCGAAATCGAAGACCACCGATTCACGATCGAGGATACGCATCACCACCGATTCACCAAAACTGGTAGGTACGGTGGAAACGCGCAAATCGAGCTCCTTGCCCTGCACGCGCAACTGGATGCGACCATCCTGCGGCAGGCGGCGCTCGGCGATATTGAGCCGGGCCATGATCTTGACGCGTGAAATGACCGCGGCGGTCGAGCTCGACGGTGGAGCTTCCACTTCGTGCAGGACGCCGTCGATGCGGTAGCGCACCTTCAGGCGGTTCTCAAACGGCTCGATATGAACGTCGGAGGCGCGCTGTTCGACGGCACGCTGGAGGATCAGGTTCACCAGGCGGATCACCGGCGCTTCGGACGCCAGGTCGCGAAGGTGCTCGACGTCATCTTCGACGGCCGCGCTGCCATCCAGGCTCTCGACGATGCTGCCCATCGCCGACCGGCCCTGGCCGTAATAGCGTTCGATCAGGTCGTCGATCTCGGAGCGCAGGCCAACCCGCAACTGCACGTCGCGCCCGGTGGCCAGATGCACGGCCTGGAGGGGATAGGGATCGGCCGGATCGGCGACGAGCAGCGCGAGGCCGTCGTCACCTTCGCGCACCGGCACCACGTGGTACTGCTTGAGAAAGCGAACCGAGAGTTCGACGTCGGCCGGCGGCATTTCGGGCGCATCCTTCGCGGCCAGCAGGGGCAGGCCAAGCAAGGCGGCCCAGGCATCGGCGAGATCGCGTTCAGAAACCAGGCCAAGCCGGGCCATCAGCGCCGTGAGGGTGCCCTCGGGCGTCTCATCGTGAAGGCGCCGCGCCCGCGCGAGGTCGGTGTCCTTCAGGCGGCCGTGCGCAACGAGATACGCACACACCTGGGCTTCGCCGGGTTCCCCGGTCAGCATGTCCCTATGCTCGGTAATCGCAGACATGCTTTCTTACGCTCCGTTCGTTGCGGTATCGATGCTCCCGTTCCTGGGAGCCATGGGCCGCTATTGGTAGCACAGACCGTGCTTCCGGGGCGACCACGCCGCACGCATCCTGCGACGCGCTGCAACAAAGCAAAGGCCGGCGAAGCCGCCGGCCTTGCAAGGGTTTACTGCCTCCGTGTAGGGGAACCCCTAGGCGATTACCAGCCGATGCCTACGCCGACACCCCCCGAACTCTCACCGCCGCTGACGGCGGCGCCGAAGGTCAGGGCAGCGTGTGATGTCAGTGCCCGCGAGTAACCCACCGACAACGCCCCCTGGCCCTTGTAGCCGCCGACACCCACGCCGAGGCGGTTATCACCGCTGACGCCCTGGGCGCTGAAGGCCATCTGGGACATGGCGGCGCCCATCGCGCCCACCTTGTTCAAGCGGTCATTGAGGTTGTTGAAGCGATGGTCGACTTCGCGCTTGTACTCATCGAAGGCGCCGCCACTCACGATGTCGCCAAACTTCTGGTCGGTATAGGCCTTCGCCTGGTTCAGGGTGCTCGCATCCCCCTGGTCCGCGTAGGATTTCGCCGTCGTGAGGGCCTGGTCCACCTGGCCGACGTTGGCGGCATCGGTGGGTGCCGTGCCGGCCGCCACATTGGTAACGCGACGCTCGGCGCCTGCCGCGCCCACCGAGACTGTGTTCGCCTGGTCGGCGACCGAGTTGGCACCCAGCGCCACACTGTTGGTCGCCGCGGCCGTGACCGTGGCTCCCGTTCCCACCGCGGTACCGTTGGCGGCACCGACCGAAGCGTTGTTGCCGACCGCGAGATCGGTGGTGTCCTTCGCGTAGCTGCCCGTGCCGATGGCCGTACCGTCGCCCGTGCCCTCGACGATGGCTTGTGCGACGGGTGCTGCCGCCGGAGCCACGGGTGCGGCAGCGACGGTCGGTGCGACAGAAGCCGGCGCCATGGCCGCGTTCACCCGGGCCCGTGCCGGGCTCGTGCCCGCCACGCTCGTGGAACCGGTACCCGATTCGAGGTTCCCCACGCGGCTGTTCAACGAGGTGAGCGCACCATCCAGGGCGCCGACCGCATCGCCGACCGTGCTGTACGAACCGCCCTGCACGCGGTAGACCGGGCCAACGAAGCCTGTGGCACCCATCGTCGCCCCGCCGCCGAGTGCCATGGCAACCGCATTACCCGCCGCGTTCCCCGTGCTGGCGAAGGCATTGCTCATCGCGGAGGTCAGCTGGTTGAGGTTGACTGCGTCGGTGCCCTGCGTACCAGCAGCCACGTTGGTGATCTGGCGATTACCGGAAGCCGAGCCCACCGACACGGTATTCGCGCGCGTTGCGAGTGAACCCGCACCGAGGGCGACCGAGTTAGCCGCCGTGGCCCGTGCGCTGTCGCCGATGGCCGTGGAACCAACGCCAGCCGCATTGGCCGAGGCACCGATGGCCGTGCCGGATTCCTTGCTGGCCGTCGCAAACGAGCCGATCGCCGTGGAAAGATCACCCGAAGCGCTGCTGCCCGCACCGACGGCGGTTGCGAACGCACCGGTCGCCGCCGCATCGTCGGAACCATCCTTCGCACCATCGGCCGCCACGTAATGCGCGGCACTGCTCACGCTATCGGCAAGGGTATCCAGCTGGCCCTTGTTGACGGCGTCGGTGGCCTGCGTCGCCGCGGCGACATTCGTTACCTGACGCTCGGCACCTGCCGTGCCCACCGAGACGGTGTTGTCGCGCTGGGCGACGGAACCGGCGCCAAGAGCCACGCTGTTGGCGCCTGCCGCTTCGGACTGCGCGCCGATAGCAGTACTGGTCGCACCCGTGGCCGTCGAGGACGTACCCACGGCCGTGGCGTTACCGCCATTGGCGAAGGCACCGCTGCCGTAAGCGCTATCGCCCGTGCCGCCGGCAAATGCACCGGAACCCGCAGCAGTGGCGAGGTCGCCAGCGGCGGTGGCGTCATCGCTACCATCACCCGTGCCGTTGGCCTTGAAGTAATGGCTGGCGTCGCTGACGCTGCCGGCCACCGCATCCAGCTGGTTCTTGTTCACCGCGTCGGTGCCCTGCGTGCCGGCCGCGACGTTGGTGATCTGCCGCTCCGAACCCACCTTGCCCACCGACACCGTGTTGTCACGATCGGCGTAAGAATTCGCACCGAGCGCGACGGTGTTGTCACCGATGGCCGATGCGCCCGCGCCAAGTGCCGTCCCGCTGTCACCGAGCACCCAGCTGTTCGTGCCAAGTGCGACCGCGTTGGCCGCCTCGATACCGAAGAGCGCGAAGCCGGTTTCGGCGTACTGGCCGATGGCAACACTGCCCGTGCCGGCAGCGCTCGCACCACCACCGATCGCCACAGCGCCATCGCTATAGGCGGCCGTGCCGTAACCCACCGCCGTCGAGAGTTCGCCCGGTGCATACGCCTGGCCACCCAACGCGGTGGAGCCCGAGCCGGAGGCTTCCGAAAGGAAGCCGCCCGCGAGCGACTGTTCACCCTGGGCGAACGCCGCGGTACCGAGTGCCGTAGCGAACTGGCCTTCGGCCTGGGCGCTCGCGCCCACGGCCGTGGCCGCAAGACCCGAGGCCGTCGCCGGACCCACCGGTTCACCCGTGGCATTCAGCGTGATCAGCGGATCACCGTTCTCATCCACCGCCTGGCCGCCGATCGCCGTGGCACTGTTGGCCGTGGCCTGTGCACCACTGCCGTAAGCGGCTGTGTTCTTGCCCTGCGCCGTCGAACCGTAACCGCCGGCCGTGGCACCATCGCCCTGTGCAAAAGCCGCGGCTCCCAGCGAGGAAGCGCCCAGGCCATTGGCACTGCTACCGTTGCCTACCGCGGTGGCGTAGTCGCTATCCGCCACGCTGCCCGCACCCACGGCCGTCGCACCGCTGCCGTCAGCGATGCTGCCGCTACCGTTCGCCGTGCTGTCATCACCGAATGCCGCGCTCGATGCACCGGTCGCCGTGGAGCGTGCGCCCGACGCTTCGCTGTTCGCACCCGTCGCGGTGCTGCTATCCGCCGTGGCTTGCGCATTGGCGCCATAGGCTGCGCTGTCCTGCCCGGTGGCGGTCGAACCATAGCCACTGGCCGTACTGTTGACGCCGCTCGCAAACGCGCCGCTGCCATAGGCCGAAGCACCGTTCGCGAGCGCAGCGGCGCCGGAACCGGCGGCGACTGCATAGTCACCCACGGCGGTCGCATCGTCGCTACCGTCGCTCGCGCCATTGGCCTTGAAGTAATGGCTGGCATCGCTGACGCTGCCGGCCACGGCATCCAGCTGGTTCTTGTTCACCGCGTCGGTGCCCTGCGTACCGGCAGCGACGTTGGTGATCTGCCGCTCGGAGCCCACGTCACCGACCGACACGGTGTTGTCACGATCAGCGTAAGAATTGGCGCCGAGTGCGACGGTGTTGTCACCGATGGCCCAGGCGCCCGCGCCGAGTGCCGTGCCGCTATCGCCGAGCACCCAGCTGTTCGTGCCGAGTGCGACCGCGTTGGCTGCCTCGATACCGAAGAGCGCGAAGCCGGTTTCGGCGTACTGGCCGATCGCCACGCTACCCGCGCCGGCAGCGCTCGCACCGCCACCGATCGCCACGGCGCCATCGCTATAGGCAGCCGTACCGTAGCCCACCGCCGTCGAGAGTTCGCCCGGCGCGTACGCCTGGCCACCCAATGCCGTGGAACCCGAGCCGGAGGCTTCCGAAAGGAAGCCGCCCGCGAGCGACTGTTCACCCTGGGCGAACGCCGCGGTACCGAGTGCCGTAGCGAACTGGCCTTCGGCCTGGGCGCTCGCGCCCACGGCCGTGGCCGCAAGACCCGAGGCCGTCGCCGGACCCACCGGTTCACCCGTGGCATTCAGCGTGATCAACGGATCACCGTTTTCATCCACCGCCTGGCCGCCGATCGCCGTGGCACTGTTCGCCGTGGCCTGAGCACCACTGCCGTACGCCGCGGTGTTCTTGCCTTGTGCCGTCGAACCGTAGCCGGTCGTTGTCGCCCCGTCGCCCTGCGCAAACCCGCCTGCGCCGAACGAAGAAGCGCCGACGCCGTTGGCACTGCTGCCATTGCCCACTGCCGTGGCGTAATCGCTATCAGCCACGCTGCTGGCACCCACGCTGGTGGCGCCGTTGCCGTCCGCGATGCTGCTGTAACCGTTCGCCGTGCTGTCATCGCCGAACGCTGCGCTCGATGCGCCGGTGGCCGTGGAACGCGCGCCCGACGCTTCACTGTTCGCGCCCGTCGCCGTGCTGTCCTCGCCCGTGGCGTTCGCAAGAGCACCGACTGCCGTGGCGTTGTTCGCGCCGGCATAGCTACCGCTACCGATCGCAGAAGCGAAGTCACCGTTGGTCGTCGACACGGCACCGACCGCCGTGGACTGCGTGCCTACGGCGATCGCTTCCGCACCCAGCGCGCTCGCGCCGAGATCCTGCGCCGATGCCGATTCACCGAGCGCTGTGCTGCTGTCCGCGGCGGCGTAGGTGTTCCAGCCGATGGCCGTGGCGTAGTCCGCCGTCGCCCACGCACCGGCACCCAGCGCGGTCGCGGCGTAGCCCGTCGCCTGCGCGGTGAAGAAGCCGAACGCGCTACCACCCACGGCAACGCTTTCATCGCCCGTGGCCGTGGCGCTTTCACCGACGGCGACGCTGCTCACGCCACCCGCCGTACTCTGCGTACCGACGGCCGTCGAGTAATCGCCGAGCGCGTTGGCCACGGCACCGAATGCCGACGACTGTGCGCCACTCGCATAGGCACCCACGCCCACGGCCGAGGCCGCGAAGCCACTCGCATTGGCGCTGGCACCCACGGCCGTACCGCCCACATCCGCGCTGGTCGCACCGGTGTCGACTGCCACACCGCCATTCGTGATCAGCGGATTGCCGTCTGCATCGACCGCCACGCCACCCACGGCCACGCTGCCAGGACCATTGGCCTGCGAACCCGCGCCATAGGCAGCACTGTTCTGGCCGGTGGCCGTCGAGCCGTAGCCCGTGGCCGTGCTATTGACGCCTGTGGCGAACGCGCCGCCGCCGTACGCCGAGGCACCGTTCGCACCCGCGAAGGCACCCGATCCGGACGCCACGGCATAGTCGCCCACGGCCGTCGCGTCGTCGCTACCATCGTTGGCACCGTTGGCTTTGAAATAGCGCGTCGCGCCATTCACCGCCGCGTTCACCTGGCCGACGTTCGCCGCGTCCGTATCTTCGGTACCAGCAGCGACGTTGGTCACCTGCCGCTCGGCGCCCACGTCACCCACCGAGACGGTGTTATCACGGTCCGCGACCGATCCCGCACCCAGGGCGACACTGCCCTGCCCGCTCGCCTGGGCGTTGGCTCCGATCGCTGCGCTGTTGGCGCCGGTGGCCGTCGCACCGTAACCGGCCGCCGTGGCGTTTCCGCCATTCGCGAACGCACCGCTGCCATACGCGCTATCGCCCACGCCGCCTGCGAAGGCGCCTGAGCCCGCTGCCGTCGAGAACTTTCCGGCCGCCGTGGCGTCGTCGCTACCGTCGCTGGCGCCATTCGCCTTGAAGTAGTGCTGCGCATCGGCCGTCGCCGCATCCACCGCCTTGACCTTGTCCGACACCTTCGTCACGTCTTTCGCCACGGTGTCGACACGCTTGTTGACGGTATCGACGCGTCCATTCGCGCTCGATACGCCGTCATTCACCTTGTCGAGCTGGCGCTTGTTCACCGCATCGGTGGCTTGCGTGCCGTCGGCCACGTTGACGACCTGGCGTTCGCTGCCGCTGCGGCCCACGGACACCGTGTTCGCGCGGTTGGCGATCGAATCCGAACCCACGGCGACGGCATTGTTGGCGATCGCGCGCGCGCCGCGGCCAAGCGCCGTGCTTCCGGTATTCGCTGCGTTGGCGCCCTGGCCCACGGCCACGCTATCGGTCGCCGTCGCGCGGGCACCCTGGCCCACCGCCGTGGCAAAGTCACCCGTGGCCTGCGCGTCGTTGCCCACCGCGGTGCTGTAATCGCCCTTCGAATTCGCTGTCGTACCCAGCGCGGTGCTGCTATCACCCGCCGCCTTCGCCTGCGCACCACACGCGAATGCCTGGTAACCCTTCGCGACGGGCGCGAGCAGGGAGGAGAAACCGCTGCAGATGTTGCCGCCAGGCGCGTTGCTGCCTTGCGACGAGTGTGCGGATGCCGAGGGACTTGCCAGCACGAGCATCGTGCCCACGGTGAGAGGGAGTGCAGCCATGGCCGCACGAATCCGTCGGGAGGCGCCGCCCTTGCCACTCGCCCGAGCATGCTCGGAGGCGACGACCAGGATGCCGAGCGACTTGTTCCATACCTTGCTGTAGATCGTATTCACGTAACTTCCTCCCGTGGGTGCCGCCGATGTCGGCCGACGACGGGGCGCGCTGCGCGCGGCCTCCAGTGCCTGCCGTTTCTATGGAACCCGGGCCGCACGTGGCGGCCCGGGGTAGCGCGCTTACTTCGTGTAAACCGCCTGGACCGTGACGCCGCTATAGGCCTTCACGCCGGTGACCTGGAGGTACCAGGTGCCCTGGGCAGGCGTGGCCTTGGTGTAGACCTCGGCGTTGCCGGCGCGGTTAGCCACGGCGGTAAACGCCGTCGCACCCGGTGCCTGCACCGCGATCGAGACATCACCGGAGCCACCTGCCGTACGGAAGGTCAGCGCCTTCGCGCCGGCCGGCACATCGAGCGAGTACACCTTGGTGCTACCCGCCGCGCCCGACTGGTTGCCGAGACCCACGTTGTTACCGAGGCCAACGGCATCCGGGATGGCGACATGCCACGCGGTGTACTGCTTCTGCGTCTCCGCATCGCTCAGGCACGCATTGAGGCTGGAAGCCTGCGCCGCGGTGATCAGGCCGGAGCCCGCCAGGGTCGAGGCGTAGCCGCGCACGCCGGTGCGGTACACCGCGAGCGTGGCGGCATCACCGGCGATCGTCTTCGCGTTGGAGATCACGTTCGCACCGACGATCACGCCGCCCGGGACGAGGGTCGGAATGCCGGTGTTGCAGGTGAGCAGCAACTGGCCCGTGGTGTTCAGGCCCCAGCCTTCGTCCTTGAACAAGGCCGGCGTCAGGTCCACGTCGATCTGGCCCATCAGGTCCTGGTTGATCGCGTATTCCATGATCGCGTTCGGCGTCAGGCGCGTGTCGTAATGCGAGAACGACGAGCCCTGGGCGAGCACGGTCGGTGCATAGAGCTGGACGTTGCCCTGCGCATCGGCGCCAGCGAGGCCGGTGCCCTTGCCGACGGCACCGGTCAGGCCCGTGAGGTTGGCCTTGAGCTTGTTGCCGTCCACCTGGCTCACCGCGATCGTCGGGATATTGATCGTGGTGGTCGGGGTGCCACCCGGGGTGATCGCACCCGCCTGGTTGTTGGCGACGAGCACGGCCTTCGCACCGGCAGCCTGCGCGAACGCCACCTTGTCGGTGAAGTTGCAGGTGCCGCGATCGATCAGGGCAATCTTGCCGCTGATAGCCGCGCCGTTGGTGATGGCCGTGCATGCATCGGCCGGAGCGGCCTGCACCACGCTGCCACTGAAATTCGCGGCGGTCGCGGTCGGGCCGAACGCGCCCTGGGCGTACTGGTAATCTCCGGCCGCTGCAGCTGGTGCCGACACGCGGAACACATCGGGCAGGCCGAGGGCGAGCGGTGCTTCGGCCTTCACCGTCGGGCCGGTGAAGACGAGGTTGCCGTCATCCAGTGCGGCGGTGACGCGCTGCGCGTTGGTCAGGTCATACCACTTCTTCTTCTGCGTATCGTTGTAGACGAAGGTGGAATAGATGTCCGGACGCGCGACGCCATCGTCACCGACGTACGGCGAACCGCTGGTGAGGCTGTTGAAGCCGGAGAAGCCGAGGCCGTGTGCCATTTCGTGCAGCACGACGTTGAGGAAGTTGATCGATCCCGCCGGCGTGTTGCCATCCAGGCCGAAGTACCACTTGGATCCCTCAAGGCAACCGGTGGAACCCAGTGCGCCGTTGAACTGGCTCTGGATATCAGCCTCACCGGGTGCACCATCCTCACCGCTCAATGCATCGAACAGCGCCGAGTGGTACCAGGTGTTACGCACGGCGCGCGGCGGCAGCGTGCTGGTGTCGTCGAAATAGAAAATGTAGGTGGTGCCGGAGGAGCCAAGCACGCCCGACGTCGCATCGCACGAGAGCTTCTCGAAGGTCGCGTTGTTGACGATGGTGACGTCGCTCTGCAGGACGGCGCCCCACACGTCGGCGGCGAACTGATAGACGTTGAGCGCCTGCTTGCCGACGGTCGTGCCCGGGTTACCACCCACTGGCGTGGCCGGGGTCGGATCGTCGAGGCCCTTGCCGGTGCCGACGTCCTGGTTGACGATCTTGATCTCCGCGGCGCTGGCGCCCATGGCGCAGAACAGCCCGGCGGCGGCGATAGCGGTGAAGAGAAGGCTGCGACGGATCATTTCACCACCTCCGGCGCCTTCGGCGCGGCCTGCACGCCATGGTCGTCGTGGTGGATGCTGACGCTGCCATCCGGCTGGCGTTCGGCGACCACGCTGCTCATCAGTTCCTGCGGCACGCGCACGGCCTTGGCGCGGACGCCATTGCTGAGCGACACGCTACGGAAGGTGGACTTCGCCTCGGCCGCGGTGCGCGGCTGGCCGGCAGCGAGCTTCGATGCCGACACGCTCTGCTGCTGAACGCCAAACGCCTTCGACAAGGCGGCGCGTTCTTCAGCGGTGGGTTCGCGAAGCCGGCCGGTGGCCGGATCGATAGCGACCTGCACGCCTTGTACGACGACGGTCTGCGGTGCGGCGGTCTTCGGTGCGTCGGCGGCCTGCGCCGCTGTCGCGAGGGTGAAGACGCCCGTCAGCACCAGGCCGACGGCCTGTGCCAGTGTTCGTGAATACATTGCCCTTACCTCCCTTTTGCGGCGGCGAGGACCCCTCCTCGCACGCCACGCCAGCGAAGACCCCTTCGCTGGCGCACTGCGAGAAGCCCGCCCCCCGGCCAGGGCTCCCCACGCCCGCCGGCACGTGGCCGGCGGGCGGTATTCCCCTTACGGCGCGGTAAAGCGCACGAGGACGTTGACGTTGGCGTACGAAGCCGGGCTGGTCACCGTGAGGTACCAGGTGCCTGCAGCCGGACGCGCGACCGTGACGGTCTCGTTGTTCGTGGCCTTCTTCGCCGACACCGTCTCGGTGCCCGCGCTGCCGTTCTTCACGGCAATCGAGACATCACCGCTGCCGCCCGAGGTGGTGAACACCAGCGTGCGTGCGCCAGCCGGCACGTCGATCGAATACACCTTGGCCGAACCATCGCCCGACGCCTTCACGCTCGTGCCATTGGTGAGCGCGGTGACATCCGGCTCGCCCGGGCCCGTATCGTTACCGAGCGCCTTGTTCACCGCGGCGTAGGCATCGACGATGCCGGCACCGATCGGCTTGCTGGCTTCCGTGGACGAGAAGCTATGCGCCGTGGAAGTGAGCAGCGCCTTGATCTGTGCGGGCGTCGGCGTGGGCAGGCTCGCGCCCTTCGTTGCCGCGAGCATCAGCGCCACGGTACCCGCGACATGCGGCGTAGCCTGCGACGTACCCGCCATGCCGCCGTAATCGGCGGTGGTCGGCTCGTGCGTGCCGTCGTTGATCGCCGACCACGAGAAGCCCGCGGAAACCGGCGTGCCGGACGAGGCATCGTTCGGATACACACCACCACCCGGCGCGGAGATCGTCACGCCCGTGCCGTAGTTCGAGTAGAACGCGCGCTTGCCGGTGATGCCGTTCGAGGCCACGGCGATGACGCCCGGGCAGCTCGAAGGCGAGTAGTTCGCCGTGTCGTCATCTTCGTTGCCGGCTGCCACCACGACGGTGGTGCCGCGCGAGATCGCGGCGGTGATCGCATCCGCGGTCACGTCGTCGTCGCTGCACTTGCCCTCGCCACCGAGGCTCATGTTGATGACCTGGGCAGGATGGGTGTTATCGGGCACGCCATCGACATGGCCACCCGACGCCCAGACGATGCCATCGGCGATGTCGGAGCTATAGCCGCCGCAATGGCCGAGCACACGGACCGGAAGGACCTTCGCCTTGTAGGCGATACCGGCCATGCCGGTGGTGTTGTTGGTCAGCTCGGCGATGTTGCCGGACACGTGGGTACCGTGCCAGCTGGAGTCTTCGGCCGGATTGTTCGCGTCGACGCAGCCGCCATTCGTGGCGAGGTACTTGTCGTCGGTGGTCCAGTCGCCGAGATCCCAGCCGCCGGAAACACGACCGTCCGTAGCACGGCCGGAAACATAGGCGTCGGAGATGAAGTCGTAGCCGGCGTCGGCGAGCGACAGGTCGATGTCTGGGTGATTGGTGATGCCGGTATCGAGGACGGCAACGGTCACGCCCGTGCCGTCGGAGAGGTTCCACGCGTTCGCGACGTTGCTACCACCCTTGTTGGCGTAGCTGTTCGCATCGGAGCCGATCTTCTCAGCGGTGCCATCCGGCGCGCGGAAATGCCACTGGTAGCGCGCGTAGTACTGGTCGTTGACCACCACCGGACTCACGGCCGCCGCGGCCGGGATATCGCGCACCTTCTGCATCATCACGTCGGCCTGGACGTGGGCAACGCTGGGGTCGGTGGCGATCTGGCGGATCAGGGCCTGGGCCTCGGTCGCGGAAAGCTTGCGTGAGACACGAACCAGGTCGGCACCCGTGCCGAGCTTGCGGGCGTAGCTGGCCACCGGTGCGGCCGCGGCCTTGCCCGCGCGGAGCGAGGCGGTGGTACCGGCCGCCCGCGAGAGCGCCGCGCTCACGGCCTGGGTGGCGGCGGCATGGTCACTGCGCTGGGTGGTGCCATCACGATACGTGACGATAAAACGGTCGTAACCGCTCGACGCACGCAGTGTGCTGACGTTGTAGGTGGCGTGGGGCGCGGCCCCAGCGGCGAAGACGGCCGGCGCGGTCGCCAGCACGAACGAGGCGACCAGCGACCTCGCAAACATACGATTTCCCATCTGCACTACCCCTTTGCCCGTGGTACTGCCTGGGCGGCCGATTGCGGGCCGCCTTCCATGTTTTCGATGCCCATAGCGGGCATCCCCTGCGAAACTGACATTTGAGATCCTTCTCAAAACCCTCCTGACGACGACTTCTTGGCATGTTTTTGCCAGCCGTCGCAGGAACCTAGCAGCAGGAAAATACGACCGTCAATATTCTGACGCATGAAATCGCTTCGTCCGAACGGCCTACCGGCCGAAGCTTGCCGAGGCGGGTTTGGACGTCCCTATATGTTCTAATTCATGGCCTTGCGTGGCGATATCGCACCGCGCGCGCACTCCCCAATCTTTTCATATTGCGAAGCAAATCATGGACTTGATCGATATCGGCGCGAACCTCACCCACGAGTCGTTCCGCGCCGACCTGCATGACGTCCTGGACCGGGCCACGGCCCACGGCGTCGGGCGGATGATCGTTACCGGAGCATCCCGGGAGGGCAGCGAGCACGCGCTGGAGCTGGCCCGGGCCAGCGGAGGGCGCCTGTTCGCCACTGCCGGCGTGCACCCCCATCACGCGATCGACTACGACGATGCGACCGACGCCCTGCTCCGGCGGCTGGCGGCCGAGCCGGAAGTTCGTGCGATCGGCGAGACCGGACTGGACTACAACCGCAATTATTCGCCCCGCGACGTTCAGCGCGAGGTTTTCGAACGGCAGCTCACCATCGCCGCCGAATTTGGCATGCCGCTGTTCCTGCACCAGCGCGACGCGCACCACGATTTCCTGGCGCTACTCAAGCGCTACCGCGATCGCGTGCCCGCAGCGGTCGTGCACTGCTTCACCGACACCGGTGAAGCGCTGCGCGACTACCTCGACCTGGATTGCCACATCGGCATCACGGGCTGGATCTGCGACGAACGCCGCGGCGCCCACCTGCGTGAACTGGTGAAGCAGATTCCGGCGGATCGCCTCATGCTCGAGACCGATGCGCCGTATCTGTTGCCACGGACGCTGCGGCCGATGCCGAAGGATCGCCGCAACGAGCCGATGTACCTGGCGCATATCCGCGATGAAGTGGCAAAGGATCGCGGCGAGTTACCCGCGGCCGTCACCGAGGCCTCGACGCTTACCGCCGAGGCGTTCTTCCGGCTCCCCTGAACAGAGGCGCTTAGCCGGCGTGCAAGCCGGTAAGCGCCGCTTCGGCCAAGTCGACTTCACGCACCAGCGTGACCAGCGTCTCGTCGTTGATGGTGTGATTGCGGCGCAGCTCGTAGAGCTGCTTACGCTCCGCGCGCAACGCGGCGAGGCGCATCACCCGTTCGGTACCGGCCTCTGCCCGCGCCTTGCCAGGCACATCACCTTCTTCGCCAGCGGCTTCCAGGCGCTGCTGGTAGTCGGCCGACACACGTGAAGCCACGCGAGAAGCAAGCGCGATCGCATCCGGGTCGCCCCCGTCATCCACCTTTTTCTGCTCATCGGCAATGCCGCGTAGCGCAGCCTCCGCGGCGAGCGCCCGCGCGGTGCGCTCCTCACGCACGCGTGGGTCTTCGCCGGGAAGTTTCAGGCCTTTCACCGTCAGCGGCAAACCGATCGCGGCAAAGATGAGCGTGCAGAGGATGACGCCGCTCGCGAGGAAGATCATGAGATCGCGAACCGGGAACGGCACGCCAGGCGCTTTCAGGAACGGTAGCGACAGTACGCCGGCCATCGTGATCGCTCCGCGGACACCGGCCAGCGCGGTCGTCCACACCAGCCGCGTACCGACTTTGGGCCGCTTCTCACCACGATGCAGGGCTCGCATGAGCACGAAGCGAAGCGACACCCACACCCAGATGAAACGCAGGACGACCAACGCCAGCGTAATCGCGACGATGTAACCACCGAGGTACCAGAGTTCACCGCCACCGGCCTGCTGCAGGTCCGTTTTCGCGCCGCCCACGATGTTCGGCAGCTGCATGCCGAGCAACAGGAAGATCATCCCGTTGAAGCTGAACTCCACCATCGACCACACCGCGCTGTTCTGCATGCGCATGGCAACGTAGCCACCTTTCAGCACATCGGTGTAGTTCATCATCATGCCGGCCGCCACGGCTGCGAGGATGCCCGACACATCAAAGTGTTCGGCCAGGAGATACGCGGCGAACGGCAGCAAGAGCAGCAGCGCCACCTGGCTGGCGGAATCCACCTCGCCACTCCAGCGCACGAGGCGGCGACGGAACAGGCCGAACGTCACCGACACCAGGGCACCCGCGGCCAACCCACCCAACGCGGTGATGCCGAAGTCGCGCGCGGCGTGCAGTGCCGAGAACCGCCCGGTCACCTCCGCCGCCACGGCGAACTGCAGTGCCACCAGACCCGATGCGTCGTTGAGCAATGCTTCGCCGGAAAGAATGTGCATGAGCCGTGGCGGCATTTGTTGCCCGCCAGTCACCGACGATGTCGCGACGGCATCCGTCGGCGACAACACGGCCGCGAGTGCAAACGCGACGGCCAGCGGCACGGTCGGAATCATCCAGTGCACGAAGTAACCCACGCCGACGATGGTGAAGATCACCAGGCCGATGGCAAGCGCGAGGATCGGTCCGCGAAGCAGGAAGAGTTCGCGCTTTGGGATTCGCCAGCCATCCGCGAACAGCAACGGCGGAATGAACAACAGGAAGAAGAGCTCTGGGTCGAACTCCACATGCACGCCGAAGGGCCGCGCCAGGATCGCGCCTAGCGCGATCTGTACGAGCGGCAATGGCAGGCGAAAGGGAAGGATGCGAACGACGGCACCGGAGAGTGCGACGACCAGCAGGAGGACGAGGATAGTGATGACGAGTTCCATCCCGGAAACGTACCCAGACAGGGCCGGAATGGGCAAGCGCAATATCACGAAATTCGCAGGTATTTTCGCCTTTGTTTCGCAAGTAACTGCTTAGGATTTATTCCTATTGTTTACATGTATTTCACGGGTTTACGTTGTTTTCACGCGCTGGAATCCGGCGCTGCCGAACACCGCCTCCAGGGGATATACGAAGGCGGTCCGGCTTTCACGGCAGAACCTTCTTGTCGTCTATTTTTGGGGAATCCGACATGCCAGCTTCGCTCCGGTTTGTACTCCCTTCCAAAGGCACGGGTAACCGCTTGCCTTGACCGCGTGATGCCGTCCGCCCGCCAGAAGGCAGGCGGCACCGCGTAGCCGTGCTTTTCGATCGAACCCGCCGCCCCCGCGGCGACCATCCGCGTGCCGCGTGGATGCGGGTTCGCTCGTTCCGCCATCCGTCATCCGTGTCTTTCAGGAGGGTAGGTTCATGCAGTCCGTCTCGCGTATCGCGGTGCCACCGCGCCGCAAACTCACACTTGCCGTGGCGTTCACCGTCGCGGCCGCCGCCAGCGGCGGGGCTTTCGCCCAGAGCAACGCCACCGGTGCCATCTACGGTTCGGCAACGCCTGGCGACGTCATCCACATCGAAAACAGTGCCACAGGCCTCAAGCGCGACATCACCGTCGACAGCAGCGGCCGCTACCGCGCCAACTCGCTGCCCATCGGCTCGTACGACGTCACGCTGATGCACAACGGTACGGCCACTGACACGCACAAGAACGTGCAGACGCAGATCAGCCAGGGTACCGATGTCTCGTTCGCCGCGGCCGCCACCGCCAGCAACGCGACGGAACTGGGCAGCGTGCAGGTCACCGCCAACAGCCTGCCGAGCATCGACGTAAGCTCGGTCGACTCGCGCACCGTGCTGAATTCCGACCAGCTGGCCAAGCTGCCCATCGCCCGTACCTCGATCAGCTCGATCGCCCTGCTCGCTCCGGGTACCACATCGGCTGCGCGCGGCTACGGCAATGCGCTCTCCTTCGGCGGTTCGTCTGCTTCTGAGAACGCCTATTACATCAACGGCTTCCAGGTCACCAACCCGCTGACCGGCGTGAGCTCCCGCCAGCTCCCGTACGACGCGATCGACCAGGAGCAGGTGCTGATCGGTGGCTACGGTGCGGAATACGGCCGCTCCACCGGCGGCGTGATCAACGTCGTCTCCAAGCGCGGTTCGAACGAGTGGAAGGGCGATGTGCAGGTGCTGTTCTCGCCTTCGTCGCTGGCCCAGGAGCCGCGCAACATCTACTACCGCGATGGAACCAAGTACCAGCGTGGCAACCCGTATACCTGGCGTGACCAGGAAAACCTGCAGTACTCAGCGTCGATTGGCGGCGCGCTGATCAAGGACAAGTTGTTCATCTTTGCTGCGGCCGACTGGATCAAGCAGACCGGCAATTACACCGCGCCCAGCGGTGCGAACGACGATGAACACGATACCGGTAAGACCAAGCGCTGGTTGACCAAGCTCGACTGGAATATCACGGATAACAACATCCTCGAGCTCACCGGCATTGGCGACACGGAGACCACGGACGCTTCGATCTTCGGCTACAACTACAACACCGGGCAGGGTGACTACCTTGGCCACCAGTACACCAAGAACTACAACAACACCCAGACCAACGCGACGCCCGGCGGCGACACCTATATCGCCCACTACACCGGCTACATCACCGACGACCTGACCATCAATGCGATGTACGGCCGGGCCAACTCGAAGCACTCGCAGGTGGTGGATACGGCTGGCGGCCTGACCTGTACCTCGATCCTCGACCAGCGCGCCGCGTTCGCATCCGATCCGCAGAGTGGCTGTCTCGTGGGTGCCTCCACCCAGTTGACGCCTGGCTCGAAGGACAGCACCAAGGGCTGGAGTGCGAACATCGAATACCGCCTGGGTGACCACGACCTCCGCGGCGGCGTCGATAACTATGTGCTGCGCGCCACCTGGGGTGCGGTACCGGTCGGCGGCACGGGCTACATCTACAATGATGTGGGTGATGGCTCGTCGATCCAGCAGCGCCTGACCAACCTCGGCCTGGATCCGGGCCTCTACAACCCCGCGAACTTCGCCAACGGCTACTACGTCGAATCGACCGCGCTCTCGACCGGTACCTCGGCACGCACGAACCAGCGCTCGCAGTTCGTGGAAGATAACTGGCAGGTCACCGATCGCTGGCACGCCTATATCGGCCTGCGTAACGAGCAGTTCTCCAACTACAACGGCGTCGGTGAAGCCTATGCCCGTTCGCGCCACCAGCTCGACCCCCGCCTGGGTGTGTCGTGGGACGTGTACGGCGACAGCTCGCTGAAGATCTACGCCAACGCCGGCCGTTACCACCTCGGCCTGCCCACCTCGGTGGCGGTGCGCGGTGCCGGCCCGTCGACCTACCCGTCGCAGTACTTCGGCTTCACCGGTATCGATCCGGTGACGGGCGCCCCGACCGGCCTGGTCACCGGCCCGTTCTCGCAGACCTATTACCTCAATGGTGCCAACGGCACGCCACCGGACGCGAAGACGGTCTCGGCGCAGAACCTGCACTCCTACTACCAGGATGAGTACATCCTCGGCTTCGATAAGCAGCTCGAGAACAACTGGGTGGTTGGCGCGAAGGGCATGTACCGTCGCCTGCGTAGCCTTATCGATGACATGTGCGACTCTTCAGCCCTGCAGACCTGGGGTGACGAGAATGGCCTGAGCGACGAGGTCAAGGCCGGTATCAACCGAAGCACGGGTTGCTGGCTGTTCAACCCGGGCCGTGCCAACACCTTCACGCTCTCGCCGGCCGCTGGCCAGTACCTGAGCGTGCCGGTGAGCGCCGCCGACCTTGGGTTCCCCAAGCCGAAGCGCTCGTACTACATGCTCGACCTGTACGCCGAGCACCAGTTCAGCGACCACTGGTACGGCAAGATCGACTACACCTACTCGCGTAGCTACGGTAACTCGGAAGGCCAGCTGGATTCCGATATCGTCCAGGCCGACGTCTCCACCACCGAGAGCTGGGACTTCCCGGCGATCATGGAGAACACCAACGGCGACCTGCCGAACGACCGCAAGCACCAGCTCCGCGTCTATGGCACCTGGGCACCGAACGACGAATGGCAGCTGTCGACCGTCACGCGCATCACCTCCGGCGCACCGGTCAGCTGCATCGGCACCCGCCCGGCTTCGGTCGGCGGCGACCCGTACGGTTATGGCAATGCGTACTTCTGGTGCAACGGCGAACCGGCCCCGCGTGGCTCCTACGGCCGCACCCCGTACACCTATACGGTGGACGTCAGCGGCGCGTGGAAGCCGGCCTTTGCCGACCACAAGCTGACCTTCTCGGTCGATGTGTTCAACCTGCTCGGCAAGCAGCAGGTCACGCAGTACTACGAAGTGGGCGAGCTGCCGAGCGGCGATCCCAACCCGCAGTACAAGCGTGCCCGTTCGTTCCAGGACCCGCGTTACGTCCGCCTCGGCGCGCGTTACGACTTCACCCTCTGATGCACCAGGCATAACAACAACAGCAGTATTTCCCCGGATCTTGGCCGTTCCCCTGGAGGGGAACGGCCATTTTTTTGCCTGTTTTGCGCGCAACAACGCCCCGCTAAAACCCGCATTTCATGAAACCTTTTTAATGAAGTGCTTAACGAATGCCGCAAGAGCGTGCGTGATGAAAGGTTAGGCCCGCATCGCAGGCCGACTCCGCTTCGCAAGGCCAGGCTACGGCCTATACGTTTTGCCATGATGCAAGACATCCAATTCCCTGCGTTCATGAATCGCGCATTGAGTGCGATTCGCCGCCGCGCGTAGTTTTTGCTCGCTTGTTGCCGTTTTGTTAACGCAGCTTGCGGGGCAACCACATCAGCCGGCCGTAGACCCCGCCAAGGTAGGCGGCCGGTTTGCATCATTTGGCCAATGGCCGGGGAGAATGAATGAATACGCGTTACCACCACAGGCAACCAGGCCGTCGCACGCTTGCGCTCGCCGTCGCCGTAGGGCTCGGCTTCGTGACAAGCGCCGCCATGGCGCAAAGCACGGCCGGCAGCATCTTCGGCACCGGCCAGCCCGGCACGACCGTCACGGCCACCAATACCGGTAGCGGGGTGAGCCGCTCGGCCACGATCGGCAACGACGGACGCTTCAATATCGTCTCGCTGCTCCCGGGCAGCTATAAGGTCACCACCAGCGGGGGCAGCGGCGCCACCACCTCACGCGATGTGCAGGTCGTCGCCGGCCAGGGCTTCAACGTGAACCTAGCCGCGGCCGCCACCACCGCCAGCAACGCGGAAGACCTGTCTGCCGTATCCGTGACGGCAAACTCCCTGCCACCCATCGATGTCGCTTCCACCCAGACCAGCACGGTGATGACCGCCGCGCAGATCAAGCAGCTCCCCCTCGCGCGTAACCAGACCGCGGTCGCGCTGCTCGCGCCGGGCGCCACCAAGGGCGATAGCGCCTTCGGCAACCTGGCTTCGTTCAGTGGCGCATCGGTCGCCGAGAACAGCTACTACGTCAACGGCTTCAACGTCACCAACTTCTTCCAGAGCCTGACCTATTCGCAGGTTCCGTTTGAGGCGATCGATTCGGAAGACGTGCAGGACGGCGGCTACGGCGCGCAGTACGGCAACTCGACCGGTGGCGTGATCTCGGTCAACACCAAGCGCGGCACCAACACCTGGCAGGGTGGCATCGATTTCACCTGGAACCCGTACCAGCTGCAGGCGAACCAGCCAAACGTGTACCTGCAGAACGGTGCCCTGCTGCAAAACAACCGCCACAACAGCAACTACCTGATCGGCAACAACGGCTCGGGCAATGCCACCGATTTCGGCCAGCGCTGGAACGCCTGGCTCGGCGGCCCGCTGATCAAGGACAAGCTCTTCATGTTTGCGCTGGTCGGCGGCACGCGCACGGCCGATGAGCACTACGGCGATACGACCGGCGGCGGCAACTTCAACAAGACCACCATCAAGGATCCGCGTTACCTGGTGAAGCTGGACTGGAACATCAACGAGAACAACATCCTCGAGTACACCGGCTTCAGCGATACCAGCACCCAGCAGCAGAGCATCTACGGCTACGGTTACGACGATAACAACCAGCCGTACCGCAGTGACTACCTGGGCCAGGTGTACGACAAGACGGGTGGCATGACCAACATCCTGAAGTACACGAGCTACATCACGGATGATTTCACCCTGACCGCGCAGTACGGCAAGAGCACGAACAAGCGCGTGAGCACCGCGACGGCCGCCGACGGTACGGTGGAATCGTACGATGGCAATATTTTCGACGCCGCCAATTCGCCGGGCTGTCCCGCGATCACCGATTCGCGTACCCCTGTAACCAATGGCGCCGTCGGCTACCCGCACTGCTCGTTCACGCCCACCGGCTCACTGGATACGCCGAACGGCGAAGACAAGCGCGAAGCCGGCCGTATCGATTTCGAATACCACCTGGGCGATCACGAACTGAAGGCCGGCTGGGCCCGCGATCACTTCAAGACCGATACCGGCACCGCATACGAAGGTGGCGCGCTCTACCAGTACAGCTCGATCCCGGAAGACATCCTGGGCCACGCTCCAGGCCTCGATCCCGCCGACAGCGTCGTACGCCAGACCGTGTTCGCCACGGGCGCCAAGGTCGGTATCACGCAGAAGTCCTACTACCTCGAAGACAACTGGCACGTCACGGATAACTTCATGGCACGCATCGGCGTGCGCAACGACGGCTTCGAGAACACCAACAGCCTCGGCCAGACCTATGTGAAGCAGGTGCATAGCTGGCAGCCGCGCCTGGGCTTCTCGTGGGACGTGCACGGCGATTCCTCGCTGAAGATCTATGGCAGCGCAGGCGATTACTCCCTGCCGCTCGACGGCAACGTGGCCCTGCGTGGTGCCTCGGCCTCGCTGTACCAGATCAAGTACTTCAGCTACACGGGCGTCGATCCGATCACGGGTGCACCGCTCGGCCTGGGCGCCTTGCCAGCGGCTTACGCGGCGGCCTTCCCGGCACGCACCGGCACCACCTACGCGAATGGCGAAGCGGGCGTCGTCCCCAACCCCACCGCCGTGGCTACGCAGGATCTGAAGCCGTTCAAGCAGCGTGAGTTCATCCTGGGCGCGCAGCAGCAGGTCGAGGACTGGACGCTGGGCGTGAAGGCGATCTATCGCCGGATCCTCACCGGCATCGACGACTCGTGCGATTTCCGCCCGATCGCCAAGGCGGCGAACGCGCAGTACGGACTGAACCTTGACACCACCAGCCTCACGCCAGCCGATGCCAACGTGCCGGGTTGCTACATCTTCAATCCGGGTAGCGCGGTCACGCTGACCACGCCGGTCGACGCGACAGGCCAGCTCTACAAGATCCACCTCACCGGCGATGACGTGGGCGAGCCGAAGTACAAGCGCGCTTACGAGGCCCTGCAGCTCACGGCCGAACGAAACTTCGACAACACCTGGTACCTCAAGGCGTCGTACGTGTGGTCGCACCTGCGCGGCAACTCGGAAGGTGGCGTGGATTCGAGCAACGGCCAGGCTGATACCGGCACCACCGAACTGTTCGATTACCCGGAGATCATGGCCGGCTCGAACGGCTACCTGCCTAACGACCGCAAGCACACGCTCAAGGTCTACGGTGCATGGCAGATCAACGACGAATGGCTGGTCGGCGCGAACGGCGTCTTCCAGACCGGTCGCCCGGAGAACTGCTACGGCCTGAACCCGATCGACGCCGTGGTGAACGGTGGTTACGGCTCGGGCGCGTACCTGTACTGCGACGGCATGATCGTGAAGCGTGGTTCGGTGGGCCGAACGCCGTCGTACTGGAACATCGACCTGAACACCTCGTACAAGCCGCAGTGGGCGAAGGGCGTCACCTTCTCCGCCAGCGTCTTCAACGTGTTCAACAAGCAGCACACGCTGACCATCAACGAAGTGGGCGAAGACCCGAACGGCGCGCCGCTGACCGATAGCACGTACAAGATCCCGACGAGCTATCAGTCGCCGCGCTACGTGCAGGTCTCTGCCGAGTACGACTTCACCCTGTAAGGACAACGACAAGAAGACAGGGCGCGCGGCCACTCCCAAGCCGCGCCGCCTTGCGAGCCTCCCCAGATCGCCGCCCGCTCACCCGGGCGGCTTTTTTTGTGCATCGGTTCATTCGCTGTCGCGAATGCATGTGTTGAGCGGCTTACGCCGCCTCGTCCTTGAGCGGTTGAGGAAGCTGCGGGTGGGCAGGCCTTGGGGGCCGCCAGTCGCGGACCTTCGGACCGGGCCGTAGCGCCGTTATCGCGATAGCCGAAGCCTTTGGCGGCCCTCCGCTCATGTCGGCCCCCAAGGCCTGCCCACCCGCGCCCCCAGCGTTGAGGTTGATTGCAGGAGAGCTCGCGGCGTGCAGTGGCTCTGCCGACAGGACGCCGCGCTTCGGCGTAAAGGCTTGTGCCCCACGCAACGACACGTGTGGACTCGGGGGCGGTCAGGGCCTTGCGGCCGACATGAGCGGAGGGCCGCGCAACGTCACGCGTTTCGCGAAAAGGATACCTACGGCCCGGTCCGAAGGTCCGCGACTGGCGGCCGCAAGGCCCTGACCGCTCCCGACCCCAAACAAACCCCCAGCCTAAGGCGGCGCCAGCCGCTCAAAACACGCATTCGCGCCAGCGAATGAACCGACTGCCGTGCACCTGCCGTGCCGCCCCGCTTTTGCGCGAAGGATCTTCTTGTGTGCGCTTACATCGCAGCCGCTCGCCTAAAGCGCGGCGCAAGAACAAAGACAGCGATGCCGGCGAGAATCATGAGCACGCCGAGCCAGACGGTGGGCGGGAAGCGCTCGCCGAACGCAAGCCACGACGTGGCCATGCCGGAGACGGGAACCAACAGCGACAGCGGTGCGACCGACGACGCCGGGTACGTCTTCATCAGGTGGTTCCACACGGCGTAGCCGAAGATCGTGGTGATGTACGCCTGGAAAAGCACGGAGCCCGTGGCGGCCCAGGTGAGCGAGGCCGGGACGCTTTCAAACACGGCCGGCCCCTTCGCCAACAGGGTAAGCACGACCAGCGCGGGGACCGCGAACACGCTGGTCCAGACCACGAAGGCCAGCATGTCGGGCGGACGGAAGCGCTTCACCAGCAGGTTGCACAGGCTCCAGTTCAAGGCGGCGAGCAACACCAGCACCGTCCCTACCGTGCTCGCGGTGCCGGGGGCTGCGTGGATCACCGCGATGAGGCCGCCCACGCCCAGCACCATGCCGATCACCTGCGGGGCCTTCACCGGCTCCCGGAACGCCACAGCGCTCAGGATCACCGTGATGAACGCTGTGAACTGCAGCACCAGCGACGACAGCCCCGGCGACATCCCTTGCGACATGGCCAGGTTCACGACACCCCACAGGCCGGCGCCGAACAAGACACCGTAGGTCGCCATCGCCCATAGCGGCACCTCGCGGGGCCTGCGTACGAAGAACACGAGCGGCAAGGCCGTGAACACGAACCGCAGCGTCGTCAGTACGAAGGGATCGAGCGCGCGCAGGCCCACTTCGATCACCGAAAAATTACTACCCCAGATAAGCGTCACGAAGACACCCAACAGGATATGCACAGGCCGCATGGTGTGCCCCTTCGCCACCAGAAAAGGCAGAGCGTACCTCAACCCCCTGTAGGAGCGCGCTTGCGCGCGATGGGTGCTCGAGGCAAGGCCCATCGCGCGCAAGCGCGCTCCTACACGGGAGGGTTACCGAGCGATGGCTTTGTCTTCGCGGCGGGAGATCGCGTAGTAGATGAGGTTGCCGATTCCCGTGCAGGCGGCGAGGACGGCGACGACGCCGGGGTTCACTTCATCCCAGCCGGAGACCTGGATGATGCCGAAGCCGACGGCCAGCAGGACCAGCACGGTGCCCCAGCGCAGGGCCGATTGACGGCGCTGGTTGAGTTCTTCCTCAAACCATTGGCGCTGCAGGTCGCCCGTCACGCCCGACTGGACCATCTTGTGGCGGAAGCGGGCATCGACGATCCACTTGATCACGAGCGCTATCGAGATGAAGAGCGTGATGGGGACGAGGACTTCGACAGCGTTCATGGCGGGGCTCCTGTTGAGCGGGTGGTCTTGGCATCATGGATACGGGCAACCCCGGGGTGGTTGCACTGCAACCGTTCGCCGGGAGGGCGTATCCATGATCCGCATGGACGATATCGCGAGATGACCGAGGACCGTGCCCTGGTAGAGGCCGTACTGGCGGACGCGCCAGGTGCGTTCGCGCGCCTGGTCCGGACGTACCAGGGCCTCTGCTGGCATATCGTGCAGCGCATGGTGCGCCAGCCGGAGGACACCGCCGAGCTTTGCCAGGAGGTGTTCCTGCGGGTGCACCGCACCCTGCACCAGTTCCGCTACGAGAGCCCGCTGCGGGCCTGGATCGGCCGGGTGGCCTACCACATGGCCCTGCGCCACCTGGAACGCAAGCGGATCGACATCGTGGATCTGGGCGAGGATGACGACGGCACAGCCTTCGTCGAGAACGTGGGCGATGGGTTCGACCTGGAGGGGCGCCTGGGCCAGGACCAGGCGGATGCCCTCCTCCATGCCGCCATTGAACTGTTACCCCCGGTACAGCGCACCGTGCTCACGCTTTACCATCTGGATGAACTCTCGATCGCCGAGATCGCCCAGGTGACTGGCATGGCCACGGGTACCATCAAGAGCCATTTGTTCCGGGCCCGCCTGCGCCTGCGCGGCGAACTCGAATCCCGCATGGGAGTGACTGCACCATGAAAGACATCGATTTCGGCAAGCAGCCGGCCGCCGAGCGCGAATGGCAGGCCCAGGAGCGGGGCGAAGGCCCCTACGCCGCCGTTGCCCGGGTCGCCTCCCAGGCGGACGCTCCGGCACTACCGCCCGACTTCGCCGAACGCGTCGCCACGATGGCCCAGGTGCGGCGCAAGGCGTTGCAGCAGCCTGCCCGGCTCGAAGCGTGGCTGATCGGCACCCTGCTGGTCGCGTTGGTCGTAGGGGGCGCGGTGTTCATCGCCCTGGACGTGCGCTCACTCGACGGCCTGCGGCAGCCGTGGCTGATCGGACTGGCCGCGTGCCTGGCCATCAGCCAGGGCGCGGCGTGGCTACTCCGCCCCGCGCATCGGCGGGGCTAGCGCTTACTCGTTCTCGCCCTCGAAGCGCAGGTGCTTCACGCTGCGGCCGTGGCGGCGCACCAGTTTCAGCGCTTCCACGCCGACCTTGATGTGCTTCTCCACGAACTGCGCCGTCACCGTGGCGTCGCTGGCTTCGGTCTTCACGCCTTCGGGGATCATCGGCTGGTCGGAAACCAGCAGCAGTGCGCCGCAGGGGATGTGGTTGGCGAAGCCGGCCGCGAAGATCGTGGCGGTTTCCATATCGATCGCCATGCTGCGGGTCTTGCGCAGGTATTCCTTGAAGGCCTCGTCGTGCTCCCACACCCGGCGGTTGGTGGTGTACACCGTGCCCGTCCAGTAATCGTGGCCGAGGTCGCGGATCATCGTGGAAACCGCGCGCTGCAGCTGGAACGCCGGCAGGGCAGGCACTTCCGGCAAAAGATAATCGTTAGAGGTGCCTTCGCCACGGATCGCCGCGATCGGCAGGATCAGGTCGCCAATGGCGTTCTTGCGCTTCAGGCCACCGCACTTGCCCAGGAACAGGGCCGCCTGCGGCTGGATAACGCTGAGCAGGTCCATGACCGTGGCGGCATTGGGGCTGCCCATGCCGAAGTTGATCAGGGTGATGCCATCGGCCGTCGCGTTGGGCATGGGCCGGTCGCGGCCGCGCACTTCGACGCCGTTTTCCTCGGCAAAGCGCTCGACGTAATGGCCGAAGTTGGTCAGCAGGATGTGCTGGCCGAATCCATCCAGTGGCGTGCCCGTATAGCGCGGCAGCCAGTTGGTGGTGATTTCATTCTTGGTTTTCATGGGGAACCCGGTGCCGATGCGCCGGCAAGGGGCGGGCCTGGCAGGCCTGGCCGGCGCGGTTACCGGCGACGCCACGCCGGCAAGATGCCAAATTCATTCGCGCAAGTGTAGCATCCGCCGACAGCGGAGTGGGCAGGGCGCAATGGGTGCCCGGCATGCCGCCAGGCCTTGCCGGGCCTGACAGGATGGGGGTACGACCCGATGCGGATCGGTGTGGCAATTGATGCGGCCGTCGACGTGCCGCAGGACTTCGTGGAACGCAATGGCATCGCCGTGATGCCGATCACCGTGAAGGTGGATAACCAGAAGTTCAAGGACGACCGCGACCCTTCGGAAATCCTTCGTTTCCGTAACCAGAACCTTGGCAGCAAGAGTCATTCGGCCGAAACCGAAGCCAGCAGCGTGGAGGACGTGCAGAACCTGTTCCTCAATCGCCTGGTGAAGGATTACGACTGCGTGGTGTGCCTGACCATCATGGCGACGCGCAGCCCCATCCACGACAACGTGATCAAGGCGAGCTTCGGCATCCTGAAGAATTACCGTCCCGTGCGCGAAGCGGCCGGCGTTAGTGGCCCGTTCCTCATGCGCGTGGTCGACACCCGCAACATCTTCGCCGGCTCGGCACCTGCCGTGGCCGAAGCCGTGCGCATGATCCAGGCGGGCAAGTCGCCCGCCGAAGTGCGTGAACGCGCAGCGCATATCGCCGACTGCTCGTACGGTTACATGCTGCCGCGTGACCTGAACTACCTGCGCTCACGCGCCCGCAGCAAGGGCGACCGTAGCGTGAGCTTCCTCAGCTCCATGCTCGGCACCGCGCTCGATATCAAACCGATCCTGCGCGGCTACCGCGGCGAGACCGGGCCGGTCGGCAAGGTCCGTGGCTTTGAACACGGCGCGCAGACCCTGTTCGAGTACACCGCCAAGCGCGTGCAGGCCGGCCTGCTCGTGCCTTCGCTCACCCTGAGCTATGGCGGCGACCTGGACGACATGCGCAACCTGCCTGGTTACACGGCCCTCACCCGCATCTGCGGCGACGCGGGCGTGGAAATGCTGGAGACGCCGATGAGCATTACCGGCATGGTGAACGTCGGTGAGGGCGCCATGACCCTGGGCTTCGCGTCCGAAGAGCACGTGGCGGACTTCTGATCGTGAAAATGGCCTGGCTCGTTGTGGTGATGCTCGCGCTGCCCTGGTCGGCGGCGCGAGCGGAGACCGTATACAAATGCGTGGCCAATGGCCAGACGATCTACCAGCAGACGCCCTGCACGAAACAGCAGCACCAGGATGTGCTTGAGCTCACCGACTCGGCGCCGGCCGACGGGCACGTGGCCCCGATGCCCACGCCTGCCCCGGGGCAGCTCACCGTCACCGACGAAACACCGCCGCGCCCCGCCGCACCGTTACCGACGATGTACCTGTGCGTCCGCGCGACGGATGGCAAAACCTACACCAGCAGCAACGGGCATCCTGATGCTTACGCCGCGCCCCTCGGCGTGCTCGGCGCCGTCGACAATGGCCTGGCCAACACCTACGGCAGCCGCAACGCCGCCGTGTCGTCCTTCCCGGAACTCAACCGCGGCAAGGGCAACGCCGCAGCGGTGGCCACGAGCAACTATGTGTGGGTGCGCGACGAGTGCCGCCCGATGTCGCCCGGCGAAACCTGCGCGGCGTTGCGCGACCAGAACGATGCGAATCAGAAAGCGATCCGCAATGCGTTCAAGAGCGAGCGTGCGCCGCTGGATGCGAAGGATGCACAACTTCGTTCGCAGCTGCAGGGTTGCGGCTAGTCAGAAGCCGTGGTTCAGAAACCCGCCATCCACGCCAAGCACCTGCCCCGTGACGTAGCTGGATGCAGGAAGGCACAGGAACGCCACGGCGCCCGCGACTTCTTCCGGCTCGCCAATGCGGCCGATGGGTGTGTGGTCCAGCACTTCATCGAGGTAGTCCGCATCGGCCAGCGCGGGATCGGTGCGTTGCGTGCGGATGTACCACGGCGCGACGGCGTTGACGCGGATGCCATCTTCGCCCCATTCGCAGGCGAGGTTGCGGGTGAGCTGGTGAATCGCCGCCTTGCTCATGCCGTAGGGCGAGCCGGTACGCACGTGCGTCATGCCGGAGACCGAGCCGATGTTCACGATGGCAGATTGCGTGTGCTCAACCAGGTGCGGATGCGCCAGCCGGCACATCTCGTACGTCGAGAACACGTTGAGTTCGAAGACGCCGCGGTAGTCGTCTTCGGTGTACGCCAGCGTGGACTTCACGACGTTGCCGCCGACGTTGTTCACCAGGATCGAGAGCTCGATGCCGATGTCGTTGATCCAGTCGAAGACGGCGAGGCGGTCTTCCGGGTCGGTGAGGTCGGCGGCCATCGCCAGGATATCGACCTCGGGGCATTCATCCGCGAGTTCCTGCGCGGCCTCATCGAGCGCTTCTTCATCGCGCGCCACCATGAGCACGTCGGCACCGAGCAGGGCGAGCTCACGTGCACAGGCCAGGCCGATGCCCTTGCTCGCGCCGGTGACCAGGGCCGTACGGCCATCGAGCCGCCAGGCGGCCAGTCGTGGATGCATCTGATAGTCCTCCATGCGCCGATCGTACCGTATGCTCGGGGGCATGGATGCCACGACCCCGCTGCTCTCCATCGACCGTGCCACTGTCCTGCGGGATGGGCGCGCCCTCCTCGACCGCCTTTCGCTGGATATCGCGCAGGGCCAGCACACCGCGATCCTGGGCCCGAACGGCTCGGGCAAATCGACGCTGGTGAAACTGGTGGAACGGAGGCTTTATCCGCTGGTACACGACGACGGGACACCGGTGGTGCGGATCTTCGGCCGCGACCGCTGGAACGTCGCGGAGCTGCGTAGCCTGCTCGGCGTGGTCTCTTCCGACCTGCGCCGCGAGTTCGAAGCCACGCACGAGCGGGCCATCGATACGGTGATCTCGGGCTTCTTCGCCTCGATGACGCTGGGCCTGGATCACGTGGTGGATGCTTCGATGCGCTCGCGGGCCAAGGAGGCGCTGGAGCGCGTGGGCGCGGCGAAGCTGGCCACGCGCGATGTTTCGACGCTATCGACGGGCGAGGCGCGCCGCGTGCTGATCGCCCGCGCGCTTGTCCACCAGCCGCGCGCCGTGCTGCTTGATGAGCCCTGCGCAGGCCTCGATCCGGGTACGCGCCGCCGCTTCCTCGACCTGCTGCGCCAGCTAGCTCGCGAGGGCACGACGCTGGTCCTGGTCACCCACCATGTCGAGGAGATCGTGCCGGAGATCGGCCATGTGGTGATGCTGCGCGACGGAGCGCTGCACGCGCAGGGCCCAAAGCACGAACTGCTCGCGGACGAGCACCTTTCCGCCCTTTTCGACTGGCAGATGGAAGTGGCGCGGGTCGACGGTTTCTACGACGCGCGATTGCGCTGAGGGCCACGGGGCGGGAGACTCACCGCCTGACTGAAGGGGAGCCCGCCCATGTTTCGTTACGCCCTGCCACTGGCGCTGATCGCCACCTGTGCCGCCTGCTCCAAGCCACCCCAGCCCGACCAGGCCCCGCCCGCGCCCCAGGCCCACGTGGAAACCCCGTGGGACAGCATGGAGGCACAGAAGAAGAAAGCGCAGGACGTGCAGAAGACCGTCGACAAGCAAGCCGCTGACCAGCGGAAAGCCATCGACGATCAGACGCAGTAAGCGATGAAACTACCGCGGCGAGCAGAAGCAGTAAGCGTAAACATGCGGCTTGCCCGCCTCGGCCGTGCGGAACAGCGCGAACTCCGGCGCGAGCTTCGGCAGTTCCGCCACCCATGACGGCAGCTGGAAGCCCCACGACACGGCGACACGTGCCTCGGTGCTGTCGCCTACGCTGGTGAGGAAGCGCTCGAACGCACCCATCGGCTTCTCGGCGTAACGCACGTTGAAGTCGCCCTTCAGCTGAGCCATCTCGGCCGCATCGCGGATGGCGTCATCAAGGCTACCCAGCTTATCGACGAGACCACGCTGCATCGCCTGCTCACCGGTCCACACGCGGCCCTGGGCGATGTTATCGATAGCGGCGAAATCCTTGCCGCGCGCACGCGCCACGCCACCGACGAAATCGCGGTAGCCCTTGTCGATGATGCTCTGGATGAGGATGCCGACCTTCGGATCGAGCGGGCGAGTGACATCGAACGCACCCGCGAGCGGGCTGGTGCCGACGCCATCGCTCTTCACGCCGATCTTCGCCAGCGTATCGGGCACCGTATAGAACATGCCGAAGATGCCGATGGAACCGGTGATCGTATTCGGCTCGGCGTAGATCCGGTTGGCGTTCATCGAGATCCAGTAGCCGCCACTGGCCGCCACGTCACCCATCGAAACCACGACCGGAATGCCACTCTCACGGGTGAGCTCGACTTCACGGCGGATCTGCTCGGCGGCATACACCTCGCCACCCGGCGAGTTCACGCGCAACACCAGCGCGCGCGTGCGCTTATCGTGGCGCACGCTACGGATGAGTGCAGCGGTGGAATCGCCACCGATCGTGCCCTGCGCCTGCTTGCCGCCGGTGATCTCGCCTTCAGCCACGACGACGGCAACGCCCGGACCGGTCTGCAACATATCCACGGTGCCGAGACCACGATCGGAGAGATAGGTGCCTAGCTCGACGTGGCGGAAGCCGATGTCCTTGGCGCCTGCTGGCACACCCTGCTTGCGCAGCATCTGGACCACTTGCTGGTCGGTAGCGATGCCATCGACCAGCTTCTCATCAACCGCGAGCTGCGCGAGGCTGCCCTTGGCATCGCGGACGCGCTCCGCCAGGCCATCGACATCGCCGCGCAGCGCCGCCGGATCAAGATGGCGCAGCTTCGCTACTTCGTCGATCCAGGTACCCCACAGGCCACCCAGCCAGTACGCATCGGCTTCCTTCGATTCCGGCGAGGCATGGTCGAGGATGAAGGGTTCTGCCGCGCTCTTGAACTGGCCAACGCGGAACAGGTGCACCTGCACGCCGAGCTTGTCGAGCAGATCCTTGTAGAACAGGCGGTAGTTCGCGAGGCCGGTGGCGATCACGCCACCCTGCGGATCGATGTAGATCTTGTCGGCGTGCGCGGCCAGGTAGTACTGGCCCTGCTCCAGGTTCGCACCCCAGGCGATCACCGGCTTGCCGGCGGCACGGAAGCGATCGAGCGCGGCACCGACTTCGCGCAGCGCGGCGAAGCCGCCGGCCTGCAGCTTGTCGGTATTGAGCAGGATGCGGCTGATGCGATCATCCTTGGTCGCGCTATCGATCGCGCGGACGAGGTCACGCACCTGCACCTGCTTCACGCCGTCGCCCGACATGCGCGAGAACGCGCGCGATACCGGGTCGGCGCTGTACTGCTCCACCAGCGCGCCATCGGGCGCGATGACGAGCACCGTCTTGTCCGCGATCTGCTCGCTGCGGTGGCCCACGAAGACCAGCAGGAAGAACACACCCAGCACGCCGAAGAACAGCACGTTGAGGATGACGAGCCGCGTGATGTTCAGGCCACGGCCCAGCCCGCGCAGGAACCGGCCGAAACCGTTGCGGCGGGGCGGCGGTACCGGCGGCACGGGCGAGGGGCGTCCGGGCAGGGGCGGCGGCGTGGTGTTCAGCGGATCCGGCATCGTGGATGTTCCTTCCAGGTTACGCGCAGCGTAGCGCGTTGCCCCGTCGGCATCACGTGTGGAATGGCAGGGGATCGCTACCTACGTCGGCGGGCCAGTCGGCGCGGCCGCTGGTCCGCCAGAACCTTGCGAACAGGAGCACCGCCGCGACGGTGAGTCCGGCCACCAGGCCCATCCACATCCCGCGTGCGCCCAGCCCCCGGTCGAAGGCGAGGTACCAGCCCACGGGCATGCCCACCATCCAGTACGCGAACATGGTCAGCCCCATGGGCACCCGGGTGTCCTTGAGCCCACGCAGGGCGCCGTTCGAGGCCACCTGGATGCCATCGGCGAACTGGAAGACGCCCGCGAGCAGCATGAGCTGCGCGGCCGTGGCCACCACCGCCGCGTCGCTCGTATAGAGCTGCGCAATCTGCGTGGGCAGCAGCACCATGATCCCGGACGAAAACAGCTGGGTGAAAAGGACAAGGAGGAGGCCCGACAGGCCGGCATAGCGGACGCCCTGCGCATCGCGGCGCCCGGCGGCGTTGCCCACCCGCACGGTGATCGCCATGGAGACGCCGAGCGGGATCATGAAGGCGACCTGCGCGACGTTGAGCGCCACGTGGTGCGCAGCCGAGACGGTTTCGCCCAGCCGGCCAATCAGCAGTGCCACGGCGACGAACAGCCCTGCTTCCATCAGCAGGGTCACGGCCATGGGCAGGCCCACGTGCAGCAGCTGGCGGATCTGGACCCAGTCGGGCCGCGCCATGCGCTGGCGCAGGTTGAGATCGCGATAGTTACGGTGCAGGAACACGTAGGTAGCGAAGCCGATCAGTTCGAGCCACAGCACCGTAGCCGTGGCGATACCGCTGCCGCGCGCGCCCATCGCCGGCAGGCCGAGCTTGCCGTACATCAGCACATAACCCAGCGGCGCCAGCACCACGGTGCCGCCGAGGCTGAAATACATGGAGGGACGCGGCATCGATAGCCCATCCGATAGACCACGCAAGGCGAAGTACACCGTAAGCGCAGGCGCGGCAAAGGCGATGGCATGCAGGAATGCCGTAACGTCCGCCCGCATCGATTCCACGACATGGAACAGCCCCATGAGCGGCGAGGCATGCCACACGGCCACGCCCAGTACGATGCCCAGCACCAGCGCGATATAAAGCGCCTGGTGGAATACCGCGCCGATCTCACCGCGGCGGTTCGCGCCATCCAGCTGGGCCACCGTAGGCGGTACCGCCATCATGGTGCCGATACCGGCCACGATCGCCAGCACCCAGATGTTCACGCCCGTGACCACGGAGGCCTGGGTATGGGCCCCCTGGTGGCCAGCCAGGATCGCGTCGACCACATTGGGGCCAACGGAAGAAAGCTGCGCGGCGATGATCGGCAGGGCCAACCGGGTGGTGGCGCCGATCTCGCGCCGGGCGCGGGCGCGGTCGATAGGCATGGGGGGGAGATAGGGCTTTGGGCCGCCCATTGTACCCGGGGCCATGCCATCATCCGCGGGGGAAGGGGATAAATCGGGGAAACCAGCGGATGAACGAACTCAAGCCGTCGCCGGCCTTACTGTGCGCGAATTGCGAAACCGCGCTCCAGGGCGAGTTCTGCCACGAATGTGGCCAGTCGATCCACAGCGTGCTCAAGCCGGTATCGCACATGCTGGAGGACGCGGGCGACATCTTTTTCCATATGGACGAGCGCATCGTCCATACCGTGCCGCCGCTCTACACCAAGCCCGGCTTCCTCACCCTCGAATACTTCGCCGGCCGCCGGGTGCGTTATATCGCGCCGTTCCGGCTGATGTTCGTGTTCTGCCTGATCTCGTTCTTCTTCATGCACCTGGCCGTTAACGCGGTGAAGTTCGGCAACGGCGAGGGCGGCAATAGCGATACGTTTGGCCAGATGGCCAAGGCGACCACGGCGGACGAAGTGCACGAAATCTACCGGAGTGAGGTGCGCTCCATGCTCACCACACAGGCCGACCCGAATACGCCGGGGGTGGTCAAAACCAGCCTGACGGCAGTTCAGGGAATGCTACGCGACGCCGCCAACAGGCGCCTGAGCGAGCTGAAGGCCCCGCCGATCGCCGAGCCGGGAAGTGGCGGCGAGGATGACATCAAGCTCAAACACGCCAACGTCCTGAATTCCGAAGACCTCCAGTTCAAGGTCGCCTGGTTGCCCACCGCTGTGAACGCCCGGCTTAATGAGGGGCTGGATCGGTTGAAGCTCAACTTCGTCCAGGCCAGCAACCCCGGCCCACAGCAGAAGGAAGCGATCCACCGCATGTTCGAAGGCGTGTTCGGTGTGCTGCCGCAGACCATGTTCATCATGGTGCCGGTGTTCGCCCTGATGCTGAAGCTGTTTTACGTGTTCCGGCGTCGGCTGTACGTGGAGCATCTGATCGTTGCCCTGCACAGCCATGCCTTCCTGTTCCTGTCCCTCATGCTGCTGACCCTGCTGGGCTTCGCGCGCAACGCCCTTGCGCCGCACCTGGGGTTTGTCGGGGGCGTTATCAGCCTGGTCGAGTTCGCAGTGTGGATTTGGATGCCGGTCTATCTGCTGATCATGCAGAAGCGGGTGTACCGCCAGGGATGGGGAATGACTATCCTTAAGTATTGGTTGATAGGCAGCGTCTATTTCTGGCTTCTGCTTTTCGCGCTGACCATCGCCATCGTCATCGGTATTTCCCACTAAGATTTTTTCCTACGCAGCAAGCGGTTGTACACAGGCCGCGAGGTCCCTTCGCCTTTGTCAAGGTTTTGCGGACGTCTAGTGAAGCGACTCGGCGTCGCATTTGTAACATGTTGATTTCAAGCTATATTTCAGCTTGGTTAAAATGTGTTCAAGCTAACCGCCGTGGCTTAACCAAGCGCCTGGAGGGGCTCCATCCGAAGCTCATCCACAGACTTATCCACAGCACTTGTGGATAACCCTGAAAGCCCCCAGTGGGCGGGCACTTAGGCCAGCTTCCTCGCGCGGATGACGTCATTCCCCTCCAAGCCCTCGCCACTGTGGTTAATCATTGACCAGCGAAATCGCTGGACCTCGTTAAACTAGGCCTCGCATGACATCCGTTCTTCGCGTCGCCCTACCGGTTCCCCTGCTCACCCTTTTCGACTATCTGCCGCCCCTGGCAGGCGTCGCCGGGGCGGGTTCGCGCGTGCGCGTGCCATTTGGTCGCGGGGAGATGGTCGGGATCGTGATCGACCCGGCCGCCGAGGCGGCCGTCGGCGCCAAGCGGCTGAAGCGGGCCAGCGAGGTGCTCGATGAAGCCCCCCTGCTCGACGCCGAGTTGCTGGCGACCCTGGCCTGGGCAGCCGACTACTGGGCCGGTGCGCCGGGCGAAGCCGTGACGAACGCCCTGCCCCTGGCGCTGCGCGAGCCCAAGCCCTTGCCGCCTACCGGGCGCGAGGTGTGGGCACTCACCCAGCAGGGCCGTGCGGCGCGCGATGCGCGCAGTCGCAAGGGTGGTTCGGCGGCACTGCTCGATGCGCTTTATGACGGCCCGCGCGCCGCCGACGAACTGGGGTTCGCTCTGCCCGACTGGCGCGCCGCCGCGCGAAGGCTGATCGAAGCCGGGCTCGTTGAGAAGCTCGAGCTGAAGGAAGGCGCGTTGCCCGCCACGCCCGCGCCTGGCCCCGCGCTAAGCGAGGAACAGGCTGCCGCGGTGGCCGCCATGGCCGAAGGCCTGGGCCGATTCCAGCCTTACCTGCTGGATGGCGTCACGGGTAGCGGCAAGACCGAGGTCTACCTCGCGCTGATCGAAAAGGCGCTGGCCGAAGGGCGGCAAACGCTTCTGCTCGTGCCTGAGATCGGCCTGGCGCCACAGACCGTGCGCCGCTTGCGCGAACGGCTGGGCATCGCCATCGAAGTGCTGCACTCCAACCTGGCCGAGGGCGACCGCGCCCGGGCCTGGCTGCGCGCCCGCGATGGCAGCGCCCGGGTCGTCATCGGTACGCGCTCGGCGGTGTTCACCCCACTGCCCAACGCCGGGCTGATCATCGTCGACGAAGAGCACGACCCCTCATATAAGCAGCAGGAAGGCTTCCGCTACCACGCCCGCGACCTCGCCCTGGTGCGCGCCCGCGCGTTAGGTGTGCCCGTGGTGCTGGGCTCGGCTACCCCGTCGCTGGAAAGCCTGGCCAACGTGGATGCCGGCCGTTACAAGCGGCTGGTGCTGCGTGGCCGCCCGGGCGCCTCGCAGCCGACGCGCGTGCAAATCGTGGATATGCGCGCGCAGCGCCTGGATCACGGCCTGTCGCCGACGCTCGTCAACGCCGTCGCCGCCTGCGTCGGTCGCGGCGAGCAAGCGCTCGTGTTCCGTAACCGCCGCGGCTACGCACCCATCCTGCTTTGTTACGACTGCGGCTGGCATGCCGATTGCCCGCGTTGCGAACGGCCGATGACGCTGCACGCCGGGCGCCGCCGGCTCATTTGCCACCACTGCGACAACACCGAAGCGCAGCCCACGGCCTGCCCGGCGTGTGGCTCCGCAAACCTCAGCCCGCAAGGCCAGGGCACCGAGCGGCTGGAAGAAGCGTTGGCCGAGCGCTTCCCCGACGTGCCGGTCGTACGCATCGACCGCGAAACCACCCGCCGCCGCGAAGCGTTCGGCGAGATCCTGGATGGCCTGCGCGAGGACAAACCGGCGATTCTTGTCGGTACGCAGATGCTGGCGAAGGGCCACGACCTGCCGAACCTCACCCTCGTCGCGATTGTCGGCGTGGACGAAGGGCTGCACAGCATCGATTTCCGTGCCAGCGAGCGGCTGGCCCAGCTCGTGGTCCAGGTGGCCGGCCGAGCGGGCCGTGCCGCGCGCCCGGGCAGCGTGCTGCTACAGACGCACCATCCCGACCACGCGATGCTGCATGGCCTGCTACGGGGCGGTTACGCGACCGTCGCCGCCGAGCTGCTGACCGAACGGCGGCTGCTCGAACTGCCGCCGTTTTCGCACCAGGTACTGCTGCGGGCGGACGCGCATGGCCGTGCCGAGGTGGATGCCTTCCTCCATGAAGCGCATCTCGCCATCGGTGAGCCCGGTGACCTGCGCCTGGCCGGCCCCATGCCCGCACCCATGCCCCTGCGTGCGGGCCGGCACCGTGGCCAGCTCCTTGTCGAGGCCTCCACCCGCGCGCGGCTCCACGCGTTCCTGCGGCCCTGGCAGCACGCCCTTACGGGCCTGCCATCGGCCCGCAAGGTCCGCTGGTCCCTTGATGTGGACCCCATCGACCTATATTGAACAAGCAACCCGATACCATCGGATGCCTATCCCCGCTGCCGTCCCCGGCGCGACAATCTCTTTCCCCACAGGTAACGGAAGCTGCAAACGTGACCAGCCAACTCGAACAACTGCGCAAACTCACCAAGGTCGTCGCCGATACCGGCGACATGTCGGCCATGAAGACCTTCAAGCCGGAAGACGCGACCACCAACCCGTCCCTGCTGCTGAAGGCCGCTGGCATCCCCGAGTACGCCCCGTACATCGATGAGGCCGTTAAGTGGGCCAAGGAACAGAGCTCCGATCGCTCCCAGCAGCTGATCGACGCCGGCGACCGCCTGGCGGTGCTCGTGGGCCGCGAGATCCTGAAGATCGTCCCGGGCTACGTCTCGACCGAAGTGGATGCCCGCCTCTCGTTCGACAAGGAAGCCTCCATCGCCAAGGCCAAGCGCCTGATCGGCATGTACAAGGATGTCGGCGTCGACCCGAAGCGCGTGCTGATCAAGCTCGCCTCCACCTGGGAAGGCATCAAGGCCGCCGAGCAACTGCAGAAGGAAGGGATCAACTGCAACATGACCCTGCTCTTCAGCTTCGAACAGGCCCAGGCCTGCGCCGAAGCGGGTGCGTTCCTGATCTCGCCGTTCGTCGGCCGCATCTTCGACTGGTACGTCAAGAACACCGATAAGAAGACCTACGCACCGGACGAAGATCCGGGCGTGAAGTCGGTCCGCCGCATCTACGATTACTACAAGACCCACGGTTACAAGACGATCGTGATGGGTGCGAGCTTCCGTAACATCGGCCAGATCCAGGCCCTTGCCGGTTGCGACCGCCTGACCATCGCGCCGGATCTGCTGAAGCAGCTCGACGAAACCGATGCGCCGCTTTCCGCTGCCCTCAAGGACAACGGCAAGAAGGCCGAGCCGCCGGCGAACAAGCTCACCGAAGCCCAGTTCCGCTGGGGCCACAACGAAGACGCGATGGCTACCGACAAGCTCGCCGAAGGCATCCGCAACTTCGCCAAGGACCAGCGCAAGCTGGAAGAACTGCTGGGCGCGAAGCTCTAAGCCAACGCGTTCCACGAGTTCGACAAAGGGCCCCTCGGGGCCCTTTTTTTGCCCACGCACGACGCCCACGCACGACGCCACGCACGACGCCACGTCCACGCACGACGCACGGCGCACGGCGCACGAATCGTAGGAGCCCACCCTGTGGGCGACGCCGTTCGCGATAACGCCACATGGCCTGCGCGGTGAGGCGAAAGATGTCGCCCACAGGGTGGGCTCCTACAACAACCTTCGCGCGTGAGGGCGGCACCCACGGATTTAACCGGGGAACCTCTGCGCCATGGCAACCATCGCATCGACCACGCGGCCGCAGCGCTGGCAGGACAAGCTGAAGCCGGGCGCCCTTCTACGCTCTGCCCTGGCCCGCCGCGGCTCCATGCAGGCCCATCTGGGCCCCGAGTGGCACGCGAACCTGCGCACGATCCACGAGACGCGGCAGATGACCGCCATCCTGCTAACGGATGCCGCGGCGTTGCAGATCATGATCGCCGTGCGTGCCGCCGTTCGGCTGGGCGGTGCGATGGCCGAAGCCGGGGTGTTCAAGGGAGGCAGCGCGCGGCTCATCTGCGAGGTGAAAGGTGAGGCCACGCTGCGCCTGTTCGATGTGTTCGAGACACAACAGCACGCGTCCGACGTGCCGGCGACCGAGGTTCGCAACTACTTCGGCACAGTGCACGGCACCATGGGCCTCGTCGAGCGCATCCTCGCGCCGTATCCGAACGTGCATTTCCACCCCGGCTGGTTTCCCGCATCGACCACCGGCGTGCCTGACGAGCGGTACAGCTTCGTCCATCTCGACATGGATCTTGTGTCCAGCACCAACGCGGCGCTCGATTACTTCCTGCCGCGCATGCTTGCCGGCGGCATCGTGATCGGTGACGACTACTACGACCCCGGCGTGCGGCAATGCTTCGCCGAGCACTGCGGCCAGGGCGGCTACACCCTCATGGAACTGCCCTGGGGCCAGGTGATGGTGATCAAGCACCTGTAGGAGCGCGCTTGCACGCGATGTGCTTGCCGCAGGCTGGCCGCCTGCCGGCGGATCGCGCGCAAGCGCGCTCCTACAAGGCGCCCCTTAAACGGTTAGGGCACAGGAGGCATCCAAGCGCGACTTACCGTCTCGAAGGGGCCACCATGATGAGCACTACCCGCCACGCGCTGGGCCGCCTCGCCTTGGCCGCGTCCCTGGCCACCGGTGCCACGGGTGCGTTGGCTACCGAGGCGCCCGAGGCAGCGCAACGCCATGCCATCGAGAACGGCTTGCGTCCGAAGATCGATATCGCCGGTCAGGCGCCGGTGCGCTGGAATGTCTACGAGCGCATGCGCAGGTACCGCGTTCCGACGATGAGCGTGGCGGTGATCAAGCAAGGGCGCATCGCGTGGTCGGCGACGTATCGAAGCGACGGGACGGTGAGCGTGCCTGCCACCCGAGAGCGGTTCCAGGCGGCGTCCTTGAGCAAGGGTGTGACAGGTAGCCTCGCTGCGACGCTGGCAGACCAGCACCTGATCGATCTGGATGCGCCGATCGACACGTGCCTCGCACCGCTCAAGCTGCCCCCGGGCAAACAGGATGTGACGCATCCGGTCACGCTGCGCAACCTACTTCACCATACCGCGGGTGCAACGGTGAACGGTTTTCCTGGGTATCCGGCCGGCACGCCCACCGCCACGCCCGAGCAGGTCATCCTGGGCCAGCCACCTTCCAATACACCCGCTGTCACCATCGAGTCCACGCCCGGCAGCACCTACGCTTACTCGGGCGGCGGTTATACCGTCGCGCAACTCGCGATCGCACACTGCACGAAGCAGCCGTTTGCCGAACTCATACAGCGAGTCGTGCTTAAACCTGCCGGGATGGACGACAGCAGCTTCGCCCAGCCACTGCCGCCCGGCATCGCCCATGCCTCGGGACATACCGCAAACGGCGATGTCATTCCCGGCGGCGCCAACACCTATCCCGAGCTGGCAGCGGCGGGCTTATGGACAACAGCCGAGGATCTGGCCCGGTGGCTTATCGCCGTACGCCAGGGCGATCGCGGCGAGAAGGCATTCTTCTCGAAAGCCGCCGCCGCCCTCATGCTCGAACCTGGATTAAATCACTACGGTTTAGGCGTTTTCGTCTCGGGCGACGGCCTTACGCGTCACTTCATGCACGAGGGCGGCAACGCCGGCTTCAAGAGCAAGTACGTGATGTACCTCGACAGCGGCGACGGCGTCGTCATGCTCACCGATAGCGACAACGGCCGCTGGCTCAATGTGGAGTTCACGAAAGCCGTGGCGGATGCATTTGGCTGGGAGGGTTTCGCGCCGCGCGTCGTGGCGAAAGGCGAGTTGAACAAAGCAGCCATGGAAGCACGTGTGGGCCGTTACGCCATCGACGACGAGGATTACGAAGGCGACCGCCAGATCACACTCGCGCGCGAAGGCGATGCCTGGTTTCTCGTTCTTCCCGATACAGCACGAACCGCCCTCGTGCCGACGGGTGCGAATACCTTCGTCGCGCCGGACCTCGGCTACGCGGTATCGCTTGATCCCTCGGGTGGCCTGACCGTGGGCACGCTACACGCGCGGCCCCTGTAGGAGCGCGCTTGCGCGCGATCCACGTTGCGGCAAGCGCGCTCCTACAGGCTAGCGGCGGATCTTGAAGGACAGCAGCCGTTCGATCGTCTTGCCGTACGGCGGACGGAGCATAGCGGTGATGTCGAAACGCGACTGACGGTAGACGGCGCGGGCATGACTGAAGGTTTTGAAGCCGTCATAGCCGTGGTACGCGCCCATACCCGAAGGGCCGATGCCGCCGAAGGGGAGATTGTCCTGGGTGAGGTGAACGACCGTGTCGTTGAGCGTGACGCCGCCGGCTACGATGTTAGCCAGCACGTGTTCCTGATCGGCGCGACCATTGCCGAAGTAGTACAGGCTGAGCGGTCGCGGATGTGCGTTGACGTAGGCGATCGCATCGTCGAGGCGGCCATACGGCACAATGGGCAGGATCGGCCCGAAGATTTCTTCGCGTAGCACGGCCATGTCGTCCGTGGCTCCGAGCACCACCGTCGGGGCCATGCGGCGTCCATCCAGCGCTTCGTTCGACGGATTCAGCGCGCGAACGGATGCGCCGTGGGCAACCGCGTCATCGAGATAGCCTTCGAGTCGAGCCTTATGGCGTTCGTTGATGATCGACGTGTAATCGGGGTTGCCGCGAAGCGTCGGGAACATCACGGCGACGTTGCGTGCGAGTGCTTCGACGAAGGCTTCGACCGCATCGCCCGGCACCAGTGCGTAATCGGGCGCCACGCAGATTTGCCCGGCGTTGAGCGTCTTGCCGAACAGCAACCGTCGCGCAGCGAGATCCAGATCCGCATCGCGGCCGATGATGGCGGGTGACTTCCCTCCCAGCTCAAGCGTGACGGGAACAAGATGCTCCGCCGCCGCACGCATGACATGCTTCGCCACCGAGGTGGCCCCGGTAAACAACAGATGATCGAATGGCAGCGCGGCGAACGCTTCGCCCGCCGACTGATCACCCGTGATGACCGCGACCTCCGTCTCGTCGAACGCGGCCGCCACCATGCGCTGCATGAGCGCCGACGAGCGCGGCGTGAATTCCGACGGCTTGATCATCGCGCGATTGCCCGCGGCGAGAATGCCGGCAAGTGGCGCGAACGTGAGATTGAACGGGAAGTTCCACGGTGCGATGACACCGACGACGCCCTTGGGCTGGTAGTCCACCCAGGCGCGGGCGCCGAGGAGCGCCAGGGGCGCGGGCGAGACCGGGCGGTAATCGCGGCGCATCCACCGTTTTACGTGGTGCTTCGCGTGCTTCAGCGGCTCGATGGAAGCCGCTACATCGCTGACCAGGGAGCCCTGGCGGGAACGATGGCCAAAGTCGTCGTTCAGCGCATCGGCGATGTCACTGGCATGGTCGACCAGCAGACCGATGGCGCGATCGAGGCGATCGATGCGGATGGCCGCCGGAGGCGTGCCTTCACGGCGTTGGGCGGCTTGCTGGCGGGCGAGAAGAGTCTCCATACCCGCATCATAGAGGCTGTTTTGGGAGCGCGCTTGCGCGCGATTGGGGCCTGCGGCGAGCACCCATCGCGCGCAAGCGCGCTCCTACAAGAGCGAGTTTTTGACGTCCATGGGCGGGATGGTCGCGCCCATGGACGGGTTTACGTTGTCGCGGGGGCCTGCCAGCCGCCGCCCAGGGCGCGGATGAGGGCCACGCTGGCGCGGAGCTGGCGGGTTTCCAGATCGATCACGCTGCGGCGAGCGTCGAGCTCGGCGGTCTGGGCCTGCACCACGTCGAGGTAGCCGACGGCGCCTTCGCGGTAGCGATCGAGCGACAGGTCCACCGAACGCTGGGCGGCATCCGCCGCGGCGCGCTGGTCGTTCAACGCAGCGCCGAGGTCGCGTAACAGGGTGAGGTTGTCTTCCACCTGGGCGAACGCATTCAGCACGACGTCGCGGTACTTCGCACCGGCTTCGTCCGTCGCGGCCTTCGCGGATTCCACGGCGGCCTTGCGGCGACCGCCGTCAAACACGTTCAGGAGCACGGTCGGGCCCAGCGCCCAGAAGCGGTTCGGCGCGGTGGCGATGCTGCCCCACGCCGAACTCTGCCAGCCGCCCTGCCCGTCCAGCGTGATCTGCGGGAAGAACGCCGAGCGTGCGACGCCGACACGGGCGTTGGCGGCAGCCGTGCGGCGTTCCGCGGCGGCGACATCCGGGCGGCGCTGCAGCAGCGCGGACGGCACCTCGAGCGGAATGGTCGGCACCTTCACGGCGTCGTCCTTCGTTTCGAGCGTGAACGTCGAAGCGCTATCGCCCACGAGCACGGCGATGGCGTGCAGCACGAGGCCACGCTGTGCCTGCGCCTGGGTCAGCTGCGACTTGGCGCTCGAGAGCTGCGTCTGCGCGCGGGCCACATCAAGGCCCGATGCGATACCGCCTTCATGGCGCGACTGCGTGAGCTGCAACGCCTTGGTGAAAGCATCGATGCTCTCGTTCAGCACCTTGATCTGGCGATCCTGGCCGTTGAGCTGCAGGTAGCTGTCGGCAAGCTGCGCCTGGAGGCTCAGCTGCGCACCGGCGAGGTCAGCCGCCGAGGCGGCCTGTTCGGCCGTACCCGCCGCAACGGTGTCACGCACGCGACCCCACAGGTCCACTTCGTAATCGAGCTGACCACCGATGGTGTACGAGTTGTACCAGGCCGGCGAGGTGGCACCACGCAGCGGACGCGTATCCGATTCGCGGTTACGCGTGGCGTTGCCATTCAGGCCGAAGGTCGGGAACAGCCCCGCACGCGCCTGCTTGGTGAAGGCTTCAGCCTGCTCGTAGTGCGCGTACGCGGCCGCGAGCGTGGCGTTGTTCTTCAGCAACTGGCCCTGCAGGCCATCAAGACGCGAGTCGCCATAGAGCGACCACCAGCTGGCCCGATCAAGATGATCGGCCGGCTTGGCTTCGACCCACGGTGAATCGGTGTTGGCGAACTGCGGCGCGACCGGCACTTCCGGCGTCTTGTACGTCGGGGCCATCGAGCAGGCCCCGAGGCCTGCCGAGAGCAGCAGGCCTGCCAGCAGCCGCAAGGGTTCACGCCTTGCCATTGCCGCCTTCCTTCTTCGGAGGAATGACCTTCACCGTGTCGCCATTCGCCAGACCATCCGGCGGGCTCTCGATCAGACGGTCGCCGGCGTTGATGCCCGAAGCGAGCTGCACCGTCTTGCCGAAGTCCTGCGCGATGGTCACGTCCTTGAACGTCACCTTGTTCTGCGCATCGACCACGGCAACACGGAGACCGCTGCCGTCGTACACGAGGGCGCTGGCCGGTACGCGATAGAGCGCGGCGTTGGCCGGCAGGTCGAACGTGACGCTGGCGTAGCTGCCCGGGAGCAGCTTGCCGTCGTTGTTATCGACGGCGACCTGCACGAGCGTGGTGCCGCTGGCCGCGTTGATCGCCGACGAGCTCGACTCGATCTTGCCTTCGAAGGTCTGGCCCGGGTATTCCGGCACGGTGAGCTTCACCGTCTCGCCCTGCTTGATCGCCGGCGCGTAGTTCTGCGGCACGTTCACGTACATGCGCAGCTTGTGCGTGTCAGAGACCACGAACAGTTCCTGGCCACCGCCGCCGGCGTTGATCAGCGCACCGACATCGGTCTCGCGAGCCGTCACCACGCCATCGAACGGCGCGACGAGCTTGGCGAAGCCCTTGGTCGCCTGGATGCGCTCAAGGTTCGCCTGAGCTGCCGCAGCGAGTGCGTGCTTGGCGTCGTAGTCGCCGGTCTTCTCGTCCACTTCCTGCTTGGAGACCGAATCCGAATCGCGCATGGACTGCCAACGCTTGGCGGTGGTCTGCGCAAGGGCTTCGTTAGCACGTGCACTGGCGAGGTCGGCCTTGGCCTGCAGCAACTGCTGGTCGAGATCCGGGGTTTCGATTTCGCCCAGGATGTCACCAGCCTTCACTTTCTGACCGATGTCGTACTTCCACGACTTCAGGTAACCGCTGGTACGCGCATAGATCGGCGCACGCGCATAAGCCTGGAGGCGACCCGGCAGGTTGAGATCACCACCGCCCTGCCCGCCTTGCGGCTTGACCAGGTTGACCGACGGCGTGGCCTGGTCGTCGGTCCACTCGCGCAGGTTGCGCGATTCGTTGGCGCGGGTGGCCACGCCGGCAACGACGATGGCGAGGACCACGATGGCGGCGATGATGCCAGCGAGGCGCAGGCGACGCGGCGGCGGGGTATGGATCGTATCAGGCGACATGGACGGGCTCTCCGGAAGCGTTCGCCGGGGTTTTGGAGGCGTGGCCGCGACGGCCATGGATGATGTTGAAGACCACCGGCACGAACAGCAGCGTGGCCGTGGTGGCGAAGATGAGGCCGCCGATGACGGCGCGGCCGAGCGGTGCGTTCTGCTCGCCGCCTTCGCCCATGCCCAGGGCCATCGGCAGCATGCCGATGATCATGGCCAGCGCGGTCATCAGCACCGGGCGGAAGCGGACGAAACCGCCTTCCGATGCGGCGATGTACGCATCACCGGTGTCCGCGAGGCGCTCGCGGCAGAAGCTCACCACCAGGATGGAGTTGGCGGTGGCCACGCCCATGCACATGATGGCGCCGGTGAGTGCAGGCACCGAGAGCGGCGTATGCGTGGCGAACAGCATCCAGATGATGCCGGCGATAGCGGCGGGCAGCGCGGTGACGATCACGAACGGATCCGCCCACGACTGGAAGTTCACCACGATCAGCAGGTAGATCAGGACGATCGCGCCGAGCAGGCCGAGGATCAGGCCGGTGAAGGCGCTGTTCATCGTCTGCACCTGGCCGAGCAGCGCGGTGCTCGATGCCTTCGGCAGATCCTTCTCGTGCGCCTTCAGGATCTTCTGGATATCCGTCGCCACGCCGCCCAGATCGCGATCCTGCGTGGTGGCGAAGATCTCGACCATCGACTGGATGTTGTACTGGCTGGCCACCGTGCTGCTGGTGGTGCGCGAGAACGAGGCCAGGCCGCCAAGGATCTGCGAGCCGGCCGCGCCGGTGCTCGGGCTGATCGGCACGTTGGCGAGATCAGGCAGCGTATCGATCGCGTACTGCGGGGTCTGCATCACGATCGGGTACGACACGCCGTTCTGCGGGTTCAGCCAGAAGGTCGGGGCGATCTGGCTGGAACCGGCCAGGTTCACGCCGAGGCTGTTGGTGACGTCGCGCTCGGTGATGCCGACTTGCTGTGCACGGCTGCGGTCCACGTCGACGTTGAACGTCGGGCTGGCGTTCGACTGCTGGATGCGCGCGTCGACCACGCCCGGCACGCGGCGGATCTCGCGCAGCAACATGTCGGCGTACTTGAAGTTCGCATTGACGTTGGGTCCACGGATCTGCAGATCGATCGGCGCAGGCGAACCGAAGTTCAGGATCTGGCTGATGATGTCCGCTGGCGGGAACGAGAACGTCGCGGTCGGGAACAGACGCGGCAGCTTTTCACGGAGCTCGCGCACGTAGTCAGCTGTCGGCTTGTGGTCTTCCTTCAGCGCGATCTGAAGATCGCCGTCCGACGAGCTCACGGTACCGGTGTTGTTGTAGGTGTTGTTAATACCCGACGACGACAGGCCCATGTTGTCCACCACCGTACCGAGTTCTTCGGCCGGGATGATCTTGCGCACTTCCTTGGTCACGGCGGCAAACAGGTTCGCCGTCTCTTCCACGCGGGTACCGGCCGGCGCACGGACGTGCATCAGGATCTGGCCCGAATCCACCGAGGGGAAGAAGTTTCGGCCCAGCATCGGCACCAGGCCGAACGAGAGGATCACGAAGGCCATGAAGCCGATGACGAACGGCTTGCTATGGCGCAGCGCGAGTTCGAGCAGGCCGTGGTAGCTCTGGCGCAGGCTTTCGAAGCGCTTCTCGAAACCGCGCTGGAAGCGGACCAGCGGGTTGCGCGAGACCTTGCCATGCTCGCCGTGCGGGTCGTCGACCGAGTGCGGGTGCAGCAGATACTTCGCCATCGTCGGCACGAGCGTACGCGAGAGGATGAACGAGCAGATCATGGAGAACATCACCGCTTCGGCCATCGGCACGAAGAGGAAGCGGGCAACGCCATCCAGGAAGAACATCGGCACGAACACGATGCAGATGCAGAGCAGCGAGACGAAGGCGGGCGTCACGATCTGCGCCGCACCGTCGAGGATCGCGGTTTCTACGTCCTTGCCGTGCTCGAGATGCCAGTTGATGTTCTCGATGGTCACCGTGGCGTCATCCACCAGGATGCCCACCGCGAGTGCCAGGCCACCCAGCGTCATGATGTTCATGGTTTCGCCGAACGCGGACAGCATCGCGATGGCGCCAAGGATCGCCAACGGGATCGACGTGGCAATGATCACCGTCGAGCGCCAGCTACCGAGGAACAGCAGGATCATGAGACTGGTGAGCGCCGCAGCGATCACGCCTTCGCGGGCCACGCCGGCGATCGCGCCACTGACGAACAGCGACTGGTCACCGATCGGGCTGATCTTGAGGTTCTCGGGCAGAGCATCCTTCATGCTCTTCACGCGATCCTTGATGCCCTGGATGATCGCCAGCGTCGAGGCCGAACCGTTCTTCAGCACGGTCATCAGCACCGAGCGGTTGCCGTCGACGTGCACGATATTGGTCTGCGGCGGCGAGCCGTCGCGCACATGGGCCACGTCGCGAATGAACACGGTGGCACCGTTGACGACCTTCACCGGCAGGTTACCCAGCTCATCGACCACCGAGGGCGAGTTATTGAGCTGCAGCGTGTACTCGTAATCACCGATCTTCTGTGTACCGACCGGCGTGATCAGGTTCTGTGCCGCGAGCGCGTTCGCCACGTCCTGTGCCGATAAGCCGCGCGCCTGCAGCGCGGCCGGATCGATATCGATCTGCACCTGGCGGGTCTTGCCGCCGAACGGATACGGGATCGCCGCGCCGGGCACCGAGGTGAGCTGCGGGCGGATCGCGTTCAGGCCAAGATCGGCCAGGTTCTGTTCGGTCAGGCCATCGCCCGAGAGCGCCAGCTGGATGATCGGCACGGTCGAGGCGCTGTAGTTCAGGATCAGCGGAGGCGTGGTACCGGCAGGCAGCTGCTTCAGCAGCGTCTGCGCCACGGCGGTCACCTGCGCGTTGGCCGTGCGGATATCCACCGTGGGCTGGAAGAAGATCTTGATGATGCCGAAGCCGGAGATCGAGTTCGCCTCGATGTGCTCCACGTCGTTCACCGTGGTGGTGAGCACGCGCTCAAACGGCGACGACACACGGCCCACCATCTGGTCGGGCGGGAGGCCGGTGTACTGCCACACCACCGCGATCACGGGGATCTTGATGTCGGGGAAGATGTCGGTCGGCGTACGCATCGCCGACAGCGGACCTACGATGAGGATCAGCAGAGCGAGGACGACGAAGGTATACGGCCGCGTGAGGGCGATCCGGACGATGCCAATCATGAGGGGGACGGTTTCCGAGCGCGATGTTGCGTCGCGGCGAATTTTGCCCCCGCGTGAACCTGCGGCGTAGTTAAGATTTATTTAGGCGTTTTCGGCTACGCGGCCGGGCAGGTGACCGAGAACACCGCGCCGTCGTCGTTTCCGCCCACCGCGAGCGAGTATCCGTGCAGCCGTACGATGGCACTGACGATGGCCAGACCCAGGCCGCATCCGGGCTTGGAACGGGTCTCATCGCTGCGGTAGAAACGGCGGAAGACGGCTTCGCGCTCACCCACGGGGATACCGGGCCCGGTATCGGCGATATCGACCCGGGCGTCGCCCGTCGGGTCCGTCAGCGCCACCAGACGGATAGCCCCGCCATTCGGGGTGAACTTGATGGCATTGCCCACCAGGTTCGCGAACGCTTCGAACATTAGCTGAGGATCACCACGAAGGTGCGGCAATTTGCCGACATCCAGCTCGAATACCTGGTGGCGGTCTTCGGCCAGCGGGGCGTAGAACTCGTGCACATTCTTCAGCACGGTGCCGAGGTCCATGCTTTCGAAGCAGGCGCTGCGCTGGCGGTCTTCCAGCTCCGAGACGCGCAGCAACGCGCGGAAACGCGCCAACACCGTGTCGATCTCTTCCACGGCGGCTTCGAGCTGTTCGGCTTCCGGGGTGCCTTCAATCTGCTGCTGCACGCGGTACAGGCGGGTGCGCATGCGGGTGAGTGGTGTACGCAGGTCGTGGGCGATGTTGTCCGTAACGCCCTTGACCTCGCCGAGCAGGCGCTCGATCTCGCCAAGGGTGGTGTTCACCGTGCCCGCCAGCAGGTCGACCTCGTCGCCTGTCCGGCTGACCGGCAGGCGCACGCTGAGGTCGCCTTCGCGGATGGGCTCCATGGCCAGCTGGATCTCGCGCACACGGCGCGCGGGGCGCCGGGCGATCAGGATGCCACCCAGCACGCCCGGGATCAGGGTGAGGGACAGCCCCCACAGCGCGCCTCGGCGAATGATGGCGCCGAGGCCATCGATGACCGCGCTTTCCTTGACCACCACGAGGCGCTCGCCGTCGGGCAGCGTATTGGCCATGCCGCGTGCGCGACGGGCTGGCTCGTCGGAGTTTTCATCGACGCGCGCCTGCACAGCGTGGATGACCCCGTCCTCGTCGAGGCCCGCCGGCACTTTTTCGATATTGCCGGCGATGCGCTGACCCTTGGCGTCGAACAGGCCTGCGGCCATGAAGCCCGTCGCGTCGATCGCGCTGGCGGCATCGACGGTATCGCGCAGGCGGTGCGGGTCGGTACGCTCGAGGTAATGCAGGCGGGCGGCCAGCATGCCGTCGACGACATTGGTGAGGTAGCGCGAGGATTCCCACTGGACCACGCCCAGCAGCACCACGCACCAGATGGCGAAGAGCGCGCCGTAGATGAGGATCAGGCGCGAAGTGGCGGAACGCCAGGCGTCAGTCAGCGGGCGCAAGGACGTACCCCGAGCCACGCACCGTACGGATGAGCGGCACCTGGCCGGCGCCGTCGATCTTGCGACGGAGGCGGCCGATATGGACATCGATCACGTTGGTACCCGGATCGAAATGGAAACCCCAGACGTGCTCGAAGATCATCTGGCGCGTGACGACCTGACCGGCGTTGCGCATGAGGAATTCGAGCAGGCGGAACTCGGTGGGCAGCAGCGTGAGCGGCTGGCCGCCGCGCAGGGCGTTGTGCTTGACCAGGTCGAGCTCGAGATCTTCGACGCGAATCCGCGTCTCGCCCGTCTCCGGCCGGCGATGCCGGCGCAGCAGCACCTCAGCGCGGGCCGCGAGCTCGTCCGGGGCGAAAGGCTTGGTGAGGTAGTCGTCGCCGCCAGCGCGCAGGCCGCGGACACGCTCGTCGACATCGGAGAGCGCGCTGATCATGAGCACCGGGGTCTCGACCGCGCGTTTGCGCAATTCGGAGACGACATCGATGCCGTCCATGCCAGGCAGCATGCGGTCGAGGGTAATAATGTCGTAGCCGTTCTCGAGCGCACGGGCCAGGCCGTCGCGACCGTTGGCGACCCACTCGGCGTTGAGGCCGTGCGCGCCAAGCTCCGCGACGATATCGCGGGCGGTGACTTCGTCATCTTCGATGACCAGAGCCCTGGGCATCCTTCTCACTCCACGGTCGGGGCAACGGAAAACGGCCCCACGAGGGGGCCGTTCCGGATCTTACGCCGTTCGCAGCCCTCAGGCGGCGATGGCGACGCGCATCTTCTTCATGGCATTCGCCTCGATCTGGCGGATGCGCTCGGCCGAGACGCCGTACTCGTCAGCCAGATCCTGCAGGGTGGCCTTGTTTTCGTCGGCCAGCCAGCGGCGCTGGATGATGTCGCGCGAACGGGCATCCAGGTTGGCGAGGGCAGAACCCAGGGCGCTCATCTGGTTGTCCGAGGCATCGGCTTCGGCCAGGTTGTCGTACGGATCGGCGCCTTCATCGACCAGGAACGCGGCCGGTGCCGGCTTCTCGTCGTCATCGGCGTCGGCCGGGGCTTCAAAGCCCACGTCGCGGCCCGACAGGCGGGATTCCATCTCACGGACGGTCGCTTCCGGCACGCCCAGGTCATGGGCGACCACGCGCACTTCCTCGGCATTCATCCAACCCAGGCGCTTCTTGCTCTTGCGCAGGTTGAAGAACAGCTTGCGCTGGGCCTTGGTCGTGGCGACCTTGACGATGCGCCAGTTACGCAGGATGAACTCGTGCATTTCGGCACGGATCCAGTGCACGGCGAAGCTGACGAGGCGCACGCCCTGATCCGGATCGAAACGCTTCACCGCCTTCATGAGGCCGATGTTGCCTTCCTGGATCAGGTCGGAGAGCTGCAGGCCGTAGCCGTTATAGCCACGGGCGACATGCACCACGAAGCGAAGGTGGGACATCACCAGCTGGCGGGCGGCGTCGAGGTCGGCGTCGTCGTGGAAGCGCCGCGCTAGCGTCTGCTCCTCGTCAAGGCTGAGCACCGGGATACGATGGACGGCCGCGATGTAGGAATCCAGACTGCCAACGACGCTCGGTAGCCCGTAGTTACGGGTGGCGAGGGCTTGAGACATGTGTGGAACCTCCTGAAAGGTATCGGTGCAGGTTAGCAGTCCCAGGGTGGGAGTGCTAACCCCTACCGAAGTTCAATCTTGGTTAGCTGTACTCAATGGTACAGAAATACCCCCTCGGTGTCCAGTGGGGACTTGGGGGTATTCAGGAGGCAGACGGCTGGCCAGAGTGCCCTGAAGCCGTCAGGCAGGCGTATGTGCCTGCCCTCAAAGGAAATAGTGTTCGGGCGGCAGGAATTCAAGCCCCAAACTGAAGTCAGGGAACCCGGACGCGGCCCGTCGGAATGCGCCTACGCGCTGCGCCGCCATCCGCTGACGCGTGGCCGTCGGCCTGGGGGCTAATCTATGCGGGTCGATCGGCTCGCCGATCAAAGACCTCACGGAAACCATCCGGATGGGCCGTGAGGCGGGCCACGTCACGATGACAAGTATGTGGTTGCTAAAGCCTGCGAGCCTCGGCCGCAGGCTTCTGTCACTTCAACCTGCGAAATCTGCGCGACGCGGCAGTGACCAGTCGATGGGCTGCTCGCCGCGCGCAACGAGGTACTCGTTTGCTTGGGCGAAATGTCCGCACCCCATGAACCCGCGATGCGCAGAAAGTGGCGAGGGATGCACGCTGCGCAGGATGCAATGGCGCTTGCCGTCGATGAGCTGGCCTTTCTTCTGTGCGTGGCTACCCCACAGCATGAAGACCAGGCCTTCGCGCTCACGGTTCAAGGCATCGATCGCGGCATCCGTAAACCCTTCCCAACCACGTCCCTGATGTGACGCCGCCTGCCCCGCTTCTACCGTGAGCACGGCGTTGAGCAATAGCACGCCACGATCAGCCCACGGCGTGAGGCATCCATGATCGGGGCGAGGAATACCGAGACAACTCTCGATTTCCTTGAACATGTTCTGCAGCGACGGCGGTACACGCACACCGGGCCGCACGGAGAAGCTCAAGCCGTGAGCCTGGCCGGGGCCGTGATACGGATCCTGGCCAAGGATGACGACACGTACCTTGTCGAACGGCGTGTGTTCGAACGCGTTGAAGATCTCGGGGCCCGGCGGATAGATTTCTTTCCCGTGCGCCTTCTCATCACGCAGGAACGCGGAGAGCTGAAGCATCTCCGGCCGGTCGAGGTAATCGCCGATACGCTCCTTCCAGGAGGCCTCGAGCTTCACGCGATCGTTCAAGCTTCCGCCTTCGCGCGCAGGTGCAACGCGACACGAAGCTGGAACAGCAGCTTCGTGATGAGCAACTTTTCTTCCACCGGCTTCTCGACCAGATCGTTCGCGCCGGCACGCAAAAGCGCCGCCTGGTTCGCGGGATTTTCGTCACCGGTCATGATCAGTGTGGGCAGCTTCCCCTTGCCGTAACCGAATTCATTGCGGATGCGTTCAACGAGATCGCCGCCAGTGAGTTCGCCCTTCAGGCTTACGTCGGTCAACACCACGTCCGCACCGACCTTCCCTTCCGCCTTCGCGGCACGCAGGAATTCGATCGCATCTTCCGCGCTGATGACGTGATGCACGGTAAGACCATACTTCTCCATCATGCGGCGCGTGGCCAACGCGACGACGCGGCTATCTTCCACGTAAAGCACTTCGCCTTCCGCACCGCCCTCGGGGCGCACGTAGCCGCGAATGAATTCGGCAAGCGCTTCGAAGCCGAGCGATTTGTCGAAGTAGTCGGTGACGAACTCGCCCAGCTCGCGGCGATGCAGGCGCTGCTCGACATCGCCCGACACCACCACGATGGGCATGTAGATCTGCGGCGCTGCTTCGCGCACGAAGCGCGCGACATCCAGCCCGTCCATGTCGGGCAGGCGCAGGGCCACGGTCACGAAGTCGAACACGCCTTGCTGCAGCTCCATCTGCGCTTCCGCGCCGGTACCCACGCCGACGATTTCGACGCCCGGCACTTCGGCCGAGACCACGCGCGAGATAAGCGAGCGGACCACCTTGGAACCATCCACCAGCAGGATCCGCGGCGTGGCGCCAGCGACGCCTGATCCGATATGCGATGCCACCCCCTGGCCTCCCCTTAAACCGCCGCCGCGCGGCGGATCTGTCGTGCGCTGACCAGCCGCGCGCCGAGCCAGCCAAGCACGGCTGACGCGAGCGGTACTGAAAGAAGCAGCCAGGCGGGCAACCCGCCGAACTGGACACTGCCATCGTAAGCGGCCGCGAGGCGGCCAACCGGGCCCGCCATCGCAATTTCGATCACCACCGCGAGCGCGACGGCGAGGATGCCGGCGAACAGGCCAAGCCAGATACCCGTGTACAGATAAGGACGGCGCACGAAGGGCCGGCTTGCCCCGATCAGCAGCAGCACGCCGATTTCCTCGGCGCGGCTCTGGATATCCACACGGATGGTGTTGCCGACCACGAGCAGCGCGGCAATACCGAGAAGGAATGCCAGCATGGTGGTAGCACGCGTGCCGACACCCAGGATGGCATCGAGGCGCTGACGCCACGCCCCGGTATCCTGGACCATGTCCACGCCCGGCGTCGCCTTCATCGATTCGACCAGGCGGCTCACCTCATCCGCCGAGAGGTTCGGCTTCGGCTGAACGGAAAGAACGTACGGAAGCGGGTTCTCGTCGAGCGACTGTAGCGCGCCCGAGAACCCCTGGACTTCGGCCAGTTCGGCCAGGCCATCCTTCGGCGTGCGGACCGTGATCTCCTGCACCTCGGGCCGGCCGCGCAGCGCGGACGCCGCGGTTTCGGCCATGGCCACGGCCTGGCCCGGCTTCATGAACACGCTGATGGTCTGGTTGCGCCCAAGCGCATCGCCCATGCGCTCGACGTTGCCTAGCAACATGTAGAACGCCAGCGGCAGTGCGAGCGCGACACCCATCACCGCGACGGTAAGCAGCGTGCCGAGCGGGCGCGCGGCGAGGCGGCGCCAGCTGATCGAGAGGCTCCAGCTGTGGTGCTCGCGCCAGGCACCGATGTGGTGCGGCGTGCTACGGCGGGTTTTTTCCGGCTCGGGCGCGCGGCGTGGTTCGCGGACGGCGTTCATACCACCTCCGTCGCGGGCACGTCGGCGATGAGCTTGCCGTGGTCGAGCACCACGACGCGTTTCTTCATGCGCTTGATCAGCATCAGGTCGTGGCTCGCGACGAGGACAGCGGTACCCACCGCCTGGAATTCGGCGAACAGGCCCATGATTTCCATGGCCAGCTGCGGATCGAGGTTGCCGGTGGGCTCATCGGCGATAAGCACGGCGGGCTTGGCAACAATGGCGCGGGCGATGCCCACGCGCTGCTGTTCACCCGTGGAGAGGGTGCCGGGCAGCTGCTTCTCATAGCTCAGCAGGCCCACCTTCTCCAGCGCGGCACGTACCCGGCGGGCACGCTCGGTCGGCGAAACGCCGGCGATGACGAGCGGCAGCTCCACATTGGCGAACACGCTGCGATCGAGCAGGAGCCGGTGGTCCTGGAAGACCATGCCCAGCTTGCGGCGGATGCGGGGGATATCGGAGGAACGGACGGTGTTGAGCTTCTGCCCGTCCAGCGTGACCACGCCATTGGTGGGCCGCTCGATCATGGCCAGCAGCTTGAGCAGGGTGCTCTTGCCTGCACCGGAATGACCGGTGACGAACGCCATCTCGCCGGCGTCGACCTGGAAGGAGACATCCGTAAGGGCCTGGTGGTCGCCCTCGTATCGTTTGCTCACCAGATCGAAACCGATCACCGCGCTACCCGTTGGCCCGTGAAGCCTAGAGGATAAGGGATGTGGCGGTGTTTGGGCCGGGTTTGAGTCGCGAATTGGTGGCGTGAATCGCGCTTGCGCGCGATTCACGCCACGAAGGCGTTACTTACCGCCGAAAATCCGGCCCAGACGACGGAAGAAACCTTCCTTCTTAGCCGGTGCTGCCGCCGGGGCCGGCGTAGCGGCCGGACGCGACGCGGCCACATGGCGCGACGGACGGCGGTTGCCGTTGGCCTGCGCACCCTCGGCGCCAGCAGCGCGCGGGGTCGCGGCGGTGTTGTTGTCCTGGATGCGCACCTGCGGCGCGCCCTCGGCACCACCCTCGCGACGGCCGCGACCGCGACCACCACGGCGGCGACGCTTCTTCGGCGCCGAATCGGCAGCCATTGCCTCGGCTGCGGCCGGCAGGTCGGCCACCGTCTCGGCCACGACCACGGTCTTCACCGGGACTTCGGTCGAGCCCGTCGCCGGCGCGTCCTGGCGCGGACGGCGCTCACGGTTACCGGAACGCTCGCCCGAGCGCGGGCCGGAACGCGAACCCGAGCGCGAACCCGAACGCTGGCCATCACGGCCACCGCGGCCACCCTTCTCGGGCGGCGCGCCACGGGTCGGCACGTGGCCGCCGGTGTCGTTCGGATCTTCCACTTCATCCTGCACGCCGTCGGCACGCGGGCGCGCCGCCGGCATCACCAGCATCCGCGCTTCGATCGAAGCGGTCGGGATCTTCTGGTTGATGTAGGTCTCGATGTCCGGCAGGCCCATCGCGTAGAGGTCGCAGGCGAAGCTGATGGCATCGCCTTCGGCACCCAGGCGCGCGGTACGGCCGATGCGGTGGACGTAGTCCTCGGCATCCTGCGGCAGGTCGTAGTTGAAGACGTGGCTGACGGCCGGGATATGCAGGCCGCGGGCGGCGACGTCGGTAGCCACCAGCATGTCGATCTGGCCGTCCTGGAAGCGCTGCAGCAGCTTCTGGCGCTTCACCTGCGGCACGTCGCCCGAGATGGCGCCGACACGGAAGTTATGGCGCTTCAGGCGGTCGGTGATGCGCTCGGCGGCGGCCTTGGTGTTCACGAAGATGATGCTGCGCTCGGCCTTGCTCTCCTCGAGCAGGTTCAGCAGCAGCGGCATCTTTTCTTCCTTCGAAGGGAAGTAGACCACCTGGCGGACGCGGTCGGCCGTGACGTTCTCGGTTTCCACCACGAGCTTTTCGGCTTCGTGCATGTGCTCGTAGGCCAGCTCGAGCACGCGGTGGCTCAGGGTGGCGGAGAACAGCAGGACCTGGCGCTTCTCGCGGGCCGGCAGGCGGCGGAAGATGAAGCGCACGTCCTTGATGAAGCCGAGATCGAACATGCGATCGGCTTCGTCGATGACCATGACCTCGACGCTGCCGAAGCCGAAGACATCCTGCTTGTAGTAATCGAGCAGGCGGCCCGGGGTGGCGATGATGATGTCGCAGCCGTCGCGGAGCTGCTGGCGCTGCTTGTCGTAATCGACGCCGCCGTAGATCAGGGCGCTGCGCAGGCCGGTGCCCTTGCCGATCGTCTGGAAATCCTTCTCGATCTGGATGGCCAGTTCGCGGGTGGGCGCGATGATGAGGGCGCGCGGGTCCGAATCCTTGCGGTCGGCCGCGGCCGGGTTCCGGAGCAGGCGATCCATCAGCGCCACGAGGAACGCGAAGGTCTTGCCGGTGCCGGTCTGGGCCTGGCCTGCGACATCACGGCCGGTCAGGGCCACGGGCAGGGTCAGCGCCTGGATGGGCGTGCAACGGGTGATGCCGGCGGTGGCGAGCCCCTGGTGCAGGAGCGGATGGAGGTCGAGGTTTTCGTAAAAGACGTCGGTAAGTACGGTCTGGGACATGGATAGGCCTGGAAGCTTGCGCCGCGAGTACGCGGCGCCGTCCCTGCGGCAACGAATGCACCACGGGACGGGTGGTTGATCCGGCCGGCGCCACGGGAGGGTCGGTGGCCCCCGGTTGCCAGCCCGGCGGCGTGTCGACGCGCCCGGCGCACGTTGGCCGGAGGCGGTGGTGCCTGGCCCGACGGCTCCCGCTGGCATAGCTGAACCGGCTTCTCGAACCGGTTTACCTATGTCAACGGAAACCACCCGCTGGCACCTTGAATCGCTTGTATCGCGCCCCTAGTTCGGTTGGAATGAGGGCCACCGGCTGCAACGGCCAAGACCTTCGGTTCCGGTTGGACCCGCGACATGGGGCTCCTAAGTGTAGCCGATGCCAGCGTCACGGTCGTCAACTCCCCTATAACCCACTTTGGAGACCACGGTGAGCGACAAGATCACCCACACCAGCGACGCCGCCTTCTCGAAGGACGTCCTTGAATCCGACACCCCCGTCCTGCTCGATTTCTGGGCGGAATGGTGCGGCCCGTGCAAGGCCATCGCCCCGGCGCTCGACGAGCTGGCCGGCCAGTACGAAGGCAAGGTCAAGATCGTCAAGATCAATATCGACGAGAACCAGCAGACCCCGCGCCAGTTCGGCGTGCGTGGCATCCCGACCCTCATGGTGTTCAAGGATGGCAAGGTCGCCGGCACCCAGATCGGCGCCGTGAGCAAGGGTCAGCTCGATCAGTTCATCCAGAAGTCCATCTGAAGCCGTTAGGCTTCCGTTAGCCGCCGTGTGGGGCGCTTTACCTCGCGCCTCACACGATGCTAGGCTCTAGGCGTTCGCCCCGGGACACCTCGCTGTCCCCCATCCCGCGAACCCTCCCACCTTCTTCTTTTAACGGCGCCCCGTGAGGTTTGCCCGTGTCCGATATCGAAACGAAAGACTCCATCGACGCCAAGGGCGCCGGCGACCAGCCTGCGACCGAGCCACGTCCCCGCACCCGCCGCAAGGCACCGGCTGCGGAGGCCCCCAAGGTTGAGACGAGCGCTCCGGCGCCGGCTCCCGCCCCGGCGCCCACGCCGCCCTCGCCTCCGCCACTGCCGCCGGTCCCCGCGCCGCAGGCCGAACTCCAGCTCAATAACCCGGCGCCCTCCGGTGAGGCACGCGCCCCGCAGGAGCCCCGTGAAGGCGGCCAGTCGCAGGGCCAGAACCAGGGCCAGCAGCAGGGCGGCCAGGGGAACAACAACCAGGGTGGCCAGGGCGGCCAGCGCGAACGCGAAGGCCGTGGCCGTCGCCGCCGCAATGACCGTAACGACCGCAACGACCGCAACAACAACCAGCAGCGCCAGGGCGGCGGTGGTGGTAACGGCGGCGGCAACTATCAGCAGCGCAACAACAATAACAACGGCTACCCGGTCGACGACGACGAGAATGCCGATGCCGGCAGCAACGATCGCCTGATCAACCTGACCGAGCTCAAGCGCAAGAACTCCATCCAGCTCCTGGAATTCGCCGAGTCGCTGGGCATCCGCGAAGGCGTCGCCCGCCAGCGCAAGCAGGATGTGGTCTTCAGCGTCCTCAAGGCCCACGCCCGTTCGGGCGGCGGCATCTGGGCGGAAGGCGTGCTCGAGATCCTCCAGGACGGCTTCGGCTTCCTGCGCTCGGCCGATGAGTCCTACCTGGCCGGCCCCGATGACATCTACGTCTCGCCCAGCCAGATCCGCCGCTTCAACCTGCGCACCGGCGATTACATCACCGGACGCGTCCGCCACCCGAAGGAAGGCGAGCGTTACTTCGCCATGCTCAAGGTGGACGACATCAACGGCGATCCGCCGGAAGCGTCCAAGAACAAGCTGCTGTTTGAAAACCTGACCCCGCTGTTCCCGCGCAAGGCCTTCAAGCTCGAGCGTGGCAACGGCTCCACCGAAGACATCACCGGCCGTATCCTCGACCTGGTGGCGCCGATCGGCCGTGGTCAGCGTGGCCTTATCGTCTCCCAGCCCAAGTCGGGTAAGACGATGATGCTGCAGAACATCGCGCAGGCCATCCAGTACAACCACCCCGACGTCCACCTGATCATGCTGTTGATCGATGAACGTCCGGAAGAAGTCACGGAAATCGCCCGCACGGTTCGCGCTGAAGTTATCAGCTCGACCTTCGACGAGCCGGCCGTGCGCCACGTGCAGGTCGCCGAAATGGTGATCGAGCGCGCCAAGCGCCTGGTCGAGCACAAGAAGGATGTGGTGATCCTGCTCGACTCCATCACCCGTCTGGCCCGTGCCTACAACACCGTGGTCCCGAGCTCCGGCAAGGTGCTCACCGGCGGTGTGGATGCCAACGCCCTGCAGCGTCCCAAGCGCTTCTTCGGCGCGGCACGTAACGTGGAAGAAGGCGGCAGCCTCACCATCATCGCCACGGCGCTGACGGACACCGGCTCCAAGATGGACGAGGTGATCTACGAGGAGTTCAAGGGCACCGGCAACATGGAAGTGCACCTGTCCCGCCGCATCTCCGAGAAGCGCGTGTACCCGGCCATCGACATCAACCGCTCCGGCACCCGTCGCGAGGACCTGCTGATCGATCCGGACCTGCTCGCCAAGATCTGGATCCTGCGCAAGCTCCTCCACCCGATGGACGAGCTGGCCGCGATGGAATTCATGCTCGACAAGATGAAGAACACCAAGTCGAACGACGAGTTCTTCAACTCGATGAAGCGCTGATCGAGGCTGCTCGCGGGGCGTCCGGTCACGGGCGCTCCGCAACAACCACGGAGCAGCCCCTTCACGGGTTGAAATGCCACTCCGGGACGACTAAAGTGCTGGACAAGTGGACTGGGGGTACCCGGTCGGCGTCAAAGCCTCGGTGATTTCACCGGGGCTTTTTCGTTAGTTGATACTCAAGAGTACAGCCGTGACGGCACAATTTCGCTCGCAACGTTCGCCTATCAACAATGAGCGTAGCGGAGCGAGGCTAAATTGGCGGACGGCTAGCTCTTGATGACACTGACAACAGCACACCTCACCGGGTTCTCAAATTTTCTCGAGGCCACCGGTTAAGCCCAAATTCTTCATTGCGGTGCGAAACGGCGGGATCTTGCGAAGGCCTTCTAGGAACCCGTGTCGGCAGTCTCGATACTTTTTTGCTGCCTGCTCTTTGTTCTTTGGCGTATGGTGCGCCGTATTTCGGTACTCACTGATATAACTCTGCGCCCCACCGATCGCAGCGGCGGCGTTTTTGAACTTTTGCGACTGCTGCATAGCCAGTAACGTACTCGCTGGCGCACCCGCTTTCGCATCACTCTTAGAAAGCCAGCCCTTTTTGACAGCGTCACGCCCAGCCTTCAGGACAAGCCCCTCAAATACCTCTGCAATATCCGACACACCCGACAACGGATCGCTGTTGTAACGTTCAAATGATTCGGCCAGTCGCGCGCGAATCGAACCAGGCAGCCCCTTCATCGCGTCAGCAAATTCATTCGCAGGGATCAACTGAATTAGAGGCACACACGAGCTTCGCCGCGTGACGATCCCGGCTGCATCAACCGTCAGCAATCCATATCCGTGCGACATGAGCTCCTTAACTTGAGCCTGATCATCTAGATATGCCTGCTCAGGACACACTGAATACACAGCAATGGGCATATTGAGGCCAAGAATATCCGCACGCCTCATCCTCAGAATCAGGGGATAGGGCTTATCGGGGGAGACTTCAGCCACGATCATTCGATGACTATTCGTTTTGAAGCTGAGGGACGGACTCCAATTCAAGTCACGATCAATCGGCTGTCCCGAACTTATCGATTTCGTCTGATAGGTGTGTTCAAAAAACGCCTGCGCGGCGACCGACAGAAAGGTTGAACCCGACGTGATTTCCCCTGAGGACATCTTCAGCTCCCCAGTACGGCTTCGATATGAGCATGAAGCTCACGCAATGACGTCTTAAGCTCTGCATCGAGCTCTTCGGCGCGCTCCTCGTCTTCGACTGCCTCCAAGAATTCAGTCAACCCAACGACGAGCCGAGATGCGCGCTTTTCGACATATTCGAACGCGACCGTCGATTCATACGCCTCTCGGATGCTTGTCGACTTTCCTGCATCGAATACCTTATCAAGTGCTTTTCGAGCCACCCTCTCCTTAAGGCCGAGCGAGTGAACCGCAGTCGCGATCTTCGAAAGCTGCCGGAAATCGGTGACCGCCGAAATCACTCCGCCTTGAAACTTCTCGACAAGTACATCTCGGATGTCGTCGATGTTCTTGGCGTATTCGGGCAGCCGACGAGTAACCGTCTTCAGCGACCGCTCCATCTCGATGAAAAAATCCTCTGAAAGCCGCTGACTCGACTTCGGCTTCTCAAGCTCCTGAAGGAGAAGATCTTTGAATCTGGACGGTAAGTCGATAAGTAACTGACAGCGGCGAATCGCCCCCCTGGTTAACCCGGTCAACTCGGACAGCTTGATTTCGTTCGGCACCTCACTGAACTCAAGCGTGTACAGCTCGATAACCCGCTGAAGCTTCGAGGCAATCGTGTAATAGTCCCACTGCTCCCGCAGCGAATGAATGTTGTACATCAGAACCAGATTCTCTAGCTCGGATGGTCGTGCTTGGATAATTACAGGTACAACACGAAGATTCAGCTTAGTAGCGCAGCGCCATCGCCTCTCGCCGTCGAGAAGCGTGTAGTGGTCTCCATCCTTGTAGACCGTAAGCGGCACCTGAATTCCATGCCGGTCAATGGAGAGCATCAAGCTTTCCATCTCCTCCTGACGAAAAACAAGTCGAGGATTTTCCGGATTCGGGCGGATATCTGCAGGTGCTACTTGCTTGAGCTTCTGTGCTTCGCTCATCTGAATTTCGCCCTGTATAGAATCTCAGTCACGGCTTGGCGCTGCGTACCTTTGGATGCGCCCATCGTAGAATGTGAGTAGTCAATCTCCAGCACCTGCGGCCGACACTTAAAGTGACGCGCCATCAAAGCTGGAATCTTTCTTCTTGAGTCGTCAAGCAGCCCATTCGCGGGATAGCTAATAATGAGGTCCGCTCGCAAGTCGGCCGCCTGTCTAACGAGCTCCTCGAACGAACGCTCAACCGACGTCTTATGGGAGAACGATGACGCATGCCGGTTTTCGCGATACATTCCACGCCCCGCTGCGGCGGGATAGTCGTACAACAAGGCCGTCTCGTACACATGGTAGTAGCGCGAATACTGATCGGCCGTGTAGGGGGGATCAGCGTAAATGACAGACGGGGTCTGGCTACGGCGCGTGACTTCCGCGAGAAGCTCGAGGGCATCGCTACGAAAGGCTTGATTTCTAGCGCGCCACTGGCGTGAGCCTATTGGCAAAAGCTGATCCATCGCCCGAATCCACTCAAGACGCAGCGACCTCAATCGCTGGGCTCTAAATCGACGGAAAGTCTGATCCTTCGGGCGAAGTGCCTGAGCGAAGTGCCCCGTGGTCGTCGAGCACCTTGACAGTGCGACACATAAACCAATTACGGACCAGCGATGCTCCTCATAGCAGATCCGACCGGCGGTTCGAAGATTGTCGAGCGCCATACGGAGCGCATCGAAATCAATAGCTTGCTCATAGCCGAAGTAGGTGCCACCGAACCGTCGCGTGAACAGATCATACGGTAGCTGGCCCAGGCCGCTCATGAGGGAGTTGGCGCGCTCGACTGAATAGTCAAATACGCGCTCATAGCCGGAAGCACCTCTTAAAGACAATGCTATCCGTTCCGCTTGAAGCTCCTCCGAAAATTCGCCCCGAAGCCTCGCCAATTGCCCAAGATAGACTGATGAGCACAGGTCGTGGATAGAGGCTCCTGTCGGCGCCAGCTTTGTCGAACAAAACGTTGCCCCCGCAACCGCATGGGCGAAGTGCTGTACATCATTCGTCCATACGGGACGTGTTGTTCCTACGGCGCGCCCAACAGCACACATTCCGGCGAACACATCCAATAGTGGCCCAGGGCCACTCTCTCCGACGAGGGCGGCGACGGCGCCTGCCAAATTCCTTTTAGTCCCCATGTAGGGAATTAGCTGCGTCATAGCTAGTCCGTGCCGTTCCCTGCTGCCCTGGGTCCAATCCTAGCGAATTCTTGCTTCGTGAGTAATAAGCTATGCCGCCGGACGTCCACGAACCGACCTTATCGAAGGTCAGGCCATTAGTGCGCGAACGGGCAACCCCGAGCTTCGGCTAGGTCGAATCATTTACAGAACTCAAATAGCTAACTCGTTCAGTATAGGCCGACCTTCCTTGCGAGCTTGATCTACTTTTGGGGCTGCACATGAGTGCGCGTAGCGCGGGCAACTTTTGTTAACCTCCGCCGCGGGCATGACACCTTTTCCCGGGCGACATGCGCCCCCATGTGGGGCGGCTACGGCCCCTGCCGTCTATTGCCAAGGAAAGTGAAGTGTCCATTCCCAGCGCCGCCAAGAGCACGCCCATCGGTGACCGTAACGATCTGGTCGCCAACCTCGCCGAGGGCGAAAAGCCGCGCGAGCAGTGGCGCATTGGCACCGAGCACGAGAAGTTCGGCTTCTATACCGATGACCTGACCCCGCCGCCCTTCGAAGGCGAGCGCCCCGGCATCCGGGCCATTCTCGAGGGGCTGGCCGAGCGTTTCGATTGGCAGATCGCCCGTGAAGGCGAGACGCCGGTCGCGCTGACCAAGGGTAAGGCCAACATCACCCTGGAGCCGGCCGGCCAGCTGGAGCTCTCTGGCGCGCCGCTGGAATCCATCCACCAGACCTGCGACGAAGTCAGCACCCACCTGCAGGAAGTGCGCTCGGTGGCCGACGAGTTCGGCATCGGCTTCCTCGGTATGGGCTTCCAGCCGAAGTGGCGCCGCGACCAGATGCCTTGGATGCCCAAGGGCCGCTACAAGATCATGCGCGAGTACATGCCGAAGGTCGGCTCGCTCGGTTTGGACATGATGACCCGCACCTGCACCGTGCAGGTCAACCTGGATTACGCGACTGAAGCCGACATGGTGAAGAAGTTCCGCGTGGCCCTGGCCCTGCAGCCGATCGCCACTGCGCTCTTCGCCAACTCGCCGTTTACCGAAGGCAAGCCGAATGGCTACAAGTCGTTCCGTTCGCATGTGTGGACGGATACCGATGCCGACCGTACGGGCATGCTCGATTTCGTGTTCGAAGACGGCTTCGGCTACGAGCGCTACGTGGATTACATCCTCGATGTGCCGATGTATTTCAGCTATCGCGATGGCAAGTACGTCGACCTGTCGGGCCAGGATTTCAAGAAGTTCATGCGCGGCGAACTCGCGGCGCTGCCGGGCGTGAAGCCCACGATCAAGGACTGGGCCGACCACCTCACCACCGCCTTCCCGGAAGTACGCCTCAAGCAGTACCTGGAAATGCGCGGCGCCGATGCGAGCCCGTGGAACCAGCTGTGCGCCCTGCCCGCGTTCTGGGTGGGTCTGCTGTACGACGACGTGGCGCTCGATGCCGCATGGGATCTGGTGAAGGATTTCAGCAAGGCCGAGCGCCACGCGCTGCGTGATGGCGTGCCGAAGCATGCGCTGGATCTCGAGTTCCGTAACCACACGGTGCGCGAGCTTTCGCTCGAAGCACTGAAGATCGCCGACCACGGCCTGAAGCGTCGCAACGTGCTCAGCTCGCGCGGCGCGGATGAGTCCATCTACATCGAACCGCTGCTGGAGATCGCGCTCTCGGGCAAGACCCAGGCGGATACGAAGCTGGAGCAATTCCACGGCAAATGGAACGGCAGCGTGGATCCCGTTTTCAAGGAATACGCCTACTAATCGTAGGAGCCCACCCTGTGGGCGACATCTTTCGTACAGCCGCCACAGGGCCTGCGGCGCTTTCGCGAAAGATGTCGCCCACAGGGTGGGCTCCTACACGGTAGGCATAAAAAAACCTCCCCGTTGCCGGGGAGGTTTTTTTTCAGCTGCTGGTCGCCTGAGCGATCAGAACTGGTACTTGGCCGACAGGCTGAGCAGGTTGCCCTTGTCGTCGTTCTCGCCCACGAGCGTATCGTTCGTGGAGCTGTTGACGCCGTTCATGTGCGCCTTGTTCACGAAGATGTGAGCGTAGCCAGCGTTGATCTCGAACTTCTCCGACACCTTGTAGCCAGCACCGAAGGCGAGCCACTTGCGGGTCGAATCCGGCACGCGCGGGGAGCGGGTGTCAGCGTAGGTCGGGGTGGTGTCGACAGCGATACCGCCACGGACGGTGAACTTGTCGGTGACGTAGTACTCGCCACCCACCGACGCGAACCACGTGTTACGCCACTCGTAAACTTCGCTGGTCGGCGGCTGGTTCGGGTTCGAGTAGTTCACCGTGAGGTTCTTGAACGAATCCCACTTGGTCCACGACAGGTCGAAGCCCAGGCCGAACTTCTCATCCTGGTGCCAGAAGCTGGCGGTCGCGACGGCCGGGGTTTCGAAGCCCGCGGTGCCATCGGTGTGGGTGAACGGCGGCTGGCCCTGGAACAGGCTGGCAAACGCCGGGTTCGACAGCAGGCCCGAGACGTTCGACGGCACGGTGAAGTTGCCGGTGCCTTCCAGGTGGTGCTTGATCGAGCTGCGGTAGTTCAGCGCCAGGCGATCCTGGCCGGTGAGCTTCCACAGGGCGCCGAGCTGCCAGCCGTAGGCCCAGTCGTCACCCTTGATCTTGGCGATGCCATCGCTGCCCGGGGGCACGACGCTGTTGATCAGGCCGAGGTAGGTCGGGGCAGCGGCAGCCGGGATGGCGCCAGCGGCCACGCCCTGCTGCAGCACGCCGAGGGCGGCGCTGTTGTAGTTGATGGCGCTGGTCAGTTCAGCCGTGGTCTTCTGCGCGATGAAGCTGGCGCCGAGGGCGAACGTATCGGTGACATCGAACGAGGCCGACAGCGTGGCGTCGTACGACTTGAAGTCGGACTTGATGGCGTTGTAGCGGCCCTTCCAGTCAGCGTCGTAGTCGGTCTTGAAGCCGAACGGCGCGGTGAGGCCCAGGCCGAGGTGCACGCGGTCGCTCACCTTGGTGGCGAAGTAGAACGCGGGGACCGGGATGGTGGTGCCAGCGTCGCCGCCGTTGCCGCCGGAGATCGGGCGACCCTGCGCATCCGTGGCCGTGCCGTGGAACTTGGTGCTGAAATTGATGCCGGTGACGTCGGCCTGGAAGGTGTTGCCTTCCAGCATGGACATGGCGGCCGGGTTGTTCACGATGACCGAGGCATCGTCACCCGCGGCGGCGGAACCGGCGAACGCGCGGCCGAGGGCCTTGGCGCTGTTTTCCTTGAGCTGGAACGCGCTGGCGTGCGCCGCCTGCGGCGCCACGAGCGCGCCGGCGATAGCCAGCGAGAGGGCGGCGATAGCCAGCGGGCGGGTGTGAAGTTTGATCTGCATGCGAAGCGGCTCCTGCTTATTGTTCTGACGGGATCGAACGGGGCGGAAAACGTAAAAGTTAGCCGTTTTCATACGCGCGTTTAACAATCTGGCGTGGAACTCTGGACGACTTGACCAAGAATTTGCAAGTGCACGTGCAACAAACCTGAAACAGCCCACGGTTTCGGCCCAACGCGCCGGCCCGGGATTTGATAAATTAGGGTACCGAGCCGCCGCGAGACCTGCCGTCATGCACTGCTTCGTCTACGCCAGTCAGCGCAAGCCCGATACCTACGTGTGGCTTACCCGCCGGGAAGGCTTCGATGTCCTCCCGGAGCCGCTTGTCCTCCTGCTCGGCGAACTCCGCTTCGTGCTTGAGGTGGAGCTCACACCCCACCGCAAACTTCCGCGGGAAGACACTGAGAAAGTTCTCGCCAACCTGGGGGAACTGGGCTGGCACCTGCAGGCGCCGCCCAAGGAAACGCTGAGCGTCTGCAACCAGCCGAACCTAAACCGGGAAATCGACCCGGACGCCTCGATCGTTCGGGCCTGATCTGGCCGAAACCGCGCATAGGCGGAACGTGGAGCGCAGGTTAACGCGAGGTTACCGCGAGGGCCTTCCACGGTCCGTATACTCGCGCGCATGGCCAATCCCAAACGTCGACGACCGCCGCTGATCAAGGCGCTGCCCTGGTTCCTCCCCGCCCTTGCCGCCGTGGCGTGTGCCGGCCTTACCGCCTCACCGCTGGCCCTTATTCCGCTGCTGTTGGCCAACACCCTGGCCATGGCGGCGGTATGCCATGCGATCGGTTTCGATCCCGAGCCGAATTACCTGCGCACCGCGCTGCGCCGGGGTTCGGCGTATGTCGTGATGTTCACCGTCTACACCTTCGTGGTGTTCGTGCTGGTGGCCTGGCCCCTGCTCAAGCTCACCCAGGCCCCCAGCCTTGGCGCCGCCCTTCTCCTGGCTGCCACGCTGGTGATCGCCCTGGGCGCCTTGTGGCGTGTCTGGCCGGCCTTTGGCCTGGTCTACCTGTGGGATGACGCCTACCCCGAAAGCAGCGGTGACGGCTCGTGGATCTTCACCGCGATGGCCCGCTCGGTCAGCTTCGGGCGGCATCTCTCGGCGGAAGAGCGCTTCTTCAGCCATTTCCTCCCGGCGGCGCTGGGCCTGCTGGTACTGGCCTTCTGTGCCGTCGCCCTGTCGGGTCTTTACGGCGTGCTCCCCGCCGAGATGCGCATCGCCGCACTCGGCCTGTATGCCGTGGTGCTGCTCCCGGCCTGCTCGCTGCTGATCGCCAACCGTACGTTGCGCGCCCTGCTCTGCGACCGCCGCGGGCACATCCGCACCGCCCGTGCAGATACGCGTCGTGAACCCGCTATCAGTGATGCGCACCGCGTGCCGACGCCCGAGCCGATTCCCGAACTGTCGACGGAAGAGCGCCAGCCCGAGATCCGCGATGGCGCGTTGCTCGCCGCCATCCGCTCCGGCGATGTGGCCCGTGCGGTCGCGCTCGTCGAAGCCGGCGCCAATCCGAATACCGTGGCCGAGCCCGGTGATCGTGACCAGCGGCCCGTGCTCACGCTCGCCGCCCTTTCCGCGGATACGCGCCTGCTGCGCGCACTCATCGCGCGTGGCGCCGACGTCAACCGCGCGCACCAGGGCGTTACCGCGCTGCTCGCCGCGTGTCGCGATAGCTGGCACGGCCGCCCGGACGCGGTGCTCACCCTGGTATCGAATGGCGCCAACGCAGCGGCGACCGATGCGGAAGGTAATACGGCCTTGCATGGCGCGGTGCTAAGCGCCGAACCCATGGTGGCCGCCATGCTGCTTGATGCGGGCGCTCCGGTGGATGCCGTGAACGCCGCTGGCGAAACGCCACTCGCGATCGCGTGCCGCGCCGCCAACTGGGCGCTCGCCCGTTTCCTGCTGGAACATGGCGCCAAGCCAGCACCGGTCGGTGCCGAGCCCGCGCTCGTGGCTGCGGCTGGCATCGCGGATGACGACGCCGAGGGTGTCCGGGTGCTCCTGCGCCACAAGGCGCCGGTGAATGCAGCGAATGCTCACGGCCGCACCGCGCTCCTCGCTGCGGCAAGCGAAGGCCACGAGCAGATCGCGCGCGTCCTGATGCAGGCCCACGCCAACCCAAATCTTGCCGACCGGCATGGCACCACGGCGCTGATGGAGGCCTCGCGCGCCGGTGCCACGGGCATCGTGCAGGTCCTCGCCGATGCCCAGGCCGATGCGTCGCCTCGCGACAGCCACGGCCGCGACGCGCTCACGCTCGCATGCCAGTCGCCGCGCGCGCAGGCTGCGACGGTGCGCGCCCTGCTCGCCATGGGCGCGCAGCCCAAGGCCACGGGTGCGGACGGACGAAGCGCGCTTGACCACGCCACCGCCGGCGGCCGCTGGGATTTCGTCGCCCTGCTCGACCCGGATACACCGCTACCCACATCGCTTAGTGAATCGGTCCTGCCTGAAGCGGGCGCGGATTCTCCGTTGCACCTGCACGACGCCCTGCGCTTCGGCCATTGGGCCGTCGCGTCAACCTTCGCGAGCAAGGTACGCGAATGGCCCGTCGAAGAACTCGCCGCGCTGTATGTCGATCTGGCCGCACCGGGATGCGATGCCGCGCGCGCATGGCTGTTCGATCACGGCCTCTCCGCCGAGGCGCGCCTTGCACCGCCTGCCGACGACGAAAGCGACGCGCAGGGCCGCCGCCTCTTCGATGCGCTGCTCCCGCAACTGCCGCAGTCGGCAGACGCGCTACTGCAGCTGATGCATGCCGGCGCGAGCCCGGCCGGTGCTGGCCTGCTCGGCCAGGCCATCTGCCGTCTGGATGGTGAGGAAGAACGGCTCACGCTGGCGATGCTCGACGCGGGCGCCGACCCGTTTGGCGCCGATGCCCGCGGCCGCACGCCCGTGCACATGGCGGCGGCCACCGGTGCGATACGCCTCCTCACGGCATTGCTTGCGCGCGGCCTCGACCCGAATGTCCGCGATGCGGGCGGGCGTACACCGCTGCATGCCGCGCTGGAACATGGTGGGGACGCGCTGCCGCTGGTGCGCCTGCTGGTGGCACACGGCGCCGACCCCGAAGCGGCCGACGTGAATGGTGAGACCCCGTACGGCCTGGGGATCGGCCATGGCGATGTCGAGCGTTGGCTCAACTGGCACCTCTGGCCCCTGCCGGGCCGCTCGCTGCGTGCCTCCGATCTCCCGGCGGCCGCGGCGGCAGGCGACATGCAGGCGGTCGACCGCCTGCTGGAGCTTGGCTTCGATATCGACACGCGCGACGCGCAGGGCGCCACCGCGCTGTTGCGTGCCGCGGGCGCCGGCCAGGCCGACGTCGCCACGCACCTGCTCGATGCCGGCGCCGATCCGGCGACGGCGGCCGCATCGGGCGTAACTCCCCTAGCCGCAGCGGTTAACGCACGGCGCGATGCCGTCGTCGAACGCCTGCTCGCGCGCGGCGTCGCAGTCGACCAACGCCTGCCCGGCGACACCACCGCCCTCATGATCGCTGCGGCCCTTGGCTATCCCGACATCGTTGAGCGCCTGCTTGCCGCGGGCGCCGATACCAATGCGGAAGATGCCCATGGCCACACGGCGCTCCACGCTGCCGCGCAGTACTGCTTCGGCAGCAACGACAGCCTGCGTGCGCGCCGCCTGCTCGACCTGCTGATCGGCAGGGCCGCCGACGTCAACAAAACCGACAAGGACGGCGCCACGCCGCTGCTCCTGCTGCTCGGTTCGCACATGCGCCCCGGCACACCCGCTGATGCCACGCATCTTGGTGCACTGGTTCCTGTGTTGCTGGATGCGGGCGCGAAAATCGAACACGCCGACCAGCGCGGCGTCAGCGCCCTGCACGCCTGCGCCATGCATGCCTTGCTGCCACCGGCACGCGTGCTCCTGCACCGTGGCGCCAACCGCAACGCCGCCGATGCGTTCGGTCGTACCGCCGGCGATGTGGCGCGGCACCTGGGCTACGTGGATATCGCGCACGAGCTGGGGGTACGCGCCAACGCGATCCCGAGCGTGCGCCAGACCCTACGCCAACCCGCCCAGCCCGAATAACTCGCTCTTGTAGGAGCGTGCTTGCACGCGATCCGCCGGCAGGCGGAGTGTCATCGCAAGCGCGCTCCTACTTTTCTTCGGCGCGCTCGCGCTCTTCGGCCGCATCGGCTTCGAACAGATGCTGCAGGTCGTTCAGCGCTTCCTTCGAGCTCTGGATAAGCGCCGCATCGTCGTCGTAGACGAGGTACTGCTGGCGCAACACCTGCTCATCGAGCTTGCGGAAGCGTGCGATACGCGCTTCGACCACTTCGGGCGGCATGTCCAGCGCCTCGAGCACGTGGCGCGTCATCATCAGGCTCGAATAGAACGTTTCGCGCACTGGGTCGTCCACGCCGATATCCATCAGGCGGAACACGTGCTGGCGGTTGCGGGCGCGCGCGACGATCTTGAGGTGCGGGTACTGCCGGCGCACCAGCCGCGCGGTGCGCAGATTGGCTTCCGGATCATCCGTGGCCAGCACGAACACCGAGGCCTTGTCCGCCTGCGCGGCGCGCAGCATCTCCGGGCGGCCCGGGTCGCCGAAGAACAGCGAGGTGCCACCGAAGCGACGCGAGGTCTCCACCTGTTCCACCGAGCTTTCCAGCGCGACGAACTGGATGCCCTGCGCACGCAACACACGGGCGACGATCTGGCCCATGCGGCCGAACCCGGCAATGATGACCCGCGGCGTATCGGCTTCGATCTGGTCGAACTCGCGGTCGGGCTTGCGCGCGCGCTCATGGACCAGACGTGCCGCCAACAACACCAGCAGCGGCGTGAGTGCCATGGAAAGCGAAATCGTCATCACCATCAGGTTGCGCTGCGGGTCGGTGATGATGTGTTGCTGCTGGGCGAGGTTAAGCACCACGAAGGCGAATTCACCACCGCTGGCCAGCACCGCCGCCAGTCGCACGGAATCCGCGTTGGTCAGTGCACCCACCAGCTTGCCCAGCGGCATGATGAGCACCGCCTTCACCGCCAGCAACGCCGCCACCAGGCCGATGACCAGCAGGGGTTGCGCGAGCAGCAGCGCGAGATCCACCGACATGCCCACGCTGATGAAGAACAGACCCAGCAACAGGCCCTTGAACGGCTCGATATTGGATTCGAGTTCGTGGCGGTATTCCGAATCGGCCAGCAGCAGGCCGGCGAGAAAGGCACCGAGGGTGCTGGAGATGCCAGCCAGTTCCATCAGCCACGCCGTGCCCATCACCACCAGCAGGGCCGTGGCGGTCGAGACTTCGGCGCTCTTGGCGCGCGCCACGAAGCGGAACACATGGCGCAGCACGAGACGGCCACCGACGATCACACCCAGGATGGCACCCACCACGCGGATGACGCTCATGATGTCGGGCGTGGCATGCGCGTCGCGCGCCAGCGCGCCACCGAGCAGCGGCACGGCGGCGATCAGCGGAATGGCGGCGAGGTCCTGGAACAGCAGGATGGCGAAGGCCTGGCGGCCATAGGCCGTGCCTGCTTCCTTGCGCTCAGCCAGGATCTGCAGACCGAACGCGGTAGAAGACAGCGCAAGGCTGCCGCCGACGATGACCGCAGCCTTCCAGGTCAGGCCAAACAGGTAGTAGCCGACAGCGCCCAGTGCGAGGGCACACACGATGACCTGCAAGGTACCGCTGCCGAAGACGGCGCGGCGCATGACCCACAGGCGCGAAGGCGATAGCTCGAGGCCGATGACGAAAAGCATCAGCACCACGCCGAAATCGGAGATCGTCGCGACACCGGCCGTATCGGCCACCAGGCCGAGCATCGAAGGCCCGATGACCACGCCCGCCAGCAGGAAACCCAGCACGGCGCCAAGCCGGAAACGTTTGGTCAGCGGAACGGCGATCACCGTCGCCAGCAGGAAGACGACCGCCGTTTCGAGGAAATGATGTCCGTCCATCTGCCGCTCCCGGAAAACTGGCTCGGATTATGTCATGGGCGGAAGCGCCCAGTTTGGACGAAACACCTGTTCGGGCCGTTGCAGGAGCGAGCTTGCTCGCGATGGGACTTGCCGCAAGCGCGCTCCTACAGGGTCAGGCTTTGAGCCAGCGGGCGACGTCGATGGCGAAGTAGGTCAGGATCGCGTCGGCACCGGCGCGCTTCATGGCCACCAGCGATTCGAGGACGACCGCCTTTTCATCCAGCCAGCCGTTCTGCGCGGCGGCCTTGATCATCGCGTACTCGCCGCTCACCTGGTAAACGAAGGTCGGCACGCCGAAGGTTTCCTTCACCCGGCGGACGATATCGAGGTACGGCAGGCCCGGCTTCACCATGACCGCATCGGCGCCTTCGGCGATATCCAGCTCCACTTCGCGCAGGGCCTCGTCGCTGTTGCCGACGTCCATCTGGTAGGTGTGCTTGTTGCCCTTGCCCAGGTTGGCCGACGAGCCCACCGCGTCGCGGAACGGGCCGTAGAAGCTCGAGGCGTACTTCGCCGAGTAGGCCAGGATGCGGGTGTGGATAAAGCCCGCCGCTTCCAGCGCGTCGCGGATCGCGCCGATGCGGCCATCCATCATGTCCGAGGGCGCCACGAAATCCATGCCGGCTTCAGCCTGGGCCAGCGACATCTTGATCAGCGCTTCGACGGTGGGCTCGTTCATCACGTAGCCCTCGGCATCGATCAGGCCATCCTGGCCATGCGTCGTGTACGGGTCGAGCGCCACGTCGCCGATGAGGCCGAGCTCCGGGAAGCGCTGCTTCAGCTCACGGGTAGCGCGCTGGAACAGGCCATCGGGATTCCACGCCTCGCGGGCGTCTTCCGTCTTCACCGAGCCATCCACCGACGGGAACAGCGCCAGCGCGGGGATACCGAGGGCAACGCACTCGGCGCCGAGCTTCACCAGCTCATCGATCGACAGGCGTTCCACGCCCGGCATGGACGGCACCGGCTGGCGTACGCCTTCACCTTCCACCACGAACGCGACCATGATCAGGTCGGCACTGGTGAGGACGGTTTCGCGCATGAGGGCGCGGGAGAAGGCGTCGCGGCGCATGCGGCGCATACGGACAGCGGGGAAAGTCATGGGACGTGACCTGTGCGTGGGGCGATCCCACCATTTTACGCCCCGCCGGGATCCCGAGGGGCGGCAGGTCGTCGCAGGGCGGCCTCAGGCCACGTCGATCCCGAACGTCCGGCCCAGCGGTATCCCGTAGATCTCCGAGAGCAGCGCCGTATCCAGGGCCTCCTGGGGCGACCCGTGGCGGCGCAAAGTACCGGCGGCCAGCACGGCGACCTCGTCGGCGTAGCGCGCGGCCAGGTTCAGGTCGTGCAACACCGCGATAACGCCAAGGCCCATGGCGGCACAGGCCCGGGCACGGCGCAGGATGAAATGCTGGTGGGCGATATCGAGGCCCGCCTCCGGCTCGTCGAGCAACAGCCACGCCCCCTCGGGCCCGCCCTCCCAGACCTGGGCGAGCACCCGGGCCAGTTGCACGCGCTGTTGCTCGCCACCGGAGAGCGCGGTGTAGCGGCGATCGCGAAGTTCCCACGCATGGGCGGCGCGCAAGGCCGCCGTGGCGATGACGTCGTCGCGCACCGCGTCATGCCGATGCGGGCTTCGGCCCAGGAGGACGACCTCGAGCGCGGTAAAGCCGAAGGCCAGGTCCACGCGCTGCGAAAGCATGGCGCGCCGGCGTGCCAGCGCGCGCGGGTCCCAGGCGTGTAGCGGGTTGCCGTCCAGGCTGACGTGGCCGGCATCTGGCCGCATCCGGCCGGATAGCACCGCCAGCAGCGTGCTCTTGCCCGCACCGTTCGGCCCCACCAGCACCAGCACGCGGCCGGGCGACGCGGTGAGGGAAACATGGCCGAGGATCGTGCGGCTCTGGCGAACCACGCCGACGCCTTCGGCCACAAGCAAACCCTGTACGTCGTGGCTCATGACATGGACTCCCCGACCCGGCGGCGCAGCAACAGCCACAGGAAGAACGGGCCGCCGACCAATGCGGTCAGGACGCCGATCGGCAGTTCACCCGGTGCCACCACGGTGCGTGCCAACGCATCGGCAGCGACAAGGAGCGTCGCGCCACCCAGGGCCGAGGCGGGCAGCAGGAAACGGTGGTCGGGGCCGAAGACCATGCGCAGCAGGTGCGGCACAACCAGACCCACGAAGCCGATGACGCCAGTGAAAGCGACCGACGCCCCCACCGAGAGGGCCACCAGTCCGACCAGGAACGGTTGCAGACGCTCTGGCCGGAAGCCAAGCAAGGCCGCCTCGCTGTCGCCGAGCAGGAGCGCATTCAACGCACGAGCCGCACGCGGCAGGCAGAGCAGCGGCAGCACGATCCACGGCGCGACGATGCCGAGCCGCGACCAGCTGGCGCCGCCCAGGCTGCCAAGCGACCAGAAGGTGAGATCACGCAGCTGGTTCTCGTTGGCCAGGTAAGTGAGCAGGCCCACGCCCGCCATGGCGATGGCGTTTATCGCTACGCCGGCCAACAGGAGATTGGCAACGCCAGGCCGACGCTTGCCGAGCAGAAACACCAGCACGGTAGCGACGAGGCCACCGAAAAAGGCGGCGACCGCCACGAGCCATGAACCCGACTGGCCGCCGAGCACAATGGCGGCTACCGCGCCGAGCGCCGCACCCGCCGACACGCCGATCAGACCCGGATCCGCCAGTGGGTTGCGAAACAAACCCTGCATCGTGCTGCCACCGGTCGCCAACGCCGCGCCCACGGCGACGGCGAGCAGCAGACGTGGCACGCGCAACGCAAGCACGATGCTGTCATCGCCACGTGCTGCGGTCCCGTCGATCCAGCGGAGCAACGCGCCGATCACCTCACCTGGCGCGATCGCCATCGCGCCGCGCGTCAGGCTCCACAAAGCCGTCGCGAAAAGCAGCGCGCCGAGTGCGCAAAGCACCACCGGGTGCCCGGTGCGCCGCCGCGGCAATGACGCGGCGACGCTATTCACGGCCTGGCCCAACGCGCCTGCAGCGCCGCTGCGTTCTCTGCCGTGCGCGGACCAAAGCCGAGCAACGCCTGGCCTTCGACGAAGTCGATGCGTTTGGACTTTCCAGCCGGGGTATCGCCCACGCCAGGCATGGCCAGCACGCCAGCGACACCACCGACGGCGTCTTCGCGCTCCTTCATCAGAAGGATCACATCCGGCTTCATCGCCACGAGCGCTTCGGGCGACACCGCCTTGTAACCCGGCACATCAGCCACTGCATTTACGCCACCGGCCAGTGCGATGGCACGATCGGCCGCCGTGTCATGTCCCGCCGCCATCGGACTGCCCTGCCCCGTCGACATCAGGAACACCACGCGCGGGTGATGCGGCATGGCTGCCACCGCTTTTGCGAGTGCGTTGAAGCGCGTCGCCACGTCCGTGGCCAGCGCATCCGCGTCCTTCGTGTGCGCCGTAAGTTCGCCGATGCGGCGGATCTTGGCTTCGATGTCTTCCGGTGTGCGTGAGGCGGGCAGCGTTTCGATGCGCACACCGGCGCTGCGAATCTGCTCGATAGCCGTCGGCGGCCCGGCATCGTGCGTCGCCAGGATCAGGTCGGGACGCAACGCGAGGACGCCTTCAGCGCTGAGCTGACGCACGTAGCCCACGTCCGGCAACGCCTTCGCAGCCTCCGGCCAGGTGCTGGTGCTATCCCTGGCGGCAAGCTCATCCTGGGCATGGATCGCATAGACGATCTCGGTGACGTCGCCACCGAGCGATACGACGCGCGTAGCCGCCGTGGCTACCGCAGCAACGCACGGCAACGCCACGAACGCGGCGGCCAGCAAAAGACGACGCGCGCTCATGCCACCACCTCCACCGTACCGAGCAACGCACGCCAGTCATCCCGCTCGGGAATACCCGGCTTGCGCTTGCCGAACACCTGCACGATCTGCGTGCCATCTTCCGCATACAGCTCCAGCGAGGTCACGACGCCTTCGGGCACCGGCTTGCGCACGATCCAGCTGCTTACGATGGCGTCCGTACGCAGGTGCAGGTTGAAGCTGGGATCCATCACGTTGATCCACGGGCCGGCCATGACGATGTTGTTCACCGGGCCGGTGTGAATCTGCACCACGCCCGGCGAACCGACGAACACCATCAGCGGTGTACCGGTCGCGGCGGCGCCTTCCAGTACGGTACGGATGGCGTTGTTTTGCACCGGCGTCGCGAACTCGCCGCCCACCACACGCAAGGCCTGCGTACGCGTCACCTTGTGCTTCTTCAGCATGGCGAAGAAATCGTGCGGATCGCGCAGCGCGCGCCAGTGGTCCCGCAACGAATCCGCATCCACCTCGCTGTCGGCGAGCGTCTCGGGCAACGGTTGCTCCACGGCCACGATGTCGATCAGCGGCGACTGCACCGCTGCGGTGTAGCGATGCAGGAGCGCACGCCATGCCGAGCGGTTCGTCTCTTCCGTGACATATACCTTGTGCACCGCGGTGCCGTCGCCATCGAAGAACTGCAGGCTCTCCAGCTCGCGACCGCGCGACACTTCCTTCACCGCGAAGCCATAGCGCCAGTGTTTGAGGAACAGCCGCAGGTCGATGTCTTCCGCGAGCACGATGCCCATGACCCCACCGATATCGATGTGGTCGTAGGCACCCTTCTTCTCGTGCACGCAGTAGCTATTGCGGGTCAGGGCCATGACGTGGCCAAGCGCCGGCAGGTCGCGGATGATCGCCGGCAACTCGCCGGCGAGGCGGGTCACGCCATCGCCGACGCGGCTGGCGACCAACGCGCCTTCACTGACGCCCAGCCGCTCGGCCGCATCGCGGGCGCGCAAGCCTGGCTCGGCTTCGCGGAGCTCGCGGTAGCCGGTGATAAGCGCCGGTATATCGATGCGCGGCGCGGTAGCGGTCTGGACATCCTGCATGACGAGCTCTCCTCAGAAGGTGTAACGAGCGGAAACGACAAGCGCGCGGCCCGGCATGGTCAGCCGTTCGATCTGCGCGGTGCGGGCCTGGGCGTCATCGACGCCAGCACCGGTAGCCACGTTGGTGAGCACGCCGCCGTGCAGCGAACCCCAATCCCAGTACTTGCGGTCGGCGATATTGGTGACGCCGGCCATCAGTTCCAGCGGCTCCCACGGCTTCCAGTGCGCGTAGAGATCCAGCGTGGCGTAGCCCGGGGCACGGAAGGTGGTGGTGTCGTCCAGGCGCGACTTGCGCTGCACGCCCTTACCGATCAGTTCGGCGCCCCAGTCCTTCGCGTCATACGCCACGCCAAGCGTCGCGGTGAGCGGGTCCACGCTGTTGAGCGGCGACCAGCCCCCTTCGTAGGTCTTCTTGTCCCCCTTCGACGCGGCGAGATTGCCCTCGACACGCCAGCCGGCCAGCGCATCGCTGAGCGAACCGAGCATCAGGCCACCCGAGGCTTCCACGCCCTTGATCGTCGCCTTCGGGAAGTTCACCGCCTGCATCACGATCAGCAGGTTCTGGCTCACCGCCCACTGCGGCCACTCGTCCTTCGGCAGGGTGAAGCCACCGAAGATGAAGTTGCGGTAGCGGTTGTAGTACGCGCTGGCGCTGAAGTAGCCCAGCTCACCATTGCCGCGCACACCGATCTCGATACCCTTGCTCGTCTCCGGCTTGAGGTTCGGGTTCGGTACGATGCCGTAGAGGCGCGCCGTGCCCCATGCCACCGCCAGTTCGTTGTACAGGGGCGGGCGGAAGCCCTGACTGTAGTTGCCGAACAGCTCGATGTTGTCGTTCAGCGACCAGGTCACACCCAGCTTCGGCGAGAAGCGGTTTTTCTTCACGTCATCCAGGCCTTCCTGCACGAAGGAGCTCTGGTAGTACGGATCGTTCTGGTCCGGCTTGAACGCGTAGTGATCCCAGCGCACGCCCGGGGTGATACGCAGGCGGCCGTCGAGCAGCGCGATCTCGTCCTGCGCGAACACGGCGTAACGGTCCGTGTCGTTGCGCGGGAAGAAGCGCAGCGGGTAGTTCTCCGGCATGTACGGCGAGCTGCTGGAAGTCACGCCGGTCGCGAGGTTCGTGCCTTCACCGCCGAGCTGACCTGTCGGCGTGGTGCGCGACGCCTCGATACCGTAAGCGATGTGCTGCTGCACGCTGCCCGAGTCGATCGTCTTGCCGAGCGTCAGGTGGCCGCCGTAGACCTTCTCGTTGAGATCGCTGAGGTAGAGGCGGTCATACGTCGCGTTGCGCGTCGGCACGTTGGCCAGCGTGCGCGTCTGCGATTCGGTTTCGGACTTCTGGTAGTACGCATCCCATTCGAGGGTGTCGGCGATACCCATGTCGATCGTCGGGAAGCGCTGGCCCACCGATACGCGCTGGCGGGTCGCACGGTCGTTCGCGGTGTCGGTCAGCAGACGCGTGGTGCCGGCCTGGCCCACGGCGCTGAGCACGTTGGTATCGACGTTGTTGCGGTAGAAGTCGGCCGTGACACGATCTTCGCGGCCGCTGTTCGCCACGTGGACGTACTTGGCGAGGATGCTGGTGGTGTTCTGGGTAAGCGGATCCGGGCGCGTGCGCGTGTAGTTCTGCGCGGCGACATCGCCCTTGTTGCTCAGGTCGTGGCCTTCGATGTGGTTGGCCACGATCACCAAGCCGTTATCCGGGCGGCCGCCGGCGAGGGTGAGCGAGGTACCCAGCGAACGGTCGGCGCTGTCATAGCGCTCACGCACGGACACGTAGGTGTCCTTGCCGTCCTTCAGGTAATCGGCCGGGTCCTTGGTGGTGTAGCGCACGGTGCCGCCGAGCGAATCCGAGGGATTCAGCGCCGAGGCGGGGCCACGGGTGATTTCCACGGCCTTGAGCGTATCGGGGTCGACGAAGCTGCGGCCCGCGCGCATACCGGTGGTCGAGAAGCCGAACGAGCTGGATGCCGGCACGCCATCGGTGAGGATGGAGACGCGGTTACCGTCCAGGCCACGGATGTTGTAGCTATCGAGGCCCCAACGGCCGGCCGTGCCGACGACCGAGACGCCCGGTTCGTACTTCACCAGGTCACGGATGTTGGCCGCGAGGTGGCGATCCATCTTCTGACGGTCGATGACGGTGACCGTGGCCGGGACGTCGAAGCGCAGGGACGAGCCGATGGCCGTCACGGTGATCCGAGGCAGTTCGTCGGTCGTCGTCGCCGCCATGGGCGTAGCCGGGGCGTCGGCGGCGTGGGCGCCTTCGGCCGCGGTGGCACAGAGCAGCGCCGCGCCAACGGCAGCGGCGAGGAGGTTCTTCCGGGTGGCGAACACGTGGTTCTTCCTTCGCTAGGGATCGGGAGCTTGCGAAGGAGGAACGAGCCTCCGGGCTGGCGGCCGGGGTTATCGGGGGGTGGTGTGCCGCCTCTTTATGGGCAGCTACCGCCTAGCTTATTGAGAATGGATCGCATTCGCAACATGAGATGAAACTCAGGCCTCTCAGGCGGTCCTGGTGTGCGCTCGTAACGTCACGCATTGGTTAGGTCGCCCACAACTGCATGTTGCGAACCGAGCCGTGCTAGCCGAACTACCCCGGAGCTATCCGCTTATTCGCACGACTCTTTGACGAAGGCCGGAAAGAACATAACTTCATTACCGCTGATGATCGCCCCTGGAATATCCGCGCAGGCCGTAACAAGTGCCTGGAATCTACTAGCGTATCCCGAAGAATCAGCCGACCACCGTGAAACCGCCGGAACGCAAAGCCAGTCAACGTCCGAATAGCTCACCGGACCAGATCCGAACCCCGGATCTGCCACCCCGTCCATACCGACCCTTTCCTCACGGAGCCAGGACCGTTCGTCATACACAGATCTATCACCCCGGTACTTAACGCACACGTCGAGTACGCCATCTGATGCATGCTCCGCGTTCACGATTGCCCGAAGAAACGATCTCGTAGCGTCGGTATTCACTGAGCGATCATCGCTCCCTGATGCGTTGGAAAGGTCTTGGGCGTGGGAAGCGAACCTCAAGCCTAGCCCGAGACGATTCAGTTCACCGATCAGCTGCGGGGAGAGAGTTCCGCCCGCATCGAGAACCCGCCCAAAGTCGATGGACACCTCAGCGTTGTCACCCAGTTCCTCTAATTGCCGAAACAGGTTTCGATGGTCGGATAGCTCACGCAACGCTTTTTCCAGGGCATCCGCCAGTGAGACGCCACCACCCTGGAAAAGATCGAAAATCGCAAACGAGTTTTCTCGAAATCCAGCCATGTGCTCCCCATCAGGGCTGAACCGGTGATCTCCCGGCCCCCAACAAAAACTTGCCCGACGTCCCAGGGCGAGCTCGAAATCGTCGACGGTCAGATGCGTACTCTTCAGTCGGAGGCTGATCGTGATGGTCATTGATGCGATCCAAGAATTCCTTAACCGGACACCACGCTATTAATACCAGCCCCAGGCGCCCCCAGCCCATCCGAAACCACAAAGGCAACGGGCAGCATTCGTTTACGAACGGAAAGTCCGAATTGACTGCCAGGACCATCAGGGGCAGGATCGCAACGATCTTCAGGGGAGGAAGTCATGGGTCACCCACTGCTACTGGTGCAATTACTGGTCATCCTGCTCGTGTCGCGAGCGGTGTCATGGCTCCTTCGCTACCTTGGGCAGCCGGCGGTGATTGGCGAGATGATCGCAGGCTTGGTGATGGGCCCCATGGTCTTCGGTGCGCTGGCCCCAGATGCGCAAGCTGCGCTGTTCCCCAAAGAGAGCCTGTCCTCGCTTAACAGCCTGAGCACCCTCGGGCTCGTTCTGTTCATGCTCGTCGTCGGCGCCGAGCTGCGTCTGCCTGGTGGACTCAAGGCGCAGCTGAAGACCGCAGGCTGGATCGGTGGGCTCGCTGTACTGCTTCCCATGATTCTCGGGTTTGCTGCCGCTCCGCTGCTCTACGATGGCTTCGCGCCCGCTGGCGTCGGGTTCTTCCCCTTCGCCGCCTTCATGGCCACGGCCGGCGCGATTACCGCCCTTCCCGTGATGGCTCGCATCCTCAAGGATCGAAACCTCACGGATAGCTTGCCGGGACGCCTGGGAATCGGGGCCGCCGCGCTCGCCGATGCGCTCGCCTGGCTCTTGCTGGCCGTCGTGGTTGCCCTCATCAGCGCCCACGGGGATTGGATGCCGTTCTGGCGCACGGCTATTGGCCTCGTTGCGCTGACCGTGATCGCGTTTGGCATCATCCGGCCGCTGAGCCAGCGTCTCCTCGATCGACATGCTCCCGATGGTAAGCCGGATCGCGCGGTACTAGCTTTTCTGTTGATCGGCGCGCTGGCCTTCGCTGCGGCGACCGAGTGGCTGAACCTTCACGCGGTTTTCGGCGCTTTCGTTTTTGGCCTGAGCCTGCCGCGTGACGATCGTCTTCTCAAGTCACTGATCGAGCGTATTGAGTACGTCGCGATCGTGGCCCTGCTTCCCGTCTTCTTCGTCCTCGCAGGGCTAAGCACGACCGCGCATATGTCCGGGGCCGACGCTGGCATTGCGCTATTGCTCGTGTTGGGCGTGGCGATCATCGGCAAGCTGGTCGGTGGTACGGCGGGCGCTCGGATCTCTGGCCTGTCCTGGCGCAACAGCTTTGCCGTGGGCTCCCTGATGAACGCCCGGGGCCTCATGGAACTTATCGTGATGAAGGTGGGACTGGATGCCGGCGTGATCGACCAGCGCATGTTCACACTGCTCCTTATCATGGCCATCGTGACCACCATGATGACGACGCCGATGGTGTTGGCCTTTACGCGCAGCAGGAAAGATGCGACCGAAGTGTCGTCGTATGGGCACAAGCTCCGTGACCAGGAGTAAATCGGGCTGCGAGCCTGATGCCCATGGCGTGCACCAGGTACCGCGCACCTACGAGTGAGGCAGTGTCACCCTTGGTGGCCTGAGCGGCGGAGCCGTTCAGCCTGGAACTGAAAGTTGATGACTGGTTCGTCGAGCAGCGCTTTCGGCACCGGGATCCCAAAAGATCCAATCTCAAGGCATTGCGGCACACCAGACGCCAGGAATAGGAGGAAATCCAGTCCTCCGGGGGCATCTTTATGAGATGCACCCATGCCTTGATGCGTCGGTGGCGAGCTGACCGGTAATCCTTCGGCTGGCGAAAAGTAGACAAACCGGCCGACGCACATGTCTTTATCAGACACATCTTCGCTCCACTCTCGCCGGTCGACATCCAGCCCAGTCACGATTGGGCCTACGTCAGGTGCAGGGACGCCGAGCACAACCAATATCTCTGAAAGCGCCTTGCGCTCGATATCCGTCATCTTCATGGGATAAACGCCGCTCCAATGGTGAACTCCCTTGGGACGCCCTCGCATTCTTATAGAATAACGGCTGCGAGACTGCGTCCAACTTCGGTGGATGTGCCAGCTTCGTAGTCCAGGCGAAATAGCCGAGGCATGTTGCCACCCTGGATGACAGCAAACCCCGAACGCCCCTCTTTTTCGGCCAAGACGTAATAGTTAGCCTCGTCGCACGCGACCAGCCGAATGTGGCGCGGATCGTAAATGATCAGGCCGCCACTCCCCGTCCATGCGCTGAGAACCTGAAGATAGTCATCCGGCAGCGCCGCATCAATGCGGCCACTGTTCAGCTCGCTGTTCCAGGCTTTCCAGATACTAGATGGGATGTTGCCCGGCGGATTCGCGGGCGATCCGTCGAAGGCCACAGTCTTCGCGGACGCTTCCGCCGTCAACGCTATCTCTGGCTCGATCTCGCTGGGATCTCTCCAAAGATTGACCTTGATTACTCGCAGATATTTCGCAAACCGACTTGTCCCACCTGGCGGCCTCGAAAACACCATCGAGAAGAGTTGCCCATCGACCATCGACACACGTGCCGAGTTCGGTTGACTCCCTCCGTCGACGACGAAATGAACATCCGCAAGATCGAGCTCTCCCAGCAAAGGAAACAGCAAAGCATCTGGAAACTGGGCCCGCCCACGCCGCATGCAGTAAAGATCGACCTCTTTTCCCTTCGCCAGCCGCTGAACGCGATTGATCACTGCAATCTGTGTGCGAAGCCGTTGCTGGGTTGCATCGCATGTTGCCTGAACGACCGCATCCAGGATCAACCGCTCGAGCGCAGTAAACGGATAGTCCGGTCGGATCAGCCTAATTAAGCTACGCATCATTTGCAGTCGCATCCAGGCTAGCTTATGACGTGATCACGGCTCATCAACCCGCTGGCGAAGAGGCCACGAAGGGCTCGAGGCACACGGCAACCATCGCTGACCAAAGATCAGCGTAGCAGCCATCACAACGAAATACGCGCCGTGGTCTCGGGATCAAAGAAGTGCAGCCGTTCCGCATTGAAACCGAGGCCTACATCGGTACCCGGCTGGATCGACGAGTGCGGCGGCACGCGCGAGACCAGCTCTTCGCCGGCGTGGCGCATGTTGAGGAACACTTCGTTGCCCACCGGTTCGACGACTTCGACATGCGCGCGCAGGCGCTCGTCGATTCCAGCGTGGTCCGCCACTGTCAGCAGGTCTTCCGGGCGCAGGCCGACGATGAGTGGCTTGTCGATGTACGCATCGAGTGCGGGTGAATCGACGCCGAGCGCGATGCTACCGTCCTTCATGACCAGCTGCAGGCCGTTCTCGCGGCGCAGCGTGCCGTGGAACAGGTTCATCGCCGGGCTGCCGAGGAAGCCGGCGACGAACAGATTGGCCGGCTTGTTGTAGAGGTTCATCGGCGTGTCGAGCTGCTGAATCACGCCACCATTCAGCACCACGATGCGCTGGCCGAGGGTCATGGCCTCGATCTGGTCGTGGGTGACGTAGACCATGGTGGCGCCGACGCGGCGATGGATGCGGGCGATTTCCACACGGGTGGACAGGCGCAGCTTGGCGTCAAGGTTCGAGAGCGGCTCGTCGAGCAGGAACACCGAGGGATCGCGCACGAGCGCACGGCCCAGGGCCACGCGCTGCCGCTGTCCACCCGAAAGCGCGGCCGGACGGTGATCGAGGCGTTCGTTCAGGCCGAGCATGTCGGAGGCATCGGCCACGCGGCGATCCACTTCCGCCTTGTCGACACCGCGCAGGCGCAGGCCGAAGCCCAGGTTCTCGCGCACGGTCATGTGCGGATACAGCGCGTAGTTCTGGAACACCATCGCGATATCGCGATCCTTCGGTGCCACGTCGTTCACCACGCGGTCACCGATGGTCATGGTGCCCCCGGAGATCGATTCCAGGCCGGCGATCATGCGCAGCAAGGTGGTCTTGCCGCAGCCCGAGGGGCCTACCAGCACCAGGAGCTCGCCATCGGCGATCTCGAAACTTGCCTCTTTCAGGGCCACGTGGCCATTGGGATAAACCTTACGCACCTTGTCGAGGCGGACCGCTGCCATCAGAACTCTCCGAATATGCCAGCCCTGCCCGCAAACGCGTGCCAAGGACCCGGCTGATAGGGTATTCTGCCAACGTAATCGTTTACGTCAAAGTGTCGGATCCACGGCCCCTCACAGGACTCCCCGGCCGTGTCAACGGAGTGAAGAGCAAACCGTCACTAGACGTCTGGCCCCGCAAGAGGCACCCTTGCGGGCTTCCGTGACACGACAGGTTTCTCATCATGGCTAACGTTAGCGCCGCGGCGCCGACCCTGCTCGCCGACCTCGGCGGCACGAATGTCCGCTTTGGCATCGCCCACCCGGAAGAAGACCAACCCCTCGTCCAGGAAAGCATCCGCCGCTACCACGTGAAGGACTACGCCTCGCTGGCCGACGCCGCAAAGCAGTACTTCAAGGAAACGGGCCACCAGGCCCAGCGGGCGATCATCGCCGCCGCCGGCCGTATCGATAACGGCGAGACCGTCAAGGTCACGAACAACCCCTGGGCCATCAACGCCAAGTCGCTCGCCGGCGAACTGGACCTCGAATGGGTCCACCTGGTGAACGACTTCGCGGCGCAGTCCATGGCCGTGATGCTCATGAGCCCGGACAAGGTCATCGATGACAAGGGCACCACCGAGCTCATGGCGGTCGGCAACGTCGCCGTGCCGCGCATTGGCGCGAAGGAAGAGCAGACCTTTGTCGTGGTCGGCCCGGGCACCGGCCTGGGTGTCGGCGGCCTGCTGATCCGCGGTGACAAGGTCAGCGTGCTGCAGACCGAAGGCGGCCACGCCGGTTTCGCCGCGCACAGCGCCGAAGACATCGAGATCCTGAAGGTGCTGAACCTGCGTTACGGCCGCGTCTCCAACGAGCGCCTGATCAGCGGCGGGGGCCTGCAGAACCTGTACACGGCGATCTGCGAGATCTCGGGCCAGAAGCCCGATGAAAAGATCACGCCGGAAGAGATCACCAAGCGCGCCACCGACGGCACCTGCCCGATGTGCCAGCGCGCCGTCGAGACCTTTGCGGGCATCTTCGGCAGCGTCGCGGGCGATCTCGTGCTCACCCTGGGCGCGTGGGACGGCGTGTACCTCACCGGCGGCATGACCCCGATCCTGATCCCCTGGATCCAGAAGCACTTCCGCGAGCGCTTCGAAGCCAAGGGCCGCTTCCGCGACACGATGGAACAGGTACCGACCCAGGCCATCATGAACCCGGAACCGGGCCTCATCGGCGGCGCTGCCCTCGCCATCGTCGAGGCTGGCGGTACCCCGCTCCGTCGCTGATCGCGCGCAAGCGCGACCTAGCAAACAAAAACGCCGCGGTGCCATGCGCCGCGGCGTTTTTTGTTGGACTGGGGCGATCGCGCGCAAGCGCGCTCCTACAAAAGCCTGCGCAGGTCTTGTGTAGGAGCCCACCCTGTGGGCGACGCCGTTCGCGGAAGAGCGGCAGGAGCTGTGGCGTTGTCGCGAAAGATGTCGCCCACAGGGTGGGCTCCTACACGCGCGATGATTAGCTTGAGGGGGCTAGTAGCGCGTCCAGGTCGCTTTCGTCGAAGCTCAGGCGTTCGCGGCTGCCGCCGCCTTCGAGGACGGCGTCGGCGAGCTGGGCTTTGCGGGCTTTCAGTTCTTCGATGCGCTCTTCGACGGTGCCGGCGGTGATCAAGCGGTATACGAAGACCGGCTTGTCCTGGCCGATGCGGTGTGCACGATCGCTTGCCTGTGCTTCGGCCGCGGGGTTCCACCACGGGTCGTAGTGGATGACGGTGTCGGCACTGGTGAGGTTGAGGCCCACGCCGCCGGCTTTGAGCGACAGGAGGAACAACGGCACCTCGCCATCCTGGAAACGCTGCACAGGTTCCGCGCGATCGCGCGTTTCACCGGTAAGCGTCACGTAGCTGAGGCGACGACGATCCAGCTCATTGGCGATGAGCTTGAGCATCTCGGTGAACTGACTGAACAACAGTACGCGCCGGCCTTCGGCCAGCAACGCGGGCAGCATGTCCATCAGCAGTTCGAACTTCGCCGATTCACGTACGCCACGCGCAGCTTCGAGCTTCACGAGGCGCGGGTCGCAGCAGACCTGACGCAGCTTCAACAGCGCATCGAGCACGACGATGCCGCTGTGCGCGATACCGCGCTGTGCGATGACCTCGCGCAGCTCTTCGGCAAGCGACAGGCGCAGGCTTTCGTACAGATCGCGCTGGCGCGGCTCCATAACCACGCGGCGCGTGATCTCGGTCTTTGCAGGCAGCTCCGACGCGACCTGCGCTTTCGTACGGCGCAGGATGAACGGTGCGATGCGCCGGTTGAGGCGCTCCTGCACGTCGGTGTCCTGATGCTTCTCGATCGGCGCGCGATAGTGACGACGGAACGCGCCTTCATCACCGAGCAAGCCGGGTACCGCAAGATCGATCTGCGACCACAACTCGCCGAGATGATTTTCCAACGGCGTGCCGGTGAGGCACAGGCAACGCGGGATCTTCAGTGCAAGCAGGGCGCGGCGCGCCTGCGTGCGCGGATTCTTCACCTGCTGCGCTTCGTCGAGCACCACGAGCGAGAACGGCTGCTTCTTCAGCGCCTCCACATCGCGCGGCAGCAGCGCGTACGTGGTGAGGATGACGTCGTTCTCCGCCATGCGGGTGAACGTTTCCGCACGCTGCGGGCCATGCAGCGCCAGCAGGCGCAAGCTCGGCGCGAAACGCGCGACTTCGGAAGCCCAGTTCGGGACCAGGCTGGTCGGCACGACGACGAGCGCCGGCGCTTCCAGTTGGCCGCTTTCCTTCAGCGCCAGCAGATGCGTGATGAGCTGCAGCGTCTTGCCGAGGCCCATGTCGTCGGCGAGCACACCACCGGTACCGGCTTCAGCGAGCGCATTCATCCAGCGCAGGCCGTCGCGCTGGTAACCGCGAAGTTCGGCTTGAAGGTTTTCGGGCACGGCATCGCTGGCACGCTCAGCGGCTTCGCGCAGACGCTTGGTGAAGCCGCGCAGGCGCTCCGGCGCTTCGAACGAACCGCCGCTGGGCAACGCCTGCACGAGCTCTTCGAGACGGCCCGCCTGCACGCGCGGCAGGTGCAGCTGTTGGCGCGGCTTCTCGAGGTACTCGGCCAGCGGCGCAAGCAGGTCGCGCAGTTCTTTCAGACGCACCGGCACGCGGCGGCGATCATCGACCGGCGCATACCACACGGAATCTTCCGCCTCACCCGGCATCGGGCTGAGGCTTAGCTGATGCTCGGCCAGCGCCTGCGCCACGGCGGGCAGCAGGTTCACACGTTTGCCTTCCACCTCGATACCGATCTCGAGATCGAACGCGCGGTCCGCATCATCCTCGCGCGCCTGCCCGTACCAGTGCACCGGGCCTTCCAGCACCTCGAACGGGAAGCTGGGCGCGTAATCGAGCATGAAGCCATCGGCTTCGAGCTTCGGCCGCAGCGCCAGCCAGCGTGCGGGCGTGTTCACTTCGAGCGCGCCGGCGTAACCCTTGCCGGGGAACAGCCACGCGTCGTCAGGCAGCGTGTCGGCCATATCCCACGGCAGACCTTCGGTATCCACGGCGGGATTCAGGCCAGCGGTTTCCAGCGTTTCCATGCTGGCGAGTTCTTCGGCGCGACGGCGGGTGATTTCGAGCAGCACACCGTTGCGCACGCGGCGCACCAACGGCTCACCACCACGACCCGGCAAGCGCTCGCCCGCGTAATCGAACGAGAGACGCCCGTAGGCCAGGGGCGGCGTACCGGCGGCGAGGCGAGCGTGGCGCGTCAGCGCATGCAAGGTGAGGACCGGACGCGGCGAGACCTCCGCGCGGCGCATCTCGCCGAATACCTGCGGGGCCGGGATGCGCTCGCTCAGGCCAGCATCGCCGAGGCCAGAAACAAACGTACCGGTGCTCTCGGGCGGCAGCGGCGGCAGATCGAGCCAGCCGCTTTCGGACGGATCGCTTTCCAGCGGGCCGACTTCGGCGTGTTCGGCATCGAGGAACCACAAGGTGCCGACGCGGAACAGGCGCTGGCTGGCCGGCACATCCGGCAGGAGCTTCTGGCCGCCGTCTTTCTCGACGTTCCAGCGCCAGCGCAGGGCATGCGGGGCGCCGCGCGAGAGACGCAGGCCGGCCACGCCACCGAAGAAGCACGGCGCAGCATCGAGGATCTGGGCGAGCAACTGGTCGCCAAGCAGGCCAGCGAAGCGAGCGTAGCTGCGGCTCTTGCGCAGGGTCTGCGGCAGGCCGAGCACGGTGGCGGCGAGCCGCTTCTCATCGATGTTGAGAACGGACTCAGGCAAATGGCGGCTATCGAGCGGCAGGGGACGCGAGAAACGCCCGTCTTCGCCCAGGGTCAGCAGGACCGGCGCCACATCCAGGCGCGCAGCCGGCTCGTGGTCGTCATTGACGCCCTCGAGGAAGAAGCCAAGGACGGTGCGATCCGCCGAGGGGGCCTTGGGCGTGATGCCGCCCAGGGCGCGTTGCCACGCCACCGGGAGGTCACCCGCCGGTTCGGCTCGCCTGCGCTTGTCGTCCGGTTGATGCATCCGTATCGGCCTTGCCTGCGCGACCAAAACAGGAAGCTTAGCAAACGCACGGTGACGTGCCCGTAGGACTTTTTACCCGGGACCGTCAGGGTTCAGCGAAGCGGGAGGTCAGTGAACCCCTACACGCGGCGGCCGGCGAAGAGATCCACCGGGTATTCCGCCTTCTGTTCACGCCCCATCAGCCGGCGCACGCCTTCTTCCGGGGTGACCTTGCCATGGAGTACATCGCGGACGGCGGCCGAAATCGGCAGATCCAGGCCATGCTTGGCCGCCAGGCGGTCCACTTCATCGGCGGTGACCACGCTTTCGACCACCTGGCCGATCTGGCGAACCGCTTCCTGAAGGGGGATGCCCTTACCCAGGGCAAGGCCCAGCCGGCGGTTGCGGGACAGATCGCCCGTGCAGGTCAGGACGAGATCGCCCAGGCCCGCCAGGCCCATCAGGGTTTCAGCGCGAGCGCCCAGGGCTACGCCCAGGCGGAGCATCTCGTTCATGCCGCGAGTGATCAGGCCGGCGCGGGCGTTGAGGCCCAGTTCCATGCCATCGGCCACGCCCGTGGCCACGGCCAGCACGTTCTTCATGGCACCGCCCAGTTCCGCGCCCAGGATGTCGTGGCCGGTGTAGGCACGAAAATTCGGAGCGTGGAGCAAAACCGCCAATTCCTTGCCGAACGCCTCGTCGGTGGCATGCACCGTCACGGCGCTGGGCAGGCCAGCCGTCACTTCGCGGGCGAACGACGGGCCGGTGACGACCGCCGCGGGGTGCCCGGGCAGTTTTTCGTTCACCAGCTCGTGCAGGAAGCGGCCCGTGCCGGTCTCGAAACCCTTGGTAGCCCAGGAAATCCGGGCACCGGGGTCAAGCATCGGGATGATCTCGTCGAGGACCGAGGCAAACGCATGGCTGGGGACCACGATGAGCACGATGCCCGCGCCGCGCACGGCGGTAGCGAGATCGGCCTCGTAGGCCAGCTCGGGCGGCAGGTCGAGATCCGGGAGGTAGCGCAGGTTACGCCGCGCCGAGGCCATCTCGGCCAGGGCGGCGGCGTCACGTCCCCACAGGCGCGTGGGGACGTCGTTACGCGCCAGCAGGGCGGCCAGTGCGGTGCCCCAGGACCCGGCACCGAGGACGGCGACGGTGGGTCGGGAAGGCGCGGTCACGGCTTAGCTATTGAGCGTATGGGTACCGGCGCCTTCGACCTGCTGGCGCTGCTGCTCGGCGTACAGGGCGTCGAAGTTGATCGGCTGGAGCAGGAACGGCGGGAAGCCACCTTCCTGGATCATGGCCGAGACCATCTGGCGGCCGTACGGGAACAGCAGGTTCGGGCAGTACGAACCGAGGATGCCGTCGCGGTCTTCGTCGGTGAAGCCGGCGATACCGAAGATGCCGGCCTGGTGCACTTCGGCCAGGTAAGCGGTGCGCTCGCCCAGGGCGCAGGTGAGCGTGAGCGACAGGACCACTTCGAACAGATCGTTGCCGAGGTCGACGGCCTTGTGGCCCAGGTTCAGCTGGACCTGCGGCTGGGCTTCAGTCTCACCCATCTCCTGGAAAATCTGCGGCGCGTTCGGGGCTTCGAACGAAGCATCCTTCACGTAGATCTTCTGCAGCACGAGCTGGGGCTGGCCGGCCTGGCCGTTGGCGGTGATGTCTGCCATGGTCTGTTCCTCGAAAATAGGCGTCGTTGGGTAAGGATTCACGCCAGCGGCGCGAAAGCCGGGATTGTTTCACACAACCCGGGCAAGCGCACATCCTGCTTGCGTGAAGCGGGGGTGATCTGGGAGAATGCCCGGCTCCCCTATGCCAACCCGCTTTGTCGGGCAGGCCCATCACGCGATGTGGGCCTCGAACTGGTGGGATAGCTCCAACTCCAGCCATCGCGTGGCACCCCTGTTTCCACGGGCCGTGTCGCTGGGCCGTTGCCTCCCTGGCCAAAGGGTGGTCAAACCGAATCTATAAGGAGGCCCACATGGCCCGTAGATGCCAAGTCACCAATAAGGGTGTGCAGACCGGTAACAACGTCTCGCACGCGAACAACAAGACCCGTCGCCGCTGGTTGCCGAACCTGCACGAGCGTCGCTTCTGGGTCGCCAGCGAGAACCGTTGGGTCAAGCTGCGCGTTTCTAACCACGCCCTGCGCACCATCGACAAGAACGGCATCGAAGCCGTGCTGGCCGACCTCCGTGCCCGTGGCGAGAAGATCTAAGGAGTCCGACAATGGCTGGCAAGCGCGATAAGATTCGCCTGATCTCCTCTGCGGGTACCGGGCACTTCTACACCACGGATAAGAACAAGAAGAACACGCCGGAAAAGATGCTGATCAAGAAGTACGATCCCGTCATCCGGAAGCACGTGGAATACAAGGAAGGCAAGATCAAGTAATTGATCTGCGAAGAAACCCGCCGAAAGGCGGGTTTTTTTCGCCCATCGACATCGCATGGGTACAAAAAAAGCCCGCCAGATGGCGGGCTTTTTTTTCATCGCATGCTGGGAGGATTACGCGCCGACGGCGGAGTAACCCTTCAGCCGCTGGGCGAACTGCTGCAGCGAGCGGATGCCGCTTTCCTCGGCTTCGTGGATCCACTGCTGGAGCGCGCTGAGTGCCTTGTCGGCACCACGCTCTTCCATCAGCGCCATGAGGCGTGCGCGGAAATCACAAACGGTCTGCAGCGCCGGGCGGTTGGCCAAAGCGGCATGCATGCGCTCGCGGGCATCGTTATCGAGCCAGCGGCCGCCATCAGCCAGGGCGCGGCGCAGGCGACGCGGCACGGACTTCATGCGATCGCCGGCCTGCTCCATCTCTTCGCGCATCGTCGGAAGGATGACGTTGCGGTAGTAGTCAGTGGTGGCCTGGAAGCGCAGGGTGAGCACGCCCTTCAGCGTTTCCGCATCGGGCAGATGCACGTTCGGGCGCAGGTTGAGCGTGGGTGCCACGCGCAGCACCTTGGCCATGCGCACCGTACGCAGCGCGCAGATCACCGCCCAGCCGATATCGAACTCCCACTTGCGCAGGGCGAACTTCGCCGAGCTCGGGAAAGCGTGGTGGTTGTTGTGCAGCTCTTCGCCACCGATCCAGAAGCCCCACGGCGAGATGTTCGTGGCCGTGTCGCTGCTTTCAAAATTGCGGTAACCCCACCAGTGGCCAATGCCGTTGACGAAACCGGCGGCCCAGAACGGGATCCAGAGCATCTGCACCGCCCACAACGCCATACCAATCACGCCGAACAGCGAGACGTTGATGATGGCCATGAGCACGGGACCCCAATAGGGATGCTTGCCGAACAGGTGGCGCTCGAACCAGTCATCGGGGGTGCCTCTGCCGTACTTCTCCATGTCGGCCTTGTTGTAGCTGGCCTCACGGTAGAGCGACACGCCATCCAGGAACACCTTCTTGATGCCGAAGATCTGCGGGCTGTGCGGATCTTCCTCGGTCTCGACCTTGGCGTGGTGCTTGCGATGGATCGCGACCCACTCCTTCACGACCATGCCGGTGGTGAGCCAGCCCCAGAAGCGGAAAAAGCCGTTGAGCGTCCAATGGAAATCGACGCCGCGATGGGTGGCGCTGCGGTGGTAGTACAGCGTCACCGTAAAGATGGTGAGCTGGGTGACCACGAGCATATAGACCAGCATTTCACCCCACGACGCGCGGGAGAAGCCGTTGGCCAGGAAGTCGAGCACCGTGTCGAACATCGAGTCGTTACCGCTTGGGTAGTGAAGGGGATGTACAGTTGTGCAGTCTATATGCGGGGTTCCGTACCTGCCAGCACGGATCGCGGCAAAATGTGAAGCCCGAGGTTGTGGGAAATGCAGGGCTTTCCGCACAATCGCAGGATGACCGCGACCCGCCCTGTTCAGCCATGTGAAGACCGCCGGGCGCGTTGCCCGCAGGTTCCCGCGCGTTGCGCGACGATGGGCGATATAGCCGCATGATCGATACCGGTTTGCTGAATGTCGCCGGCGTTTCCCGGCGCCGGGCGGGGCGCGCCGCCGTCTCCGACGTGAGTTTCACGCTGAACCGGGGCGAAGTGCTCGGCCTGCTGGGCGTCAATGGCGCCGGTAAGTCGACCACCTTGCAGATGCTCGCCGGGGCCCTGAAGCCGGACACCGGCAGCATCCAGCTCGAAGGCCGTGATTTCGTGGCCGAACCGGGACTCGCCCGCCGCCTGATCGGCTGGCTGCCGGAAAGCGCCCCGCTCTGGCCGGAACTCACGGTGGAAGAACACCTGCGCGCGTTCGCGGCGCTCCGTGGTGCTTCGCGCCGGGATGCCCGCCAGGCCGCCGATCGCATCATCGAACGCCTGCAGTTGGGCGAATTGCGGCGCCGGCTGGCCGGCGTCCTGTCGCAAGGCCAGCGCCAGCGACTCGGCCTGGCCTGCGCCCTGGTCCACGAACCTGCCCTGCTCATCCTCGATGAGCCCGCGAATGCCCTGGACCCGGTGCAGGTGGGCGAGCTGCGCAAACTGATCCGCGAGCGTGCCGCTGCCGGCAGCGCCGTGATCCTTTCCACCCACGTGCTCGCCGAAGTCGTCGCTGTCTGCGACCGCATCGTGATCCTGCATGAGGGCCGGCTACGCCACGATGCCCCACTGGGCGGCACCGAAGGTGGCAAGGCCCTCGAAGCCACGTTCTTCGGCATTGCCACGGGAGCGGCCGCATGAGCCTCGCCGCCGTCACCCACTTCGAACTGCGCCGCCTCGCCGTGCGCCCGCTCGCGTGGGCGCTTGCCGCGCTCACCATCGCCTGGCTCGCATGGACCTTCGTCCTCGGCCTCGGCCAGTTCCTCGGCATGCAAGTGAAGCTGGCCGCCGTCGCGGATGCCCCGGGCTTCACCGATCTGGTCGCCATCCCCCTGCTCGCCGAACTGGTGAAACTCTCCTTCCTGGTCGTGCCGCTGATGACGATGTCGCTGCTTGCGGGTGAACGCCGCACGGGCACGCTTGCCCTCCTTGCGTCGACTGGCCTTTCGCCCTGGCGCATCGTCGTCGGCAAGTACCTCGCGGTCCTCGCGTGGCTCGGCCTGTGGCTGCTTGCCACGCTGGCCATGCCTTTGATCGTGGGTGCGAGCGGCAGCGCTGATTGGGGCAAGCTCGCGGCGGCTACGCTGGGCACCGCCCTCGTCCTTGCCACACTGGCTGCCATCGGCCTTGCCTGCTCCGCGGCTACCAACTTCCCCGCGATCGCCGCCGCGATGGCACTGATCATCACGCTCGCCCTGTGGACGATCGACCGCGGCGCGCAAGCAGCGGGCCTCAGTGGCGGCTTCCTCGAGTGGCTCACGATGGCCACGCACCTGCAGAACCTCTTGCGCGGCCTGGTGACCTCGGTGGACGTCCTCTGGTTCGTGCTGGCCATCGCGCTCTCGCTGACCCTCGCCATCCGCCGCCTCGGCGCCGACAGGGAGCGTCAGTAATGCGCCGCCTTGATCGCTGGCTCGTCGCCATCGGGCTGTTCGTCGCCGCTGGCTGCATCGGCTACCTGAGTTCCCGCCATGTCTGGACAGCCGACTGGACCCGTGGCGCGCGCGCCAGCCTCGCGCCGGAAAGCGTGGCGGTCCTGTCGAAGCTCCCCGGCGATGTCGACGTCGTGGGCTATCTCTCGCCGACGGGGCCTCTGCGCGAACAAACCGCCGCTGTCATCGAGCGCTACAGCCGTGAGAAGCACGACCTGAAGCTCTCGTTCGTCGACCCCGACCTGGACCCGGCTGCTTCACGCCAGCTGGGCATCAGCGGCAATGGCGCCCTGCTCATTCGCTACAAGGGCCGCGAAGAACGCGTCGAAAGCCCGATCAACGAACGCAACCTCTCGAACGCACTGGAGCGGCTCGCGCGCGGCGGCGAGCGCATCGTGGCGTTCGTCACTGGCGATGGCGAACGCCAGGCCGACGGCGTCGCCAATGCCGATCTCGGCACCTTTATGCAGCAGATGGAGCGCCGCGGCATGCGCGCGGTGCCACTGAACTTCGCCCAGACGCAAGGCGTGCCGGAACATACCGACCTCGTCGTACTCGCCAGCCCCACGGCCGCGCTCACGCCGCAGGCCGTTGGCGCGCTCGTCGATTACATCCATGGCGGCGGCAACCTGCTGTGGCTTACCGAACCGGGCAATAGCGATCTGGGCACCGGCGCCCTCGCTGACGTGCTCGGCGTACGCGTGCTGCAAGGCGTGCTGGTCGATGGCCAGGGCAGCACGCTCAACGTGCAGGACCCGCGCATGGTCGTGACGGCGGATTATCCGTTCCACGCGATCACGCGTGCCTTCCGCGACACCACGCTGTTCCCGCAGGTGTCCGCGCTCGCCCAGGTCTCGGACCACGACTGGGCCGTCGTGCCCTTCCTGCGCTCTGGTGAGCGTAGCTGGACCGCGTTCGGCGGCATCGACAACGACAGGCCCTCGACCGTGGCCTTCCACCCCGAAGCCGGTGAGCTGAAGGGTCCGCTGGATTTCGGCTTCGCGCTTAACCGGCTCTCGCCCAGCCCGGACAAGAGCGAACAGCGCGCGGTGGTCATCGGCGACGGCGATTTCCTCTCGAACACCTATGTGGGCAACGGTGGCAACCGCGCCCTCGGCGAGCGCATCTTCAACTGGCTGCTCGGTGATGACGTACTCGTGGACCTGCCCGCCCGTGGCGCGCCCGACCGCGTGATCACCGTCTCGCAGGAGGGCCTGAATGCGCTCACCTTCGGCTTCCTCGGTGCGCTGCCGGTGTTGCTGATCGCGATCGGCGGGTTTATCGCCTGGCGCCGCAGGAGGCGCTGAGCATGCGCGCACGGATCATTGGCATCGCGCTGCTGCTCGTGCTCGTGGGAGCTGTCGCGTGGCAGATGCGCACCGACGATGCCGAAGCCCGGGCCTATACCCTGACGCCGATCGATCCCGCCACCGTGCAGCGCATCGATATCACCATGAAGGGCCTGCCCGACCAGCACTTCGCGCACGAAGGCGACCACTGGAGTGGTGACGATCAGGGACGCCCCGCCGATCTCGCCGCCCTGGCCTCGACGCCGGTCGCCGAATGGAAGCCCGCCAGCGACTTCGTGGCCGCCAAAATTGGCCTGGCTCCGCCCCTGGCCGTTCTCACGCTCGACGGCACGCGGATCGAATACGGCGAACTGACCGCGCTCGGCCGCCAGCGTTACGTGCGCGTCGGCGGGCGCGTCGCCTTCGTTCCCGCCCAGGCCATGCCCCGCCCTCCCAAAACCAAGGCGTTGCCCACCCAACCCATGTAGGAACGCGCTTGCGCGCGGTCCCGCCCAGCCCCACATTCAGGCCATGCCCGAATTACCCGAAGTCGAAACCACCCGCCGCGGCATCGCACCCCATATCGAGGGGCGGCGCGTCACGGGCGTGGTGCTGCGCCGGCCTGACCTGCGCTGGCCGATCCCGCCCGAGGTCTCGAGCCTGCTGCCGGGGCAGGTGGTCGAGAGCGTGGATCGTCGCGCGAAATACCTGCTGCTGCAGACCAGCGCGGGTACCGCGCTCCTGCACCTGGGGATGTCGGGCATGCTCCGAGTGTTGCCTGCGGATACGCCCATCGCAAAGCACGACCATGTCGATATCGCGTTCGACACCGGCAAGGTGCTGCGCTTCACCGACCCTCGCCGGTTCGGCGCGCTGCTTTGGCAGAACCCCGGCGAAACCCACGAACTGCTCGACGGCATCGGCCCCGAGCCACTGACGGATGAATTCACCGGCGAGCGGCTGTTCCAGCTTTCGCGCGGACGCAGCGCCGCGGTGAAAACCTTCATCATGGATAACGCCGTCGTGGTGGGCGTGGGCAACATCTACGCGAGCGAAGCGTTGTTTGCCGCTGGCATCGATCCGCGCCGCGCCGCAGGAAAGGTGTCGTACGAACGCTACGAGCGCCTCGCCGCAGAGATCAAGCGCATCCTCGCCTACGCCATCACGCGTGGAGGCACGACGCTGCGCGATTTCCTCGCGCCCGACGGCGCCCCAGGTTACTTCTTCCAGGAGTTGTTCGCGTACGGCCGCGCGGGCGAAGCGTGCAAGGTTTGCGGTACGCCCATCCGTGTCGTCACCCTTGGGCAGCGCGCCTCGTTCTGGTGCCCGAGCTGCCAGAAATAGCTGCACGCGCTGAAGCACGCATCGGCTAACACCCGATTCCCCCGGCGCAGATCCGTGGGTACCCTGCGCACTCCCCACCAACGCAAGGATGCGTATGAAGAAGTACCTGTTTGCCGCGCTTTTCGGCGCGACCTCGGCCGCGCACGCCGATGTGCCCTTCGCCACTGACATCGATCGCCCCTTCCACGAATACACGTGGCTTACGGCGCACAACGCGTTCGCTACCACCCTCGTTCCCAACCAGACGCTGCCGATTGGCCGGCAACTGCAGCTTGGGGTTCGCGGGCTCATGCTCGACCTGCATGAAAGCGCCGGGCGCGTGAGGCTCTGCCATGGCGCGTGCATCGGCACGGAGCCGACGCTTGCCGACACGCTGAATAACGAGATCCTGCCCTACGTACACAGTCACGTGCATGCCGTGGTCACGCTGCATCTGGAGGATCACATCAGCCGCGATGCACTCGCCGATGAACTTTCGCGTGCACCCGAGGCCATGGCCCTCTCGTTCAACCCGGATCACTGGGAAACCGACACCTGGCCCACGGTCCGCCAAATGGCGGAAGCAGGCCAGAAACTCGTGATCTTCACTCAGCAATACCGCAATGCGGGCCAGCTCGACACGTCCGCAGGGCAGGCCACGCTCCTGTTCGACCAGGATTACACCGCTGAGAACTATTGGAGCATGGGTCCGCTCGCCACGCATGATCGAACGTGCCGATCGCGCTGGGACAACCTGCCACTCACGCTACCCGGCGTTTCCGGACGCTACGCGTGGCCGCGGCTATTCGTCATGAACCACTTCCACGATACGCCGTACGGGCCGCACGCGTGGCACGACAACCGTTACGACGAACTGCGCACGCGCGTCGATGACCACTGCCTGCCGGCGGCCGGGCGCAAACCGAACTACATCGCCGTCGATTTCGTGGAGGCGGGTCAGGCGGGGAGCGTCATTGCCGCCCTGAATCTCGGGACGATCGAGTTCTTCGATCGCGAAGATGGCCAGGGGGAACGCCTATGCGCGATCCACGCCGGTGCACGCCGCACGGTGGACCTCAACGAAGACGAACTCGACCGCTGTCCACCTTACCGGGTGCGCTCCGCGGTCGTGCGCGATGTACCCGCCGGCACGCGTGTCACGCTGGCCGAGCGCGGAAAGAACGCCTCGCCGGCGATCACCATTGAGGTACGTCGCGACCTGCACGGGGAGCGTGCGCTCATCGCACGGTTCAATCAGTCGCAGATCGATGATCACGTCACGGCAGTCACCGTGGATGGCGGCCCGAAAGGTGGCGTAACCCACGCCACCTTCGAGCCACCGGCTCGCTGACGGAGCGGGCCTCGATCAGCCCGGCCAGCGCATCGCCGCGTGGGAGTTATTGAAGCGCGGATCGTTCTCGTCGCCGTGCAGTTCGACCGTCAGGTCGACGGGCAGGCCGTCCACTTCGATGGCCTGTCCGTTTTCGAAATGCGCACCCAACGCGCCGAGGTCAACAAAACGCTCGGCGAGGGCGCCGACGCGGTCGATCTCGTTGTCCGGCACGTTGGTGATGCTCACATCCGGGCGGCCGAACTTGCGCATGCCGCGCGTACGGATCCACGAGCGGCCCTTCGTCTCCTCCGGGCTGCACAGGATGAGCACGTGGTGGCGCGTCGGCGCGCCACCTTTGATCAGATAGTGGTCGCGCCATTCAGTGGCACTGAACAGCGTCAGGATCTGCGGGTCGACGACGACCTGGCCGCCCACATCGGTGAGCGCAGCGACCACGCCCAGCGTATCGCGCAGATAACCGAGGTCATCCTTATCCGGGAAGCGGCCACGGATCGCCATGACGTGCGGGGCATCCTTGGCAGCCTGGAAAGCGTCCGGGTTGTCCTCGCGCAGCAGGTCACCCAGGGCGCCAGCCAACGGGTAGCCTTCCCACCGCGCCAGCACGCTGTTCTGGAGGCGGCGCATCTCGATGCCCTCGGGCAAGCCGGGGCTGCCGTACTTCATGGCAGGGATCGCCACGTCTTCGGCGAAGCTGCCGAACACGAAGAACAGCAGCACGCCCTGCTCATCGCTGGGCTGCCAGTAGGGGCGCGGCCATTCGGCGGCGGGGGTCGTCGTCTCGGTCACGCGTCTTGTCCTTCGTCGGGTTCGCTTTCGCCCAGCGGCAGCACGGGTTGCTGCAGCTCGATGCGGCCTTTTCCGGCGGTAATGCTCTTGAACTCGCCGCGGCTCACGGAGACATAGCGGTCATTGCCGCCGATCTCAACCTGGGGGCCTTCGGTGACGGCACGACCGTGTTCATCCACGCGGACGACCATGGTGGCCTTCTTGCCCGAGTGGCAGATGGTCTTGATCTCGTCGAGGTTGTCCGCCCAGGCCAGCAGGTAGCGGCTACCCTCGAACAGTTCGCCGCGGAAATCGGTACGCAGGCCGTAGGCCAGCACCGGGATCCCGAGGCGATCCACCACGTCACTGAGCTGCCAGACCTGGTTCTTCGTCAGGAACTGGGCTTCGTCCACCAACACGCAATGGAGGGGGCCGCGCTGGGCAATGTCCTTGTCCACCACGGCGAAGACGTCTTCATCGCCCGCGAAACGCATGGCGCGGGCCTGCAGGCCGATCCGCGAGGCCACGATGCCTTCCCCGTAGCGGTTGTCCAGCGCCGGGGTGAGGATGAGCGTCCGCATGCCGCGCTCATGGTAGTTATGGGCGCTCTGCAGCAGGGTCGTGGTCTTGCCGGCGTTCATCGCCGAATAATAGAAATACAGCTTGGCCATGCCGGTTCCTGGTCGCGACCGGGCATTTTAGCGAATCCGGCCCAGGGTCGGGGTCCTGATGCCGGGCCGGGCGGTCCCCCGGCGGTCCTGCTACCATCGCCCCCTCGTCCGTTCGCCTGCCCGCCCGGGCCGATCCCGATGCTGAATCCGCAACAACACGCGGCTGTCGAGTACTGCGACGGCCCCCTCCTTGTGCTCGCTGGCGCCGGCTCCGGCAAAACCCGCGTCATCACGGAGAAGATCTCCCACCTCATCTCCCGGCGCCATCTGGCCGCCGAGAAGATCGCCGCGATCACCTTCACCAACAAGGCGGCGAAGGAAATGCGCGAGCGCGTGAGCAAACTCATCTCGGATGAGTCGGCGCGCGCCCTCACCGTGTGCACCTTCCACGCCCTGGGCCTGAAGTTCCTGCAGATCGAGCATGCCCGCGCACAGCTGCGCCGCGGCTTCTCGGTGCTGGATGCCGACGACAGCGCGAACATGATCAAGGAGCTTTCGCCGAAGGGCGTGAAGCCGGACGTGATCCAGGGCATCCGCAATCTCGTCGGCAAGGCCAAGAACGCCGGCCTCACCCCCGACGAGGCCATGGCCGCGGCACGCACGGCGCGCGAGATGGAAGCGGCGACGATCTACGGCCTGTACCAACAGCGCCTGGCCGCGTTCAACGCGGTGGATTTCGACGACCTGATCCGCCTTCCGCTCAGCATCCTTGAGACCGACGACGACGCCCGCGCCATCTGGCAGGAGCGCCTGCGTTACCTGCTGGTCGACGAATACCAGGACACCAACGACGCGCAGTACCGCCTGCTCAAGGCCATCGCCGGCCCCAAGGCTCGCTTCACCTGCGTGGGCGACGACGACCAGAGCATCTACGCCTGGCGTGGCGCGAACCCCGAGAACATCGACCAGCTCGGCCGCGATTACCCGCAACTGCAGGTGATCAAGCTGGAGCAGAACTACCGTTGCGCGAAACGCATCCTGCGTGCGGCGAACAAGCTCATCGCCAACAACCCGCACGTGCACGAGAAGAAGCTGTGGAGCGACCATATCGAAGGGCCGCCCATCCGCGTCATCGAGTGCAAGGACAGCGAGCACGAAGCGGAGAAAGTGGCCGCCATCGCATCGAGCCTGCACGAGCGCTACAAGGACAAGGGCTGCCGCTGGGATGATTTCTGCATCCTGTACCGCGGCAACTTCCAGGCGCGCCCCATCGAGAAGGCGCTACGCCTGGCGCGTGTGCCGTACCACCTGAGCGGTGCGTTGTCGTTCCTTGATCGCGCGGAAGTGAAGGACATCCTGAGCTACCTGCGCCTGCTCACGAACCCGACGGACGATGCGGCGTTCCTGCGCATCGTGAACACGCCGAAGCGCGAGATCGGCGCCACCTCGCTGGAGAAGCTCGGCGAGATGGCGCAGGCACGCAATGCCTCGCTCCTCGACGCGGCACGCAGCGACAGCGCGCTGAAGAACATCGCTCCGCGCCCTGCCTCGGCACTGGCGGGCTTTGCGCGCCTGATGGATGAACTGCGCAGCCACGCCGTACACGAAAGCGCCGCGGACCTCGTCACCACCGTGATCGAGAAAACCGGCTACGGTGCGCACGTGGCCGCAAGCACCACCGATGAAGTGTTGCGCGAACGGCGCATGGGCAACCTGCGTGAACTGATCGACTGGTTCCGCGCCATGGGCCGCGACGGTGGGCGCACAGGCGATATCGCCCAGCAGCTCGCCCTGCTCAGCCACGCCGATCGAGATGACCCGGGCAATGCGCTGCGCATGATGACCCTGCATTCGGCCAAGGGCCTCGAGTTCCGCTTCGTCTTCATCGTGGGCTGCGAGGACGGCACCCTGCCGCACGAAGGCGCGATCGACGAAGGCCGCCTGGATGAGGAGCGCCGGCTGATGTACGTGGGCATCACCCGCGCCAAGGAAATGCTGACGTTGTCGTTCTCGGCACGCTCGCGCAAGTACGGCGAGGTGTTGAACAACGACCCCAGCCGCTTCCTCGACGAACTGCCGGACGACGATCTGCACTGGGATGGCCAGGACCCCGAAGCCGATGCCGAAGTGAAAAAGGAAACGGCCGAATCGCACATGGCGCGCATCCGCGCGATGTTGGCGGGTAACGGCTAAACAGCGCGAACGCGCGGTAGGAGCCCACCTTGTGGGCGACATCTTTCGCGATCGCGCTACAGGCCCTGCGGCGTTCTCGCGAAAGATGTCGCCCACAGGGTGGGCTCCTACATAGCGGTTAGATCAGGTTTTCGGCTTCCAGCTCGCTTTTCAGGTAGGCGTAGTAGATCGGCCCGGCGACCAGGCCGCCAATGCCGAACGCGGCTTCAAACACCAGCATCGCCACCAGCAATTCCCACGTGCGCGCGCGGATCTGTCCGCCGACGATGCGCGCGTTGAGGAAGTATTCCAGCTTGTGCACGACGATGAGGAAGCCGAGTGCCGCCACACCCACCCACAGGCCCACGGACAGCGCGGCGATCGTCACCAGGGTGTTCGAGATGAGATTGCCCACCACGGGCAGCAGGCCTACGACGAAGGTGACGATCACCAGTGTCTTGGCCAGCGGCACATGCACACCGAGGATCGGTAGCGCCACCAGCAGGAATCCGGCAGCGAGCGCGGTGTTGATGGCGGAGATCTTCAGCTGGGCGAAGATGATGTTGTGGAACGCGTCAGCGAGGCGCGTCGTGCGCACCGAGAGTTCGTAGGACAGCGGGCGCGAGGGGCGGCCGCCGCTGCCATGCGAAATCGCGACGATCGCGCCCAGCACGAGGCCGATCAGGATGTGGGCGAACACGCGCGCCGCCGTGGTGCCCATCAGGCGAAGATCGCCCGAGTGATCGTGCGCCCAGCCCACGCCTTGCGAGCGGAAATCCGCGAAGCTGTCCGGCAGGTTGCTGGTGATCCACCCAGGCAACTGCTCATGCGACTTATCCAGCAGCGGCAGGAGCTTCTCGTCCCATAGCTGCTGCGGATCACCCAGGTCATGGCGGTAGAAGCTAAGGCCGGAGACCACCAGCAGCACGATCACACCCACCACGACGACCGCCACGACACCCACCGCGATGAAGCGGGCGCGCTCGCCGGGGATGGCGCGGCGGATCAGCGGCGTCATGCCTTCCACCACCTCGTACACCAGCAGCCCGGCCAGCAGGGCCGAGATCAGGTGCAGCATGAGTATGCCCCAGAGCGCGAGCGCGGCGAGGACATAGGTGGCCAGGCGAATGGCGCGGGAATCCCCGGGGACGCGGACCATGCTGAAACTCCTTGGTATGTGGCGGGATTCCAGCAGCCGGGCGATGAACGCTAGATCAAGCGCTCGGCTTCCAGTTCAGCCTTGATGTAAGCGTAGAAGATGGGGGCCGCCACCAGGCCAGGCAAGCCGAACGCCGCCTCGAACACCAGCATGGCCACCAGCAGCTCCCACGCACGCGCCCGGATCTGCCCGCCGACGATACGCGCGTTGAGGAAGTATTCCAGCTTGTGGATCAGGATGAGGAAGGCCAGCGCACCCAGGCCCACGTAGAGGCCGACCGACAGGCCGACGATGGTGATGGCCGTATTGGAGAGCAGGTTGCCAATGACCGGCAGCAGGCCCACGATGAACGTGACGACGATGAGCGTCTTGGTGAGCGGCAGGTGCTGGCCGAACAGCGGCAGCACGATCACCAGGAAGATCGCGGTGAAGGCCGTGTTGACGAGCGAAATCTTGATCTGGGCGAAGACGATGTTGTGGAACGCATCGGCGAGGCGGGCGCAACGCAGGCCCAGTTCCGCGGCGAACGGCCCGATCTGGTGCGTGGGCCGCGCGCGGCTGAGGGCCACGAACGCGCCGAGGATCAGGCCAAGCACGATGTGGACGAGCACCCGCGCCGCCTCCTTGCCCGCCAGCTGGAGGGTCTCGGTGTGCGAGCGCACCCAGTCCAGCGCCGTGACGCGCAGCGCATCCACGCTATCGGGGAGCATGCCCACCACCGTGGGCGGCAGTTGCTGGCGCGCGCGCTCGACCATCGGCATGAGCTTGTTCTGCCACAGGTCGGCCGGGTTACCGATCTCGGTACGGAAGAAGCTGATCGCACCCAGGATCAACAGGGTAAGCAGGCCGACCACGATCACGCCCACCAGCGCCACGGCCAGGATGCGCGCGCGCTCGCCCGACAGGCGGCGCCCCATAAGCGGCGCCACGGAGAGCACCACCTCATAGACCAGCAGGCCTGCGAGCAACGCAGGCAGCAGGCGCAGGAACATCACCAGCAAGAGGGCGACGCCGGCAAGGATGTAACTGGCCATCCGCACGGCGCGGGTCCGGGTTTCAGCGTCCATGGACAAGCTCTTCAACGATGAGGGCGCAGTCTGTCAGTACATGGAGGTATGCGCCATAGGCGTGCCGCCAGTCGTCACCCTGTCGTAAACTGCCGCCACAATCGCCGGCCCTCGGGCATTGGCGCCCGATGTCACAGGGGATCCCATGATGAAGTTCACCCCGGCTGCGCTTGCAGCCGCCCTCGTTCTCGCCGGCTGCGCTTCGGCGCCGCACGCGCCTGCCGCCAGCACGCCCGTCGCCGAAGCCGCCACGGCTGCCGCTCCCGCCGCTCCGGCCAGCAAGGGTCCGGCCGGTGATGACAACCTGAATGCCGTGCTCTGGTCGCAGACGTCGAACGAACACGATTTCATCTACCTCCAGGCGTACCGCAATGCGCAGGAGAAACTTCTCAAAGCCAAGGCGGACCCGAACTGGGATGCCCTGGCCAAGGACGACCGCGCCGCCCACCCGTCGCTCAAGGGCCTGAAGCCGGCCGTGGTGCTCGACGTGGACGAAACCGCGCTGGATAACTCGCCCTACCAGGCGCGCCTGATCCGCTCGGGCGGCGAGTTCAACGAAGCCGAATGGGCCGCGTGGTGCCAGGAACAGAAGGCGAAGCCGATGACCGGCGCCGTGGCCTTCACGAAGTTCGCCGCCGACCACGGCATCGCCGTGATCTTCGTTTCCAACCGCGCGAAGGATCTCAACGACGCGACGCTGGCTAACCTGCGTTCGGCGGGCTTCCCCGTCGCCGGCAAGGAGTCGTTCCTCGGGCTGGGTACCTTCGTCGAGGGCTGTGAGCAGGCCGGTACCGAAAAGGGCTGCCGCCGCCAGCTGATCGCCAGCAAGTACCGCGTGCTCATGCAGTTCGGCGACCAGATCGGCGATTTCGCCAACGTTTACGGCAATACGGCCGAGGGCCGGGCGAAGGCCATGGCGCCTTATACCGCCTGGATCGGCGAGCGCTGGTTCGTCCTTCCGAACCCCACTTACGGCAGCTGGGAACCCGCGCTGTTCGATAACGACTACACTCTGCCTCGCGAAGAGCGCCGCCAGAAGAAGATCGGCGCGCTGCGTACCAATTAAATCAATTACTTAGGCATAGTTTCCTGACGTATTGCTTTAGCAATGTCAGTTAACTATCATTTGCCTCGCCGAAACCTGCGGTGCCCATAGCAAAGCAGGCAAGGCCATTTCCCTTACCGGCTTCGGGCCGGATAACCCCGTGAGACGGTTCGTCTCCGGGGTTTTTCTTTATGCGGCGCCACTTGCCGCCCGCCCTCGCGCCTCGTAACCTCGCCATCCCCCGACGTATGGACGACCGCTGCCATGAAGCGCTTTCACCCCACGGCCTGGGTGCTGGTGTCGATGCTGGCGCTGGTGGCGTTGGTCGCTGGCTGTAACCGGCACAAGGAAGCACCCGGCACACCCGGTGGCGGCTCGCCCGAAGACGCCATGCGCGATTCGCTGGAGCTGATCCGCGACGGCAAGTTCGACATGTTCTGGCAGCATGCCCTGCCCCCGGCCGATTTCGCCGCGCTCAAGGCCGACTGGCCGCGCCGTAACACCGCCGCCGAACCCATCAACGACGACGACCGCGCCAAGTTTGCCAATGGCGTGAAGCGCCTGACCGAGCCCGACGCAGAGAAGAAACTCTACGCTGACGTGCGTCCGACGCTGGTTCGCTTCGATAAGGAATACAAGGACCAGATGCCGCTGGTCACCGGCGTGGCGCAATCGATGGCGCTCACCGCGATCGATCAGTCCACCGACCTCACCATCCCGCAAAAGCGCCAGCTGCGCGAAGCGGTGGATGTCATCGCGCCGTGGGCGCAAACCGTGGCATGGGGCGACCAGGACAAGGCGAAGCAGGCGATCGCGGCCCTCGTGGATGCCGCCCGCAAGGCGCACCTCACCACGCCCGAAGCGCTGCACAGCATGGATTTCAACCAGTCGATGGTCGCGTATTCGGCCATGTGGCTTGGTTTCAAGAACTTCTTCAACGTGTACGGCCTGTCGCTCGACAAGAGCTTCGATTCGATCAGCATCGATACGCTCGAGAACACGGGCGGCACGGCGCACGTCAAGATCACTTACACCCTGCTCGATAAGCCGATCCAGACCGATGCGACGCTGGTGCTGCTGGATGGCCGCTGGTACGACAGCGATCTGCTGCAGAGCGTGCGCAACCAGCATGTGAAGCTGAACCCGCCGGCGCCGGCCAGCAGCCCCGGGCCGGCGCCCTCGGCCACCGCCGCACCGCCGCCCCGAGACCCGGCCGCGCCCGTCGCGACCGCCAAGACCCGCTAAGGCCGTACAATCCCACGATGTCCGAATTACCGATGAGTGCGGATCCGCACGTCCGCGTCGCCCGCTCCCCCTGGTGGTTCAAGCTACTGGGGCGGGTCCTCGAACCGTGGGTGCGCATCAAGCGCGACCCCGCGGAGCCGGCGACCCTGCTGAAAAGCGACGCTGCCGTCTGCTACGCCATCGAGCGCGATGGCACCTCCGATGCGCTGATCCTCGAGCGTGCGTGCCGCGAGGCGGGCCTGCCGAGCCCCATGCAGTTGCTGGGCCTGCCCGGCCGCCGCCGTCGCTCGGTGTTCTCGCTGAGCCGCCAGAGGGGCTGGCTGTTTGGCCGCACCGATACGCATGGTCCCAAGGAGCCGATCGGCCAGCTCATTCGCGCGATCGAAGAAGACCCGTCGCGCGACATCCAGGTCATTCCGGTATCGATTTACGTAGGCCGCGCACCTAACCGCGAAAGCGGCTGGTTCAGCGTGCTGTTCGCCGAAAACTGGCTGGTCGTCGGCCGGTTCCGCCGCATGCTGGCCCTGTTGTTGAACGGCCGCGACACCGTCGTGCACTTCTCCGAACCGGTATCGCTGCGCGCGGTGCTGGCCGAATCGCAGGGCCTCACCAACGAGCGCCTTACCCGCAAGATCGCTCGCGTGCTGCGCACGCACTTCCGCCGCATCCGTGCGGCCGTGATCGGCCCCGATCTGTCGCATCGCCGCACGGTGGTCGATTCGGTGCTCACGGCGCAGCCGGTACGCGATGCGATCGCCGCGACGGCCAGCAAGGAAAACATCAGCCAGGCGAAAGCCGAGCGACGCGCGCGCGATCTCACCCTGGAGATCTCGGCCGACTATTCGCACCCGGTGGTGCGCTCGACCTCGTTCCTGCTGTCGAACTTCTGGAACAAGCTGTATGACGGCATCGCCATGCACCACTTCGACAAGGCCCGCGCCGCCGCGCCTGGCCACGAAGTGGTGTACGTGCCCTGCCACCGCAGCCATACCGATTACCTGTTGCTGTCGTACCAGCTGCATCACTCCGGCGTCGTGCCGCCGCATATCGCGGCGGGCGTGAACCTGAACCTGCCCGTGGTCGGCCCGATCCTTCGCCGTGGCGGCGCGTTCTTCCTGCGCCGCAGCTTCAAGGGCAATGCGCTCTACTCCGTCGTCTTCAACGAATACCTCGCGCAGCTCGTCGATCGTGGCGTGCCGCTGGAGTACTTCATCGAAGGCGGGCGCTCGCGCACGGGCCGCCTGCTGGCGCCGCGCGCCGGCATGCTGGTGATGACGGTGCGCGCCTTCCTGCGCGCGCCGCGCCGCCCGGTGCTCTTCCAGCCGGTCTACATCGGCTATGAAAAGCTCATGGAAGGCAAATCCTACGTCGGCGAGCTCTCCGGCAAGCCGAAGGAAAAGGAATCGCTGCTCGGCCTGATCCGCGGCCTGAAGGTGCTTCGCCAGCGCTACGGCCACGTCACGCTGAACTTTGGCGAGCCCATCTACCTCACGCCGATGCTCGACAACGTCGCGCCCGACTGGCGCGAGACCACCGCCGAAGCCGATTCGAAACCCGAGTGGCTCAACGGCGTCGTGGACGATCTGGCTGAGAAGATCCAGATCAACATCAACCGCGCCGCGGACGTGAACCCGATCAACCTGCTCGCGCTCTCGCTGCTGGCCACGCCCAAGCACGCGATGGCCGAGAACGACCTGCTGACCCAGCTGGAGCTCACCAAGGCGCTGTTCCAGGAACTGCCTTACTCCGACCGCATCACGATCACCGCGATGAACCCGCAGGGCATCATCGCTTACGGTGAGCAGATGGGCTGGATCCGCCGCGTGCGCCACCCGCTGGGCGATGTGCTGGTGACCGAAGGCGAGCAGGCCGTTCTGCTTTCCTACTTCCGCAACAACGTGCTGCACCTGAACGCCGCCGCGGCATGGGTGGCCGCCTGCTTCCTCAACAACCGTCGCATGTCGCGCTCGTCCGTCGTGCGCCTAGGCAAGATCATCTACCCGTTCATCCAGGGCGAGTTGTTCCTGCCGTGGGACGAGGAAGGTTTCGCGCAGCAGGTACAGGACACGATCGAATTCTTCGTGCGCCGGGGCATGCTCGAATCGTCGTCCGAAGGCCGCGTGCTCGAGCGCGGGCCGGGCCAGGATGATGGCGCGTACCAGCTGCGCGTAATCGCCCGCAGCATGTTGCAGGCATTCGAGCGCTACTACATCGCGATCGCCGCGCTGGTGAAGAACGGCCCGCACGTCATGTCGGCCGGTGAACTCGAAACGGCCTGCACGCTGACAGCGCAACGCCTCGGCATGCTCAACGAGCTCTCCGCCCCCGAGTTCTTCGACAAGGCCCTGTTCCGCGGCTTCATCCAGAAGCTGCGCGAAGTGAAGATCGTCTGGACCGACGAGAACGGCAAGCTCGATTTCAGCGACGCACTGGTGGACATGGTGCGCGACGCCAAGGTCATTCTTGCCCGCGAAGTCCGCCATTCGATTCTCAAGATCACCCCCGGTGGTGACAACGACCGCGATCTCGACGCGCGGCCGCCGACGGATCCGGGCGAAACCACCGGCGAGTCGCTGCATGATCGCCACGTGGCCAACGAGAAGCAGCGGCATCACTCGCCTGAGTAGATTCTGACATCGCGCGGCTCACGACGAGCCGCGCGAATCGCTGACACGGCGTGCAGGTTTTCCCCTACATGATCCCGCGATTCGGCCGCGTACCTTGGCGTTCCCTCCAACGCCAAGGATTGCACCGTGGACATGCTCCCACCGCAGGCACCGCCTGCGTCCATCCAGCACGCCAACCAGGCGGCGCGCGACACGCTTAGCCGGCTCGGCGATGCCCAGCAGTGGCTCGCACGTCAGCAGGGCGAACTGCCCGAACCGCCCTATGAATCACTGGGGCGCCTTACCCAATCGTTAGACGCGTTCTGGTCCACACCGGTCGAGAGCGCTCCCGGCGCTGATCCCGCGGCGCGCCGCCGCGCATTTGCCCAGCGCCTTGCGCAGGTCGCCCGCGACGATGCGTCGTTGCGTATCAGCGATGGGACCTTACCCGGGACGGTGGCTGACACGATCAGCGCACTCACGGGCCCAGCGCCCAATGCGGCATCTCCACTCACGACCAGCGAACTCCTTGTCGCGGGCAAAGCCTATGCTGGCGCGCTCATGGTCGAAGACGTCCGCCACCCGGAACGCGTGCTGCTTTTTACAACGACCGGCGGGTGGGAGGTCTTCGCGTCCTACACCGACCTTTATGCCGGAACGCTTCACCGTCTGGGCCAGATGTTGTTTTCCCAGGACGACCTGCCGGGCATGGTCGGCGGGATTCCCGAGGTGAACGACGTGCTGGCGGCGCGGCCTGTCAACGGCGACGCTTTCGAAACGCTCACGACCCGCATCCTGCAGCACCAGTACGAGAAGGCGCATCACGCGTGGCAGCGCCAGCTTTCCGCTACGCCCGCTAGCGGTGACGACGACAGGGTCCGCAGCGCGCTCGACCTGCATGCGTTGCTCGACGTGCACGGGATGGTCGCCCATCGCGACATCGCCTTGCTTAATCTCATGACCGAATCACGCCTGGCCAGCGTTCCCGCGCACGTACGCGAGGCGTGGGAACGCGCCGCCATCGAGTACGACACCGCACTCGTACGTGACGACTGGAAGCGATACGCCGGCGGCATCGCGGCGCCCTCCTCCCTGATGGCCTTCGCAGCCCAGGCGTTGAACACGCGGCTCGCCGCACTCGGGATCCATGCCGACGCCGCGGGCATCCGACTGCAACTGACGACGATGCCGGATTCCGCGCTCACCTTCCTGTTCAATGGGCGCGACACACGCGAGGTGACGTTACTTGAGCTCGCCTACCTCAATACCGATTGCGCGCGCGACAGTGTCCGCATCGTTGAGAGCGACGACGGCGTCCATGGCGGCCAACTGACACCCGCCGCTGTATGCGCCATGGTTCGCGAGCTTGACCTGGGTAGAAGCTATCTGAACTACCTCGCGGACCTGAAGGGGCCGTCCATGGCGGCTCAAACCGACCGCGCGCTGCATGGCGACCTGCTCCTTGCCCGGATGCGTTTTGAGGCCGAAGATGCGCGGCTCTCTTATTACCGCCCAGGCGAGCCGGTGTCATTCCTCGCGGCACCTGAGGCTACGGTCCCGAGCGAGCAAGGCTACCGCTGGGTAAAGAACATCCTCGACCACCCCTCGCCGTATGCGCGGCCGGGGGCAGATGGCGTGCCGCTCAAGGTGCAGCAGCTGACCTATCGAGGCGCAACGGCAGGCGATATCGTTTTGATCAGCGCCCACGACGAGCATGCGCAGCCACGCATCGTGGTCTACGCACCGGGCGCGCCGCAGGGCATGGTGTTTCGCGAGTTCGCCGATCGCGCCACGATGGAACGCGAGTTCCTGCTCAATGGTGCTTTTGAGCCGTACCTGGCCGAACGGCTTCCGCTCGCGTTCTCGCATATCAGCAGCAATGGAACGCGGCGCTTCACCCTGTCGTACCTGGCGGAACTGGGCTACAAGATCAGCCCCGATACCAGCTGCGGGTTTTGCACCCGGCTGGAAGAACCATTCGGCTACAAAGAGGTCACCACCTCGTTCCTCGAAGACCTGTATTTCACCCAGGTCGACACCTCGAAACTCGATACACGGCACCTCACACGACAGACGCGCGAAGCCGACGACGACGCGCTGCTGGCGACGATCCGCTTTACCCGCATCGGCGATGACCTGATCTACGAGTTGGCCAAGGGCACGATCATGGCCATCCCGCATGCCGTGCAAGCAGCATGGCGCTTCGAGGACAACATTCGCCAGCGTGACTACACGGAGGCTTTCCTCGCCAGCGTGGCCGGATATACGAGCGCGCTCAACATCGTGCCTATGTACAGCACGCTACCGGCATCCTTCGCGGGCACGGTGCTTCGACGTGCTGGTGCCACCATGGGTGTCGAGATGGTGGCACGGACCATACGCCCCGCCGACACGCTGTTCGACCAGCGGTTCATCGCCCGCGGCGTCCAGCTGCCACGTGGTGCCGCGGCGGTCGAAGGCGTGTACGCGCTGGGCGATGCCCGCTACATCCGCCAGGGAGAATCGCTATACAAAGTGCGCTTCGACAACACGGCGAAAGGGTGGCGCCTTACGCGGGACAGCGCTCCCAACGCGATCGCCAATGGCCCGCTTATCGAACTGGCTGGAGGCGGACAATGGCGCTTCCGACAGGTTGGCCTCCTGGGCGGCAAGACCGACCTCTTCGGCGAATGGATGCAGTCGCTTCCCGAGATGGTCCCGGAGGCCAGGGGCCTCACCTTTCCCCAGTACGCCGCCTTGCGGTCGCGCCTTGCCGAGAGCCTTGATCCCATGGCTGCCGCGCGGATCTATCGTGCTTACGGTCTTAACCGTCCCACGTCGTCCACCGCGATTACGCCCGCGCAGCAGCGCGCCTGGCACGATGCCTTGCATCACGCGCGTACGGTCGCGCGCGATGCGGACATTCCGTTGTCGGTTCGCGTACTACCGTCGCGTTCGCCAAACGCGCCCCGTGCACGTGCGCTGGTCATCGATACGGCGACAGACGATGTACTGCAACAACTCAGGGAATCCGCGGTTCCCCAGCTAGCCGACTTCTCGGCGGTTGAATTCGACCTTCTGGTCAATCGCCTGAACAACCACCTGGGCACCGCAGCGGAACGCGTCTTCCGCAGCCTTGGTGTGGTGCGGCCCGCATTCACGGGAGCCGCCCCGACCCTCACTGAACGCACCATCTGGCGCGAAGCCGTCGCGTGGGTACATAGCCTGCGGCCTATCGGCTCGCCGCCCCTGCCCGCGTTCCTCGACTGACCCCCCACTGCTAAGGAAAGCACCATGGATACCACGCCACCACAGGCACCGCCTGCGATCGTGGCCGCCGCTGACCAGGCGACGGCCACCACCCTTCAGCGCCTCTCCGATAGCCAGCAATGGCTGGTCGATCAACAAGCGCTTCTTCCCGACGACTTTTCGCTTGGTAAGGACAAGTACCTCGATGCCATCGATGCGTTCTGGCACGAAGCCGTCGTGGTCGACGATACAGCGATGACCCGCCAACAGGCCCTTGCACGGGTGGTGGCTCGCGTCGCACGCGACGATGCCGCATTGCTCGTCGGCGATTCGCTCCTGCCGACGGAAGCGCTGAGCATGGTGCGAGCGGCGACGGCGGCAGAATCCACGCTGCCACCGACACTCCACGCCCGCATGCTACGCGTAGGCGACATGCCACTGGCCGGTTCGCTGGTATTGCACGACGACCAGGTACCCGACCTCGTCCTTCTCTTTGCCCCGCACTCGGGATGGCACGCTTTCGGCTCCCTGGAGCAGGCGCTCGGACACGTGGTGCCGACGTCAGACACGCACGAGGTGTTTTCGGAACCGCAGGACGGCCCGCTGTTCGGTGCGCTGGCTATCCAACTGGTGACCCGATACACGGCAGGCGTCGAACAGGTGTGGGAACGCTATGCCCCTCTCGGCCAGCAGGCTCTCGCCGACGCCCTGCACGGCGCGCTCGATCTCCACCAGTTCGTGGATATCTACGATATCGCTGCGTGGCGGACGACGATGGCCGACGCGGCATTCCTACGGCATGCGAACGCGGTGGTCGGGATCGGCGATATCGTGCTGCCACACGCGATCGAGACTTCCTACGTATCGTCTGCCGGCAGCGCATGGGGTCGGCGCATAAGCTTGGGGCTGCGTACGCCCGCACTTCGCCGTGACTTCGCACACGCGGACACGCTGTTCGACAAACGCTATATCGCGCGCGGCGTCGCCGCAGCACAGGGCGCCGAATCGGCGGAGGGCATCTTCCGCATTCGCCAGGCGAACTACATCCGCCAGGATGGCCAGTTTTACCAGGTGCGTTTCGACGCAGGCATGCGCGGCTGGCGTTTGACCCGCGCCGGCGCGCTGGATGCGCAATTCAGCGGGCCCCTCATCGAGCGCCTGCCCGGCGGCCGATGGCAGGTCCAACGCGCGGGTTTGCTCGGCGGCCAGCCGAAGGGCACCGGCCCATACCATGTCTCGGCGGAAGACTGGGAACTCTATCGAGGCTATCTCTCCGAAGCGCTGGGTGACTTCCATGTCACCGAATACATGCTGCTTCGCCAGCGAATGGCCCGTGCGCTGGGGACGCGTGAGGAAACGGTATTCAACGCGCTTGGCATGCGCCGTCCGGTCAATGCGGCCCCTATCCACGTGGCGGCGGAAGAAGCCGAGCTTTTCCAGACCCACGTGGCCGGCATCCGCGAGCTTCGCTCGACCCGCCAGACGGGCTATGGCACGTGGCGTCCGGAACCGGCCGCGCTCGAGAGGGCGCAAGCGCAGATCATGTTCCCGCCGTTGCTGAACGTAACGCCGGATGACTTCTTTCTCGAGTTCCGCGCCAGAGCGATGCCCCTGGTCGCCGACCTTTCCCCCAATGAGTTACGCGAGCTGATCGGTGACCTCCAGGTACGTGCCGGCGAGGCCAACGCGATACGTATCTTCACGACCCTCGGCCGCCGGCCGCTTCCGAACGAAACGCTGCTCCAGGTATCGCCCGAAGAACTCACGCACTGGACCGCTGCACTCAACCATGTGCGAGCGATGCGCAGCGCAAACCCGAGGCTTGGCGAGTTACCGGGCCCATCCACTGCGGCGCCGCTCGCCCCTGCCCCGCGACTGGAACTGGTGCCGGAAAGCGAATGGCCTGACGTGGCCTATTACTACGCCACGGCGTACGAAATGGAACACTTCCGCCATGCACGAACCCTGACACTCTCGCAGGTGCGCCCGGCACAGAGCCCCGTGCAAGGCATACCGCTCATGACCCAGTCGCCCGAAACCCTGCTTTCGCAAACGGGCAGCGTGCCCGATGCATGGCTACCACGCACACCGATGTCCCGCGCGACGCTACCACCCGCGACAACGTCACTTGGGCAAGCGTCGGGCGCCTGGATCCGCATTGAGCTCCGGCGCCTGCTACCGCCGCCCACGGCGTTGGGCGCGCACCTCGGCCACCCGTATCGCCTGTACCGCCAGCACACCGTCGACGGCCCCATGCTGGTGTTACGACAAACCAATCCGCCGGCCCTTGGCTGGTGGAACCCCGCGGTCTTCTTCCACGAAGGCAATTTCTCGATCCACTTCTGGCCTGCGCCCTAGCCAGTCACTCCACCCATCAAGGAAGCACCATGGACATGATGCCCAACCAGGCGCCGCCTGCCCTCAGCGGCAACGCGAGCCCCGAAGCACAACAGGCCACTGCAGCCCTCCAGCGGCTCATCGCCGCACGGCGCCAGCTCAGCACGTGGCAACAGCAACTCCCTGAGCCACCCGCACCGGGAAGCGCAGCAGGCGTATCGCCTTACCTGGTCGAACTCGCGGACTTCTGGGCCAGCACCGATGAAGGCACCGGCATGCTGCGTCGCTCTGCCCTTGGCCGTCTGATGGCGGAGACCATGCGCGATGAGGCGGCGCTGCGGGCCCTCGATGGTTCGCTCGATGAGCGCTCGGCAAACCTCGTGCGATACGCCATCGCCAACTACGATGCAGCGCCACCACCGCATGTCGAAGCGCGCGAGCTCACCTTCGGCAACGCGGCCTACGCAGGCGCGCTGATCCTGCGGGACGATCGCCAGCCCGACCTTGCACTCCTGTTCCTCCCCGACCGTGGATGGGAGAGCTTCCTCTCGCTCGAACAGCTGATCGACCATGCACGGCAGCGCTTCGAAAGTAGCGCCGGCCACCTTGGCGATGTGGCCGGACTGGCCCTCGATGATCTCGCCCAGGGCATCGAAGACCGTACCATCGGCTCACGCCCCGTCAGTGAGCCGCCCTTCGAGCGTGCGGCGGCGCGTCTGATCGAAGTGCAGGCCGAAAAGCTGGCCCACGCATGGAGCGATTACCGCATCGATCTGGAGACGCCGGCAGCGGCTACGCACCTCGCCGACCGCATGCGCGATGTGCTGCGCCTTGGCCAGCAGTTCGATGTATCCGCCATGCTTGACGCGCGTGAAGCGCGCCTCATCGACGTCGTCAACGCCGAGCGTCTGGACCGCGCGCCCGTCTCCTTGCGCCACGCCTGGGAGGATGCCGCGCGCGGCTACGACAACGCGCTTTACCTTACGGCTCGCCTGCGCGCACAAGCCGGCATCGAAGCGCCCGATACGCTGATCGGCTTCACGACCACCAGGCTTCGCGCCGCGCTCAAGGCTGCCGGCATCGAGGACGACCCGCAAGACATCGTGGTCTCGGTGTACCACGCCCTCAACCCCGCCGATCCCGCAGGCGCACTCAACTACGCGTTCAACGGACCGCCGAAGAGCCAGGTGCCGCTGCTGCAACTGGCTTTGCAGAACATCGGCCGCTTCAGCGCGGATAGCTTCCGGGCCCATCGCGGCGATGGGAGCGCGCTGGGTGCCGACCTGTCGAACACCACGCTCCGTAGCGTCCTGTCCGGGCTGGATATAGCCGCCTCATTCGATGCGCATCTGACGTCGACGCTTCAGGAAGGACCACGCGGGACGCTCGCGCGGCTGCTCGCCATCGATCTCGAAGCCGCGCAGATGCGTTTCGAGGCGGAAGACGCACGGGTCGGTTACTACACGGGCGATCGGCCCGGCACGTTTGTCGATGACCACAACGAACGCGGCTTCAAGTGGGTGCAGGCAGCGCTGGCCTCGCGCGAAGCCGACGGTCGCGAGAAAGTGGAAGGCCACGAGATCCTGGCGAACCAGATCACATACCGAGGAGCGCCCGTAAGCGGCATCCTCATGTTTGGCGTGCGCCAGCCCGGCGCCGTGTCGCGCGTGGTGCTCTATACGCCCGGTGCGCCCGATGGCGTCATGTTCCGCGAGTTCTCCGATCGCCAGGAAGCGGCGCGCCGTTTTCTGCACCACCCGGACTTTCGCGAATACCTGCTCGACCGCTTGCCGATCGAGTTCGCGACGGTCCTCCCGAATGGCGCCATGCGCGAATTCAGCGACGTCGACCACCGCGCGGCCTTTATCTTCGACGTTAGCCCGGGTGACACAACGCGTTATACGCGCACGGCCGAACCGTTTGCCGAACGCGAGATTCGCAGCGATTTCCTTGCAACCCAGTACGACGCCAGCGTGGCGCAGCATAAACGCGATGCCCGTTACCTTGCGCGCACGGACAGCGAGAGCGCATGGCAATCCTTCGTCGACCATCCGCTGGCCAACATCAACCCGGCGCAGGTCAGCAAGGCGCTCATGGAGATCCCCGCCAGCGCACTGCGTGCGGTGCACGCGGCATGGCGCATAGAGGATCACCTGCGCGCCGGGAGCGTCGGCGAAGCCTTCGTCGCGTTTACCGAGGCCTATACCCACGCGCTGAATGTCGCGGTGCCCTACCAGATCGCCGGGATGGCTCGCACGACGGCGGCGCGCAGTTCTGGCCAGGCCACAAGGCTCGTTAACGTACCCGCGCGCGCTGGCAATCCGACCGTGGCGTTCGATGCCCGCTACCGCGCAAGCGCGACGGTTCGCCCGCGAGGCGCAGCCAACACCGAGGGCATCCATGAAATACACGGCAAGCATTATGTGAAGCACGAGAACCAGTTCTACGCGGTTCGTCGCGACACGGACCTCGGCGTATGGCGCCTGACACGCGCAAACGAGCCCTTCGCGCACGCCACCGGCCCGGCGATTGAACGCGTGGGTGGCCAATGGGTGTTCGCACGCAACGTCGGATTGTGCGGTGGCATGCGGCGCAGCCTTTGCAATCGATTCTTCGATGCACTGAACCTGGCGGACGAGGGAGCGCAGGCGCCCGCTCCACGCGCCCCGCAGCCGGGGCAACCCACCAGGCCCGGCGGGTTCCACATGGATGACCTGGACCTCGTCGGCCCCATGCCGCCTGCCGCCGAACACCTGCGCCCCGCGGTGAGGGCCGCGCTACGCGATAACCCGATGGGCCACGCCATGGTCCGTTCCGACGGCGTGAGATTCCATATGCGCGCACCGGTCCGTGAAGCGGTGTGGCAAGAGCCCAACCTGCATCCGGACCTGGCGGCGCTATCGCGCCATCAGCGTCGTGAGTTCCACCAGGCGCTGGAACGCCTGTTCCCATCTACCGGTGATCGGGCGCAGGTGATCGCAGAACTGGGCTGGGCGCGTTCGGGCGGCCGCCGCGTGCCTTCGCCGGAACGGCCGTTGAACGGTGCGGCCGCGCGGCCTGACGATGGACAGGATCCGACCATCACCTCCTCCACGGATCCGGTCACGCCAGAGCCGCCGGTACTGACCACAGGCCAGATCGAACGCTGGGAAATCGCGCTCGCCGCGGCGCGCGCGGCACCACGGATACCGGTGCGCGTCTCCGCCAGCACCGGAGCCCTCCCACAGTTGCCAGATATGCCGGGCGCGTCCGAGGTCGTCGCGCGTGGCGAATGGCCCGCCCAGCTCTACCACTACGCCGAGGCACTTCCCCAGGTGAACGCCATCGGCGCCCCACGCCCCGGCTACCTTGAGCTGGGCAGTTCGTTCAATCCACTGCGCCCCTCCGAACTCCAGCTCACCTCCCTCGCACCCACGGCTCCCACCAACCAGCTCGATACCGTCCTCGGCATCGCCCGCTGGCAGCGCATGCGTGGCCGTGACCCGCTCGCTCGCTGGGCCCGGGTGAACACGGGGCCCCTCTCCCGCGCCGTCACCCGGGATGGCACCCTGCGCTATTCGCTGCACCGCCGCGCCATGCCCGGGGGGGAATACGAGTACACCCTGCGTTCGGTCGACCCCGAGATCAGCGTCGTCCCGGGCGCCTTCACCACCGGTGGACGGTCCGGAGCGGGGGTGACCTTCGATACCGCGCCGGGCGCGCCGTAAGCGGGCCGGGTGGCACGGGGCCGTAAGGGGCTCGTGCCACCCGGATGAGGTACCATGCGGGGCATGGATTCCCGTCAGACCACCCATTTTGGCTTCCGCGATGTACCCGTCGCCGACAAGCAGAAGCTTGTCGGTGAGGTGTTCACGTCCGTCGCGCGTAATTACGACCTCATGAACGACCTCATGTCGTTCGGCGTGCATCGCCTGTGGAAACGGCATTTCGTCGCCGTCAGCGGCGTGCGCCGGGGCGATCGCGTGCTTGACCTCGCCGGTGGCACGGGCGATATCGCCGCGTTGCTCAAGCCCGTCGTGGGTGACGAAGGCGAGGTGGTCGTCGGTGATATCAACGCCGCCATGCTCGGGGTCGGCCGTGACCGCCTGACGGATCGTGGCCTCGTCGCCGGTCTGCGCTGGGCGCAGATGAACGCCGAGGCGCTGCCGTTCCCGGACAACAGCTTCGACGCCATCACCATCGCGTTCGGCCTGCGCAACGTCACCGACAAGGAAAAGGCGCTGGCCGACATGGCGCGCATCCTCAAGCCGGGCGGCCGCCTGCTCGTGCTCGAATTCTCGAAGGTGCAGAGCCCGCTGCTGTCGAAGCTGTACGACGTACATTCGTTCCAGATCCTGCCGCGCCTGGGCAAGCTGTTCGCCAACGATTCGGACAGCTACCGCTACCTCGCCGAATCGATCCGCAAGCACCCGGACCAGGGCACGCTCCGCGACATGATGCTGGGCGCCGGTTTTGGCCACGTTGAAGTGCGCAACCTTACGAACGGCATCGTCGCCATCCATCGCGGCTACAAGCTGTAACAGGCCGCCTGCTGGCGAATAGCGCCGCAGGCCCTTGAAATGGCGTCCGGAGGCCCCGTCCCGGCCCCGGCCCTTCCGGTGGCATACTTGGGGTTCCTGATCATGGAACCCGCACCATGCGCCTGCTTCCCTTTGCCGCCCTCACGGTGGCCTTCCCCGTGGTGGCGTTCGCCGCCGATCCGCACTCGTACGCCCAGCCCACCATCGTCAAGGTCACCCACCTCGACCTCGACCTGAAGGTGGACTTCAGCAAGCGCGAGCTCGCCGGCAATGCCACGCTGAAGCTGGACTGGAAGGACGGCAAGGCACAGGCCCTGGTACTCGATACGCGTGACCTCAAGATCGCCAGCGTCGATGCCGTCGATGCCGGCGGCAAGGCTTCGCCGCTGAAGTTCGCCCTTGCGCCGCGCGACAAGGAGCTGGGCTCGAAGCTCACGATCCAGGCGCCGACGCACCCGGCGAGCGTCCGCATCACGTACACCACGGTGCCCGAGGCCTCGGGCCTGCAGTGGCTCACCCCCGAGCAGACCGCGGACAAGAAGCAGCCCTTCATGTTCTCGCAGTCGGAATCCATCCACGCGCGTTCGTGGGTGCCGCTGCAGGATTCGCCGGCTATCCGCTTCACCTACGATGCGCATGTGACCGCGCCGAAGGATGTCCGCGTGGTGATGAGCGCGATCAACGACGCGAAGCATCCGCTCGACGGCGATTTCAAGTTCGACCAGCCGCACCCGATCCCGTCGTACCTGCTGGCGATCGCCGCCGGCGATATCGCGGTGAAGGAAACCGGCCCGCGCAGCGCCGTGTATGCCGAGCCCAGCGTCGTCGACAAGGCCGCGCATGAGTTCGAAGATACCGAGAAGCTCATCGCTACCACCGAGAAGCTGTACGGCCCGTACGCGTGGGGCCGCTACGACCTGCTCGTGCTGCCGCCGTCGTTCCCGTTTGGCGGCATGGAAAACCCGAACATGACGTTCGCCACGCCCACCGTGCTGGTCGGCGACAAGAGCCTCGTCTCGCTCGTGTCGCACGAACTCGCGCACTCGTGGTCGGGCAATCTGGTGACCAGCGCCGCGTGGCGCGACATCTGGCTCAATGAAGGCTTCACCACTTACGTGCAGGGCCGCATCACCGAGGCCGTGTACGGCAAGTCGCAGGCCGACGAGGAAGCGCTGCTCTCCGCGCGCGAGCTCGAGAAGACCATCGGTTCGATGGAGCCCAACACGCAGAAGCTCACCCCGGATCCGCGCGGCGTCGGCGCCGACGATTCGCTGTCGTCCGTCGCATACGATAAGGGCTCCTGGTTCCTGCGCACCCTGGAACAGCGGTTCGGCCGCGAAACGTTCGATGCCTACCTCAAGGGCTACTTCGCCCACTTCGCGTTCCAGAGCATCGATACCGACACGATGTTCGCCTACATGAAGGCCAACCTGCTCGATAAGTACCCGGGCAAGATGAGCGAGGCCGAAGCGCGCGCATGGATCTGGCAGCCGGGTATCCCGAAGGATGCACCGCTTCCGACCTCCGCACGCTTCGACTACATCGACAAGGAGCGCACCGAGTTCCTTGCCGGCAAGCTCGATGCGGCCAAGCTCGATGCCAAGACCTGGAACACCCAGGAATGGATGTACTTCCTTGACCGCATGCCGGACGTGCCGCCGCTCGACAAGATGAAGGCCATCGACGCCGCGTGGCACCTCACGGGTACGCCGAACGCCGAGATCGGCATGCGCTGGTACGCCCACGCCATCGCCGCTGGCGACAAGGACGTGTGGACGGCCGCCGCCGAGCACATGACCCGCATCGGCCGCCTGTACCTCACCACGCCGGTCTACCGCGCTTTCGCCCGCACGCCGGAAGGCCTGGCGTTCGCGAAGGAAACCTATGCGAAGGCGAAGTCGGGCTACCACCCGATGACCCAGCAGGCGGTGGAGAACATCCTCGCCGGTAAGTCGAAGAAGAAGTGAGATGGCCAAGACTCCTGCTCCCGTAACACCGGCCTCCACCCGCCCGCTCTGGCAACGGCTGCTCCTGCGTCGCCTGAAGTTCCTGATCGTGGTCGCGGTGGTGCTCGGTGCCAGCGCAGGCCTGGTCTATCTCCTCGCGCCGCAGCTGCTCGTCAGGGCCGATGCGGCGCGCATGGCGATGCAGGCGCACGTCGACAAGAAGACCGTCGTCGCCGGTGACACCACGTGGTCGTACTACGAAGGTGGCCAGGGCCCGACGATCGTGCTGCTGCACGGTTTCGCGGCCAATAAGGAAACCTGGCTGGAAATGGCCAAGGGCCTTACCGACCACTTCCACGTCGTGATTCCGGACCTGCCGGGCTGGGGTGAGTCGTCGCGCAATGAGGGTGGCGATTACGGCATCCCCGCACAGGCCGCTCGCCTGGAGGATTTCGCCAAGGCCGCTGGCCTGCAGCACTTCCTCCTCGTGGGCCAGTCCATGGGCGGTGCGATCGCCGGTGTGTATGCCGCCGATCATCCGGAACGCGTCGCTGCGCTCACGCTCATGAGCTCGCTGGGCCTTACCTTCAAGGAAAACGACTTCGTCCGTGATGTGAAGGCTGGCAAGGATCCATTCCTGGTCAGCAACCGTGAAGAGCTTGAAGCGCTGTTCGCGCGGATCTTCACCAAGCCGCCGCACATCCCGGGCCGCATCGAGGATGCCCTGGTTCGTCGCAACGTGGCCGATCGCGCGTTCATCGAGCGCACGTTCGCCGAACTGAAGCAGCCGGAGCAGGCCTTCGCGCTGGATCCGATCCTGGTGAAGCTGCAGATGCCGGTGCTGGGCATCTGGTGCCACGATGACAAGATCATCGATGTGTCGGCACTGGATACGCTGCGCAACGGCCTGAAGAGCAGCCCGTCGATCGGCGCGACCGTGATGAACGGTTGCAACCACATGCCGATGCTTGAGAAGCCGGACGAAACCGCGCGGATCATCACCGGGTTCGCGCTAGCGCACTGATCGCAAGAGCGCCCCGTAGGAGCCCACCCTGTGGGCGACATCTTTCGCGATACCGCCACAGGCCCTGTGGCTCTTTCGCGAACGGCGTCGCCCACAGGGTGGGCTCCTACACATGCGGGGTAGGAAACCTTTGCTAATCGGCTACGTCGGCGATCAACCGATCCAGCTGCGCCTTCAACGCACTGCCATGCGCGCGCAGCCACGCACGCTGCTCCTTGTGCTCCGGCAGGATGCTTTCCACCCAGTGCCAGAACCGCGGCGAATGGTTGCGCACCTTCAGGTGACACAGCTCGTGCACCAGCACGTAACGCAGCGCCGCCGGTGGCGCGAGCGCCAGCGCGAGATCCAGGTTGATGCGATCGCGCGTATCGAGGCTGCCCCACAGACTTTTCAGCGGCCGGATGCGCAACGCCGTCGGCGCCGCGTTGATCTGCGGGATATAGCCCGGCAACCACCGCGATACATCGCGACGGATCTGCGCTTCGAAGAACGTGGCCAGCAGGCCGCGCGCCACCAGTAACTCACGATGATGCGGGCCGGGGATCACGAGCGTGATGCTGCCCTCGTCATGCTGCACGCGCGGGTACGGGCCTTCGGCCCAATGCAGGGTGGTTTCTTCGCCGCGAAACGGGAACGTCGCGGGCACGCCCACGCGCAGCGCGGGTAGCGGCTCGGCGTCCATGTGGAACTCGCCGAGCTTCTGTTCCAGCCAGTCCGCATGATGGCGCAGGAACGCCGTCATCTGCGCGACGTGCGTTCCGTTCGGGTAGGTGAGCCGTGCGCCCTTGGGGGTCACGGTAAGGCGAAGTCGGCGCGCGCGCGGGTGCGCCGACTTCAGCACCCGTATGGTGCCCCCGGTCGGGGTGGAGAGTTCCAGCCAGTCGCCTTGTTCTGATGCCATGTCGCCAGTCCCGAACCGATCCCGACAACCATTCCATCCCGGTGTATCAACCACTGCGACCGGCCCGGCGGATCACTCCGGACGCGGCAGCTTGAACCATTCTTCCAGCTTGCCCAGCAGGCGCTCGTACTCAAGCGCCATCAGGGCGAAGGTGGCGTCCATTTCGGCGGCGGCGTTCTCGTGGCTATCCGCCTGTTCGTCCAGCACCACGTCCGTGAACTTGATTTTACGCAGGATGAGGTCTTCGCCAAGCACGAAAGAGATGCGGTCATCGAAGACCAAACCAAGCTGGAACACCTGTTTACCGGTGCGCAGGTGCTCCCGGATCTCATCGGTATCGAGATCCTGGCGGCGGCAGCGGGCAATGGCGCCCGAGGCCGTGGCCGGATCACGCAGCTCGCACTCGTCGCCGAGGGCCAGGCCGCCCGGCAGCTCACCCGTGGCCACCCAGTGGGTCATGAGAATCCGGGGCGATTCTTCCGGCGCCAGCGGCACGGCCGGGAAGCTGCCCAGGGCCTCGCGGACCTGACTCAGGGTGTTCTCAGCGGACTTGCGACTGGACGTATCCAGGATGAACCAGCCGTTCTTCTTGTCGGCGTAGGCCTTCATGCGCGAGCTGCGCACGAAAGCGCGCGGCACCAGCTCGTTCAGGACGTTGTCCTTGATCGTCTTGCGCTCGCGCCCGCCGACCTTGCGGCCTTCTTCCTCGGCGATCTTCTGTACGCGGTTGGCCACCTCGTCGTTGATGACGGAGGACGGCAGGAGCTTATCTTCGCTGCCCACGGTGACCATCGTGTTGCGGGCCACGTTGTGGGTCAGGCCTTCCTCGTTACGGCCCAGTGGCGAAACAAAGCCACGCGCGTTCAGCTCCATCGGACCGACAGGACGCAGGCGATGTTCCGGAAGAACTTCGTCCAGGCGGTCCAGGTCGGCGGCGACGGATTCGGAAAAGCGGAACAGCGTCAGGTTGCGAAAGAACATGTATCAGTAATTCTCATGCAAAGGGTTAGCCGTGGCGGGCGCGAGGCGCCCGCCGGCAGCAAAAGGTAACGGTGGCTCAGACCACCTTCGCGATGGCGTCAGCGACGCGATCGATGTTCTTGTCGTTAAGCGCGGCGACGCAGATGCGGCCCGTGCCCACGGCGTAGATACCGAACTCTTCGCGCAGGCGATCGACCTGGGCGCTGCTGAGGCCGGAATACGAGAACATGCCGCGCTGCTCTTGAATGAAGCCGAAATCGCCCGCCTTGGAAAGGCGTTCGACGAGGCCGCGGCGCATCGCACGGATGCGGTCACGCATTTCGCCCAGCTCGGCTTCCCAGGTGGCGCGCAGGTCGTCGTGGTTGAGCACGGCCGACACGATCGCCGCACCATGGGTCGGCGGGTTCGAATAGTTCGTACGGATGATGCGCTTCAGCTGCGACTGCACGCGCACGGCTTCATCGTGCGAACCGGTGACGATCGACAGTGCACCCACGCGCTCGCCGTACAGCGAGAACGACTTCGAGAACGAGCTGGCCACGAAGAACGGCACATCGGTCTGTGCGAACAGGCGCACGGCCACGGCATCGGCTTCGATGCCATCGCCGAAGCCCTGGTAGGCGATGTCGAGGAACGGCACCAGGCCGTGCTCGCGCACAGTGGCGATCACGCGCTTCCAGTCGGCTTCGGTGAGATCCACACCCGTCGGGTTGTGGCAGCACGCGTGCAGGACGACGACTGCGCCCTTCGGGAGCTTGGCCAGGCTGGCGAGCATGCCTTCCACGTCCACGCCATGGGTGGCGGCATCGTAGTAGGCGTAGTCGACCACATTGAAGCCAGCGCCTTCGAACAGCGCACGGTGGTTTTCCCAGCTCGGGTTGCTGATGGCAACCGGCACATCGGGGTTCAGGCGCTTGAGGAAATCGGCACCGACCTTGAGCGCGCCCGTGCCACCGAGGGCCTGCGCGGTGACCACGCGGCGATCGGCCAGCAGCGGCGATTCGGCGCCGAACAGCAGCTTCTGCACCGCGCTGTCGTACAGGGCGATGCCATCGATGGGCAGGTAGCCGCGCGGCAGCTGCGCTTCGACGCGCGCCTTCTCGGCTTCGCGCACGGCGCGCAGCAGCGGCACGTGGCCGTTCGCGTCGTAGTACACGCCGACGCCGAGGTTCACCTTGTCCGCGCGGGTATCCGCGCCAAAGGCTTCGTTGAGGCCAAGGATCGGATCGCGCGGTGCGAGTTCGACAGCAGAGAACAGGGTCATGATCGAAAGGCCTTGAAGCGGTGGAAGGGAAGGATCAATCGTTATCTTCAGCGGTGTCGCTGCCGCCAAGCCACGCATGCGTGTCGGCGCGCACCGCGCCTTCGCGTGCGCCGAGGCCCGCGAAGTCGAACAGGTTTCGGTCCATCAGCTGCGACGGGGCGATATTGCCCAGCGCGCGGAACATGGTTTCGCTACGGCCGGGATGGCTCTTTTCCCAATCTTCCAGCATGCGCTTCACCACCTTGCGCTGCATGTTCTCCTGCGAACCGCACAGGTTGCACGGAATGATCGGGAAGGCCTTCGCCTCGGCGAACGTCGCGATGTCGTCTTCGCGGCAATACGCCAGCGGGCGAATGACCACGTGCTTGCCATCGTCGGACTGCAGCTTGGGCGGCATGGCCTTCAGGCTGCCCTGGTAGAACATGTTCAGGAAGAACGTGCCCAGGATGTCGTCGCGATGGTGGCCGAGCGCGATCTTCGTTACGCCGTTATCGGCGGCCCACTGGTACAGGGTACCGCGGCGCATGCGCGAGCACAGGCTGCACATGGTCTTGCCCTGCGGGATCACGCGGGTAACGACGCTGTACGTGTCCTGCTCGATGATGTGGAACGGGATGCCGCGCTCGCTGAGGTATTCCGGAAGCACATGGGCCGGGAAGTCCGGCTGCTTCTGGTCCAGGTTCACCGCGATGAGCTCGAAGCGCACCGGTGCCTTGGCCTGCAACAAAAGCAGGATATCCAGCATGGTGTAGGAATCCTTGCCCCCGGAGAGGCACACCATCACCTTGTCGCCGTCCTCGATCATCCCGTAATCGGCGATGGCCTGGCCGACCTGGCGGCGCAGGCGCTTGGCCAGCTTGCCGGCTTCGTAGCTCTGCTTGCGGGTGGCATCGGGGTTGGCGGACATGTCGCTGGGTGCTTCGGAAGGGACGAGCCTCCTAGTGTAACTGCTGCGGCGCGGCACGCCGGGGGGTAAACTTGCGGCTTCCCCCAACCGCCGGCCGCCGCTATGCAGGTTCAGGATCCGACCCAGCTATCCCAGCGCCTTGCGGAGCTCAAGGTGGAGCACCGGGACCTCGATGCCGCCATCGAGCACCTCGCCCAGGCCATCAGCCGGGACGAACTCCAGCTGACTCGCCTGAAAAAGCGCAAATTGCTGCTAAAAGACGCGATCGCCCGCATCGAGAGCAACCTGATCCCCGACCTGGACGCCTGAAAGGAGCCGCACGCATGGCCGATCGCCTGGAAAACGCCTGGGTCGCCCTGGAACCGCTGGCCCTCGAGCACGTCCCCGCGCTGGAGCAGGCCGCGGCCGATGGCGACCTCTGGGACCTCTGGTTCACCTCCGTCCCCCGCCCCGGCAGCATGGCCGCCTACGTCGAGAAAGCCCTGCGCGGGCACGTCGAAGGCCGGATGTCACCGTGGGTGGTCCGTGAGAAGAGCTCCGGCGAGATCGTCGGCACCACCCGCTACTACGACATCACCCCGGACCCGTACCGCGTGGCTATCGGCTACACCTGGTACGCGAAGCGCTGGCAGCGCAGCCACCTGAACACGGCGTGCAAGCACCTGCTGCTGGATAACGCGTTCCAGAACCTGGGCGTGGTCGCCGTGGAATTCCACACCGACGCCTACAACCAGGATTCCCAGCGGGCCATTGAGCGGATCGGCGCCAAGCGCGAGGGCGTGTTGCGCGCCCACAAGCGCCGCGAGGATGGCTCCCTGCGCGATACCGTCTGCTACAGCATCCTCGCCACCGAGTGGGCCGACGTAGACAAGTGGCTACAGCTACGCCTAAAGCGCCTCACACCGTAGGAGCCCACCCTGTGGGCGACATCTTTCGCGGAAGAGCCACAGACCCTGTGGCGGCTGTACGAAAGGCGTCGCCCACAGGGTGGGCTCCTACGAGGGGCGGTTAGCGGGCGGCGACCTGGTCGGGGTGCGACGGGCGCACCACCAGGGTCGCGGTCATACCCGCCGCCAGCACCGTGCCTTGCGGCATCTGGCTCGCATCGATTTTCACGCGCACCGGCACGCGCTGGGCCAGGCGCACCCAATTGAAGGTGGGATTCACGTCGGCCAGCATGTCGGTGCCGGTCGGGTTATCCGCATCGGTGATACCGCGGGCGATGCTCTCCACGTGGCCTTGCAGGCGCACGCCACCGCTCATCAGGCGGATATCCACCGGATCGCCGATGCGCAGGCCCGGCAGCTTGGTTTCTTCGAAGTAACCGTAGATCCAGTACGAGTGGCTATCGATCAGGGCGAGACGCGCGGTACCGGCGCTGGCGTAATCGCCCACGCGCACGTCGAGGTTGGTCACATAGCCATCCACCGGCGCGCGCACCTCGGTGCGATCGAGGTTGAGCTGGGCCGAAGCCACTTCCACTTCGGCCTGGGCCACCGCGGCAAGCGCCTGCTCCTGCGCCGCGGACGCCTGCTTCGTGCTCGCCTGCGCCGCCTGCCAGCCTGCCTTGGCGGCATTCGCCACGGCCACGGCATTGGCCTTGTCTTCGGCCGAGATCACGTTGTTGATCAGCTTCTGGCGGCGATCGGACTGCGCGGCGTACATCTCGAAGTTCGCATGGCTCTGCTGCGCGCTGGCAGCCGCGGCATTGATGCTCGCCCCCGACGCGCGCGCTGCCGCTTCCGCCGCGTGAAGGTTCGCATTCGCCTGATTCAGTGCGTTGATGTAACGCGCCTTATCCACGACGAAGAGGAGATCGCCCTTCTTCACCGTCTGGTTATCGATGACCTTCACGTCGGTCACCAGGCCCGCCACATCAGGGGCGATGCGCACGATCTCCGCGCGCACACGGCCGTCGCGGGTCCAGGGCGAATACATGTAGTGCTTCCACAACGCGTGCCCGACGAACGCCGCGATAACGATGATAACGGCGGTGATGGCGAAGCGGATGATCGTGGTGAGTTTCATGACGGCATCACTCAGATAAGGAACAGCGCAAACGCGCCGAAGACACAAACGAACACGCCCAGGCGGAACAGCGGCGGGTGCCAGACGAAGCGGTAAAGGCCGAAGCGGCCTGCCAGCGAATCAAGCAGCCACAAGGCCAGCAAAGCCAGGACAAAGAGGACGAGCAGCCCGGGAACCAGGGCGTCGCCGAGTGCAATCTCACGAGGCATGGACGATCTCCTTGGCAAGCGGGGCGGAAGGCATGTACGCGGCGAGGACGGATTCGCCATCCAGCAGCGCCATGCGCACCAGGTGTAGATGTTCGAGCAGATGGGCCTGGCCCTCGTGCTCGCCGACGCTGGCGATGGCCGTGGCCACCGCATCGCGCGCCAGCAGGTAACCGGCCGGGTCGGGCTTCTCGTAGAAGCGCGCCAGCGTGCGCAGCGCTTCCTGCAGGTACGGCAGCAGGGTCGACGGCACGTCGCGGCGGGCCATGTCGTGGCGCAGCTCGATCAGCGCGCGGCCGGTCTCATGCACCGCCAGCGCCCAGGCGATCAGCGCACGCGAATCCGCGCCACCCGGCTGGGTCTGCGCGACGACCTGGCTCACCAGATCGTGGTTCACGCTCTCGAAGCGATGGCGCAGGCCCGGCAGCGGAGCTTCGGCAGCAAGGGCCACCTGGCCGCGCAGGCGAGCCAGCTGGCGGCGGCGCAGCCAGGCGCTACCGATGGCTGGCGGGATCACGACGAACGACACCGCGGCGGCACCCAGGCCAACGACCTGCGCGATCGCGTCATTGATGAAGTGCACCGGGTCGTACGTCTGCGGATTCTTCAGCGCGAGGATGTAGGCCAGACCCATGGCCCAGCCGAGGCCGAACGAACCCAGCGTACGGCTCATCATCATGACCAGGCCAATCGCCAGGAACGGCGCGATGCTCGCCACCATCAGGCCGTAGCCATCCATCTGCGTCAGCACGAAGAATTCGCAGATGAAGCCGACGGCCATGCCGCTGAGGTAGCCCAGCATCACGATCCACGTCACCCGGGTGGGGTTGGGCGTCGCGGCGAACAGGCCGGCGAAGATCGTGGCGAGCAGCATGGCGCTCGAGCCGAGCGGCCAGGCGCTCGCAATCCAGTAGGTGCCCAGCACCAGCATGGTCACCGTGGTGCGCAGCGTGGCAATGCCTGCACCGAGCCAGTCATTGCCGCGGTCGAAACGCACGCGCTCAGCCGAGCCGCCGATGACACCGGGCGCTTGCAGCGAGGCAGCGGCATCAACATAGGCGTGCAGTTCGTCGACAAAGCGCATCAGCAGCGACGCGCCCGTGTCGAAATCGCGCAGGTCCTGCGCGTCGGTCAAGGAAGCACGCAGTTCCGGCTGGCGCGCACGCATCGTTGTGCGCGCCTCGACCAGGCGCGGCAGCAGCACGCGTGCCGCCATGCCGGCTTCGATCGTCACGTCGAGCGCTTCGCCGATCGGCGCATAGAGATGGATGAGCGTATCCGCGGCGAGCTCACGCTTCGCGCGCTTCAGGCGGTTCACCAGATGGTGCAGCGATTGGAAGCTCGTCGATGCCGCCATGAAGCGCTGATTGAACAGTCTCAGATGGTTGCTGCGTGCACGCGCTTCGGCGTCTTCGAAAATCACCGAGCTGCGCAGATCTTCCAGCGTCACGGCATCGCGGACAAAGCGCAAATGCGCCTTCTCCATCGCCTCGCGCGGGATCGAGCCGCCCGTTGCGCCGCGCACGAAGCCCACGAAATGCGCGAACTGTTCGCGCGCCGAGCGGCGCAGTACATCGCGCATGCGGCTGGGGAACACCACATCACTGACGACGCCGCTCACCAGCAGGCCGAGCAGCACTTCGGAAAGACGCGCCACGGCGGAATCGAACACGCCCGGCGGGTTGTCGATGACCGGCAAGGCCACGATCGCCGCGGTGTAGCCACCGAGCACGAAGGCGTACGACTTGAAGTTGCGATACAGCGTGGCGCCACCGGCACACACGCCGATCCACAACGACAGCGCGAGCAGGAAGAGATCGCGCTCTTGCGGGAACGACGCCACGATAGCCACTGCTGCTGTCGCGCCACCCACGGTACCAATGGCACGGTAGAAGCTCTTCGCCAGCACCATGCCCGACTGGCGGTTGGCCACGATGATCGTGGTCAGCATCGCCGTGGACGGCGCCGGCAGCGCGAAGCGCATCGCCAGCCAGCCCGTGCCGAAGAACGCGATAAGCGTCTTCAACACGAAGAGCCAGATCGAGGCCTCCTCGCGCAGGGTCTCGACCACGACCTGGCGTGTGTCGGGAGTGGCAGCGGTGGGGTTCACGGCGGACATGGCGGTGCCTCGTTACTCCCCGAACCCGGCCAGCATCTTCTTCAGCAGGCCTTCCAGCAGACCCTGCTCATCGACGCTGAGATTACGCGTCTGCCGGTGCAGCAGCTTGATGATATCCGGCAGGAAACTGTCGATCAGGGCGATGCCGGCGGGCGTGAGGGTGAGCTCGACCTTGCGGCGGTCGTCCTCGCTGGCCGCGCGGGCGATGTAGCCCATATCGGTCAGGCGGGTGGTCAGGCGGGTGACGTTGGCCAGCTTCTCGCCCGCCGCATCGGCCAGCTGCGAGGGGTTCAGCGCATGGCCCGGCGCCCCGTACAGCATCATCAGGATGTTGTACTCAGGGTGGTTGAGACCGTAGGGCTTCATCACGCCGTTGGCCTGGTCGTGCACTTCCTTATAGATGTGCTTCACCAGGCGGACCAGCACGGCCGGCTCCCGCGGGAAGGCGGGGTAGTTCTTGATCGTGTTCTGGAGCCGCGCTTCGGTGGGGGCGAAGTCACTCATGGGGAACTGCCTATGGCGTGGTTACACCATAAGTATATAGTTCATTTCTGTATTATCAATATGCAGACTTTTTCATTGTTCATCGGTGGGCTATCCAGGCGTCAGGCCTGGCAGCCAAACCTCCAACGCGACACCTGCGCCGATCACGAGCAGCACGCCGGCCGAGCATGCGACGTACGGGTAGTCCTTGATACGAATGAACGTAACAAGTGTCCAGGCCACGCGTGTAACCGGCAACAAGGAAAACATCGCGATTCCGATCAGGGACAGCTGATGGCTCCAGCGATCGTCAGCCATGCCCGTCACCATGCCCGCCAACAGCACGGTCGTGGCCATGCAGGTGCCAAGCCAATAGAGATGCGCCAGGCCTCGTTTGCTTCCGTCCATCGAACGCTATCCTCGAATGGCGCTGATCGCCATCATCGCCATCATGGCCACCAGCACACCCACGAAGCCCAGGCGTAGCTTGTCGGCGGGAAGCGCCGAGAGCAGTTTCGCTCCGACCAGGGCACCCAGAACGGAGCCGAGCGCGATGGGCGCAGCGAGCGTGACATTGAGATCCCCGCGAGCGATGTAGGCGCAGGCGCCGGTGGCGGCGGTCACACCGATCATGAAGTTGGATGTCGCCGACGACGCCTTGATGGGCATGCGCAACGCCATGTCCATCGCGGGAATCTTGAGGACGCCCGAGCCGATCCCGAGTAATGCGGATAACACGCCGGCGACGTACATGAGCACCAGTGCCACGGGTACGTTACCCACCCGGTAGGCCACGGGTCGATCCGTTCCGGCCTCCGCGTAAACATCGTGCAAGCGCAGCCGGGTTGCCAGGGTTAAGCGATCGGACGCGGCCTCAGGAACGGGATCATTGCGCTTAACCATCATCTGCCGAGCCGAAATGCCAAGCACACCGACAAAGAGCAGTTGCAGCAACCGCACGGGCAACCAACCGGTCAGAAGCACGCCGCACAAGGCGCCGGTCGTTGTCGCGGTCTCGAGCACGACGGCAAGGCGCACGTTCGTCCATTCGCGTTTGATGAAGGGCGCGGCGGTCGCACACGAACACGCAATGACCGACACAAGGCTGATGCCCACGGCGTCATGCATATCGACACCAAAAAACAATGTCAGCGCAGGCACGATGAAGATTCCGCTTGCCATGCCGAGTACGCCACCTAGCGCGCTCGCCCCGAATGCGGCGAGAAGCATCAAAAACACGGGACTGCTCACGCAGGCTTTCGACGCTGTAGCCGGGTCGCAAACCGAATCAGGTCGCCGCGGTAGTAGAGGCGCTCGTAATCCACGGGACGGTCCGCGTCGCTGTACGTCGTTCGGTCAATAAGGAACACGGGCGATCCAGGGGCAATGCCGAGTGCCGAGGCGATGGGCTCGCTGGCCACCGTCGCCTCCAACTCATAATCGGCACGGAGCAGGGGCACGTCGTATTTCCCCTCAAGCAGCGCGAAGATCGGCTCCGCGTCCAGATCGTTCTCGACCACCTTGCCACCGATATCAAGCGGCAGGTACGTCTCGTCGAACGACATGGCGATACCGTCCGCAACACGCAGCCTGGTGATGCGATAAACGGACGTGCCTTTGAGAAGCCGCAGGCGCTCGGCGACGACCTCGTCTGCTTCGACCACCTTCTTGTCCAGCAGTTTGGAGCTGGGGCTCTTGCCCAATGCGATCATGTCTTCGGCAAACCCCGTCAGCTCGGTCAGCTCTTGCCGAAGCTGGGGACGGGTGACGAAGGTGCCGCTACCCCGCCGTATCTCGACCAGGCGCCGCGCAACCAAGTTCTCAATGGCTTTCCGGAGAGTGGTGCGGCTGACACCGTATTTCGCGATCAGTCGATCTTCCGGGGGGAGCTGCCCTTCAACCGGCAAGGCGCCCGATGCGATGTCTGCCGCTATCGACGCCTCGACCTGTGCGTACAGCGGGAGGCTGCTGAGATGGGAATCCATGGGCTGATTATAACATCATGACATCATGATGTCTCGCTAGCACGCGTCGAATCGGCGTCTCAGATGTGGCGATTCGATCAGGATGTCGCTAACTCATTTCCGGCATCGCCATCCATGTAGGCCGCCCGTTCGGCGCGGCGCCCAAAAAACGAGAGCCCAGTGACCCATGGGAAGCATGAATCGCGTGCCGGCGATCTCTCCGGCATCATCCGCAGGTAGCAGCGACCGACCGTTTCCCTCGACCCATGCCGCCAGCGTGTCGAGCGAGACATCGAGAGGGGGAGATTGAAATGAGGTGCATAAATCTATGCGCTGCGCTCGCATTCTTAGCGCTTCCAGGAATGACCGCATCGGCATCCGAAAGTAGCTGCTCACCACGGACAAGCCGTTCCGCCGGGATCACACCGACAGAGGCACGCACGATCATGGATAGGGTCGTGTCGCAGGGTTACTACAGAGGGGGCGCCTACGAAGAGGTTCCCAAGGATGCGGGCGAGCCAAATTTTTACGTTTATCAGCTACTACGAAAGAACGCGTCGGCAGGCGAATCGGATGTCCTCGGATTCATCGCCGTCAGTCGGAAAACAGGACGAATCATCGAAGTAGACGCTGAATGGTGCCACCAGTATCCCGTTCATAAGGGCGATAAGGCACTCAAGCCCTATCCGGGCGCGGATCTACCGGGAAGCTGCGAGGACCCCGCGTTAGGCAAGTGACCATAGATGCAAGCGAGCCGGAGTTGAGCCTTTGCGGCTTCGCGCTCGCGCCACGCTACTCGTTAGGCGTGAGGATTCATGAGGGGGCCGCAACACTAGCCTCTCCATGGGCCCGGGCCAGTTCGAAGAACGCGGTGACATAGTCCGTGCCCAGTTCGGTCTCGCGAACGCCGAGGTGGATCTGCTTGGCGATGCCTTCCTTACCCAGGCGTAGCGCCACCAGAGGCATCTTTGCTGCGTATTCCTCGGCAAGCCAGCGCGGCAGGGCCGCGACGCCACGGCCACTGGCGACCATCTGCATCATGATGTCGGTGGTCTCGATGGCCTTTTGCTTCCGCGGGCTGATGCCCGCCGGCTGCAGGAACTGGCTGTAGACGTCCAGCCGATCCAGCGTCACCGGGTAGGTGATCAGCACTTCGTTGGAGAGTTGCTCGGGCCGGAGCCAGGGCTCGCCCGCAAGCGGATGCCCCTGACTAACCACCAGCACCTGTTCGTAATCGAACACCGGCTCGTAGTGAAGCCCGGTTTTGTACAACGGGTCGGGCGTCACGAGCAGATCGATTTCATGCCCGAACAACGCGCCGATGCCGCCGAACTGGAATTTCTGCTTCACGTCGACGTCGACCTCTGGCCAGGCCTTGAGGTACGGCGACACGATCTTCAGCAACCACTGGTAGCAGGGGTGGCACTCCATGCCGATACGGAGCGTCCCGCGCTCTCCCTGGGCGAACTGGCGCAGGCGCGTTTCCGCCAGTTCAAACTGCGGAAGCAGACGGTTTGCGGCGGCGAGCAAGTACTCGCCCGCCTGCGTCAGGCGCATCGAACGGCCCTGGCGCAGCCATAGTTCCGTGCCCAACTCCCGCTCCAGCTTGCGCATGGTGTGGCTCAGTGCGGACTGGGTCAGGCACAGGAACTCAGCCGCCTTCGTCAAAGACCCCTGCTGCTCGACGGCTCGAAGAATGGTTAGGTGTCCGCGTTCCAGCATGATCCAAATCGATAAATGAGCGAAGAAAGGCCACTTTACTTCAGGTGAAAGCGAGGCTGGTGCCAAGGGCAACCGGCGTGGTCACTCGCCCGGTGCAGCCAGCTTGATGACGCTGGAGAAATCGAGCCCACCGCGCCCCGCCTTGCTGTTCAGCGCGTAGAGATTGCGTGCCAGTTCGCCCAGCGGGATGGCCGCGCCCACGCCCATCGCGGCCTCGGCGGCGAGGCCAAGATCCTTGAGCATGAGGTCGTTGCCGAAGCCGCCGGTATAACCGCGCGATGCCGGGGCGTTTTCGAGTACCCCCGGCCACGGGTTGCACACTTCCGTGGCCCAGCTGCGCCCGGTGCTCACGGCCATCATCTGCGAAAGCACCGCGGGGTCCAGGCCATGGGCGGCACCCAGGGCCAGCGCCTCGCCGGTGACGGCCATGATGACGCCCAGCGCCATGTTGTTGCAGAGCTTCGCCACCTGCCCCGCGCCGCTACCGCCCACGTGGAAGATATTCCGGCCCATCGCGCCCAGCAGCGGACGTGCACGTTCCAGCGCCTCCTCCGCGCCGCCGACGATGAAGGTCAGCGTACCTGCGGCGGCTCCGGCGGTACCGCCCGAGACCGGCGCATCCAGCATAGCCATGCCGCGCGCGGTGACGGCCTCGCTCACCTTCTTCGCTACGGCGGGCGCGATCGTGCTGCAGTCGATCACCAGCGCGTTGGCGGGGATGGCGTCGAGGATGCCTTGCTCGCCCAGATACAGCGCTTCGACATGGCGGCTGGCGGGTAGCATCGAGATGACGACGTCGGCACCCTCCAGCGCATCGCGAGCGCTGGTGGCGGCCACGCCACCCTGCGCTACGGCGGCGGCGACAGCCCCCGGCACCAGGTCGAAGACGCGCAGCGCGTGCCCCGCCTTCAGCAGGTTCGCCGCCATGGGGCCGCCCATGTTGCCCAGACCGATGAATGCGATGCGTGTCATGCGGGGATTACTCCTGAAACGGGGGGAACGCCCAAGCCGGCGAGCGGGTGCTGCGCGGGCGGCCAGGGCGACTGGAAGAAGGCGTCTGCCCACGTGGCGGAGGCATCTGCCAACGTGGCCGGCTGCCAATGCGGCTGCCGGTCCTTGTCGATGAGCAACGCACGGATGCCTTCCATGAAGTCACCGTGGGCCGCGCAATGCAGCGAGACGATGTATTCCTGGCGGAACACGTCGGCCAGCGACATGTCAGCCGCGCAGCGCTGCAATTCGAACGCCAGGCGTGCCGATCCCGGCGCACCCGCGCGAAGCGTCTCCCGGGCGGTGACTAGCCACGGATCATCGTTATCCATGGCGAGGATGCCTGCGACCACATCGTCGAACGCGGGCTGGCTCGCGACCGTGGCGATGCTTGCCTGATGGGCCTGAAGCGGTCCCGGTGCAGCGGGCGTGGCGAAGCGCGTCAACACATCGGTCACAACGGAAGCGTTTCGCGCAGGATCGGCGCTCCATGCGGAGTCCGTTAGCGCGGCCAGCACGGCATCGCGCTGATCGCTCGCGATATGGAGGTCGGCCATGTTCGCGTAGATAGCATCACCCGCCGTGAGTGGCGCGCCCGTCAGTGCGAGAAAGAGGCCTGCATGCAGCGGTACGCGATGCAGCAGCCAGCTACCACCGACGTCCGGATACAAGCCGACGGTGATCTCGGGGAACGCCAGCTTCGAGCGCTCGGTCACGACGCGATGGCTCGCCCCCGCCATCAGGCCCATGCCACCACCCATCACGACGCCGTGCCCCCAGCACACGATGGGCTTGGCATACGTGTGGATGCGGTAGTCGAGGCGGTACTCGACGGCGAAGAATTCGCTGACGTAGGCGTTCTCGCGGATATCGGTGTGGCCCGCTTCGCGATACGCCTGCATGGCTTTATGCAGGCTGTGCAAATCGCCACCCGCGCAGAAAGCCTTCTCGCCAGCCCCCTGGAGCACAACCAATGCGATCGCCGGATCAGAAGCCCACGTCACCAGCTGCTCGTCGAGCAAGCGGGCCATCTCGAGCGACAGGCCGTTGAGCGTGCGCGTCGCGTTGAGCGTGGCGATGCCGATCCGGTGCGCCCCCGCGGCGCGCTCTTCAAAAAGTACGGGCGCCTCGTTCGGCACGTCGCTAGCGGGAGCGTTCATGCGTTGGTCCATTCGGGAGCACGCTTGTCGAGGAAGGCCTGCACGCCCTCACGCTGGTCCGCCGTATCGAACAGGTCAACGAATGCTTCGCGCTCGGCGACCAACGCGGTCGACAACGGCTGTGCCCGCGTGGCCTGGACCAGCCGCTTGCACGCGGCGAGGCTGACAGGGCTTTGCTTCGCCGCCTTTTCCGCCCACGCCAGTGCCAGCGCCCTGCCCTCGCCCTTCGGCGCGGTGGCCTCGACCAGGCCGATGCGTTCGGCGGTCGCGGCATCCACGCGCTCGCCAAGCAGGATCATGCGTTTGGCCCAGCCTTCGCCCACCAGGCGCGCGAGGTTCTGGGTGCCCCCGGCGCAGGGCAGCAGGCCGACGCTCGCCTCGGGTAACGCCATTTGTGCGTGCGCTTCCGCGATGCGCAGGTCACAGGCCAACGCGCACTCCAGGCCGCCACCCATCGCATAGCCGTTGATGGCGGCGATGCTCACGCCGCGGAACGCCGAGAGCGCTTCAAACGCTTCGCCGAACCGCCGTGCGGCCTCGCGGGCCACGGCCTTGTCGCCGTCGGCGAACTGTTTCAGGTCGGCGCCCGCCGAGAAGAACTTCTCGCCGTCGCCGGTGATGACCAGCGCGTACACCGACCGGTCGGCGTCCAGCGTGCGGACGAGGTCACGCAAGCCCGTCAGGCTTTCGCGCGTCCACGTATGCGCGGGTGGGTTGGTGAGCGTGATGATGGCGGTATGCCCTTCGTGGGCAAGATGCAGACCCGGCCAGCGCGTATCAGCGTCACTCATCGCAATTCCTCGTCAGTGTTGAGCAGGTGGCGCGCCACGATCACGCGCATGATTTCGTTCGTGCCTTCCAGGATCTGGTGCACGCGGCAATCGCGCAGCAAGCGCTCGACCGGGTATTCGCGGACGTAGCCGTAGCCGCCATGGATCTGGAGGGCGTCGTTGCAGATGCTGAAACCCGCATCGGTGGCGAAGCGTTTGGCCATGGCGCACCACACGGTGGCGTCATGGCTACCCGCATCGAGCTTGCGCGCGGCGGTGTGCACCATCTGGCGCGCGGCGACCAGTTCCGTGGCCATGTCGGCGAGCTTGAATTGCAGCGCCTGGAAATCGGCCAGCTTCTTGCCGAACTGGCGGCGCTCGCCCATGTAACGGCGCGCGGCGTCGAGCGCGCCCTGCGCCGCGCCCAGTGAACAGGCGGCGATATTGAGCCGGCCGCCATCAAGGCCCTTCATGGCGATGCGGAAGCCCTCGCCTTCTACACCCAGACGATGGTCAACGGGAATGCGCGCGCCGTCGAACGTCACGCTGCGCGTGGGCTGGCTATGCCAGCCCATCTTTTCTTCGTTGCGGCCATAGCTGATACCCGGCGTGTCAGCCGGCACCGCAAACGCGGTGATACCCCTGGGGCCATCGCCACCGGTGCGCGCCATGACCACCAGCATGTCGGTCGCGCCGGCACCGGAGATAAAGGCCTTGCTGCCATGCAGGACGTAGTGGTCCCCGTCGCGCACGGCACGCGTGCGCAGCGAACCGGCATCGGAACCGGCACCCGGCTCGGTGAGGCAGTACGACGCCAGGCGGGTGCCGCTGGCAAGCAACGGTGCCCAGCGCTCACGAATGACACCGGAAGCGTGCGCCGCCAGCATCCACGTGGCCATGTTGTGGATGCTGATGAACGCGGCCGTCGACGGATCCACCGCCGCCAGCTCTTCGAACACAATGGCCGCATCCAGGCGCGCCAGCCCCGAACCACCGGCGGCCTCCGGCACATAGAGGCCACAGAAACCCAGCTCGCCGGCCTTGCCGATCGCCTCGCGCGGGAACTCGCTTTCGGCATCCCAGTGCGCGGCGTGAGGGCCAAGTTCGGCCAGCGCGAACTCCCGCGCGGCCTCCCGATAGGCCGCCTGGTCGTCACTAAGCCCCGCCTGGCCGAGGGCGGCATGCATATCCATCGCGGCGGCCATCAGCGCAGATGGATCGTGGTGTTGACGCCGGCGTTCACAGTGTCGTCGTCGAACCAGCGCTGCGTCACCGTCTTGGTCTGGGTATAGAACTGGATCACCTGCTTGCCATACGGGCCCAGGTCGCCCAGCTTCGACGCACGCGAGCCGGTGAAGGAGAAGAGCGGAACGGGCACGGGGATCGGCACGTTGATACCGACCTGGCCGACATCGATCTCTTCCTGGAACCGGCGTGCAGCCGCACCGCTCTGGGTGAACACCGCGGTGCCGTTGCCGTTCGGGTTGGCGTTGACCAGCTCGATGGCCTCATCAAGGGATCCGGCGGTCAGCACGACGAGCACGGGGCCGAAGATCTCTTCGTCGTAGATGCGCATGCCGGGCTTCACGCCGGTGAAAATCGTCGGCCCGACGAAATTGCCCTCTTCGAATCCAGGAATGGAAGGCTTACGACCATCGAGCTCCAGCGTGGCGCCTTCTTCGATACCTGCGGCGATGAGTGCCTCGACACGATCCCGCGCGGCGCAGGAGATCAGCGGGCCCACGTCGGTGCCTGCCTCCGTACCGGCGTTGACCTTGAGGCCGCGCGCCTTGGCGACCAGCTCGGGAATCCATGCCTGGGCATCACCGACCAACACGGCAGTCGATGCCGCCATGCAACGCTGGCCCGCCGCGCCGAACGCGGCGCCGGCCAGCGCATTGAGGGTCTGTTCTTTGTTAGCGTCGGGCAGCACCACGGCGTGGTTCTTCGCACCCATCATGCACTGGGCTCGCTTGCCGGCGAGCGTGGCGCGCTGGTAGACGTGCGTGCCCACGCGGGTCGAGCCCACGAACGAAATCGCTTTGATGGTCGGGTGATCGCACAGCGCGTTGACCACGTCCTCGCCACCGTGCACGACGTTGAGCACGCCCTTGGGGATGCCCGCTTCCAGCGCCAGCTCCACCAGCCGCATCGTAACCATCGGGTCCTGCTCCGACGGCTTGAGCACGAAGGTGTTGCCCGTCGCGATCGCCATGGGGAACATCCACAGCGGGATCATGGCCGGGAAATTGAAGGGAGTAATACCCGCGCACACGCCCAGCGGCTGGAGCAGCGTGTAGGTATCGACACCGTTGGCGACATTGTTGGCCAGCTCGCCGAGCTGGAGATTGCCGATGGCCGCGGCGTGCTCGACAACCTCGAGACCACGGAACACATCACCCTCGGCATCGGGCAACGTCTTGCCCTGTTCAGCGGTAAGTAGCGCGGCGAGCTCACCCATGTGCTCACGGATCAGCTGCTGGTACTTCAGGAAGATGCGTGCGCGCGTACCGATGGGCGTTTTGCGCCAGGTCTTGAAGGCCTCGGCGGCCGCCGCGACGGCCGCATCGACCTCGGCCATGGTCGCGAACGGCACCCGCGCGAGGACGGCTTGCGTGGCGGGATTGGTGATGGGGCGCCACTCGGTCGTGGAGGATTCCACGAAGGTGCCGTTGATCAACAGTTTCACCGTCTCGACGGTGGGATTTACTTGCTCAAGCCTGGTCATGGTCGTGTCTCCAAATCGCACACCCGCGAATGAGCGGGCGGAGGAGACAAGACGACACCGGACAACGGGCAACCGCGGCCTGGATCAGCTCGCCTGGTTGCCCTCCGCAACACCCGGGAACAGCGCTTTCGCGCCGGCACAGGCCGGTCTCCGGGCTCACGAGCAGGGCGCCAGCCCTACCCCGGCGCCTTCCCGCGCATGTGCGCAGTGGCCAACCGCCGGGTTTTCTCGCCTACCGTTGCGGGGGCAGCGCCGGCTTGGGGTGTTTGCACCCGAACCGGCTTCCCGTTTCACCCTGCCCACTGAACCAGTGGCAGGACACCTGTGATTCGCCGAGTCTGGCCGGGATACCCACGAGGCGGCAAGCTGCACTGCGGAAAAACGCCGTGCAGCCGCTCGGGCGATCAGGCCGACAGTTCCTTGCGGACGATCTCGGCACCGGCACTCAGGGCATTGAGCTTGCCCCGGGCCACCTGGCGAGCGAGAGGGGCCATGCCACAGTTGGTGGATGGATAAAGCTTGTCAGCATCCACAAAGCGCAGGGCCTCGCGCAGCGTGGCGGCCACCTCTTCCGGCGTTTCGATCGTATCGCTGGCCACGTCGATCGCACCTACCATCACCTTCTTCCCGCGCACCAGTTCAATCAGATCGATCGGCACGTGCGAGTTCTGGCATTCCAGTGAAATGATGTCGATGCTCGACTGCTGCAGCTTGGGGAATGACTCTTCGTATTGGCGCCACTCGGAACCGAGCGTCTTCTTCCAGTCCGTATTCGCCTTGATCCCGTAGCCGTAGCAGATGTGCACGGCGGTTTCGCACTTGAGCCCTTCGATGGCGCGCTCGAGGGCGGCGACGCCCCAATCGTTCACTTCATCGAAGAAGACATTGAACGCCGGTTCGTCGAACTGGATGATGTCGACACCCGCAGCCTCGAGCTCACGAGCCTCCTGATTGAGGATCTTTGCGAACTCCCAGGCCAGCTTTTCGCGACTCTTGTAGTGGCTGTCGTAGAGCGTATCGATCATGGTCATGGGGCCAGGCAACGCCCACTTGATCGGCTGCCGGGTCTGCTGGCGGAGGAACCGGGCGTCGTCCACGAAGACCGGCTTCGGGCGGCTCACCGCGCCTACGACGGTCGGCACGCTCGCATCGTAGCGATCACGAATCCGAACGGTCTCGCGCTTTTCGAAATCCACGCCGCTCAGATGCTCGATGAACGTGGTCACGAAGTGCTGGCGGGTCTGCTCGCCGTCGCTGACGATATCGATGCCCGCCAGTTGCTGCTCGTGCAGGGAGAGGCGCAGCGCGTCGCGCTTACCTTCAATGAGCTCTTCGTCTTGCAGCTTCCAGGGCGACCAGAGTTTCTCCGGCTGCGCGAGCCAGGAGGGCTTCGGCAGGCTGCCGGCGGTAGAGGTGGGGAGTAGCTTTTTCATGAAAGGTCTTTTTTTAGGGTTTTCGTGGATCAAAGAGCGCACTCGGCAGCCCATTGCTCAAGGATGTGCTTGTAAGGCTTGATGAAATGCTCTTCCGTAAACCGGCCCTGCTTGACGGCAAGCTGGCTACGCTCCTCACGGTCGTAGACGATCTTGGTCAGGGAATAGTCCTGGTGCTTCAGGCTCGGCTGATACGAAGGCCCCGCCGCGGAATTCGCGTTGTAGATTTCCGGGCGATAAATCTTCTGGAACGTTTCCATCGTGCTGATGAGGCTGATCAGCTCGAGGTTGGTGTAATCGCCAAGCAGGTCACCGACGAAGTAGAAGGCTAGCGGCGCAACACCGTTGGGTGGCATGAAGAAACGCACATGCAGGCCCATCTTGTCGAAATACTGGTCGGTCGATGAGAGTTCGTTCTGCACGTATTCCGCACCCAGGATCGGATGCTGCAAGCCCGTCCGGTGATAGGTCTTGCTGCTCGAGGCGCTGATGCAGATCACCGGCGGCTTCTGGAAGCTTTCCTTGTACGCACGGGAGTTCAGGAAATGCTTGAACAGCTTGCCGTGCAGGTCACCGAAGTCGTCGGGGGTGGCGAACGTGGCCCGATCCTGGTTGTACTCGGGCAACAGCACGCTGAAGTCGTAGTCGCGCACGTACGATGAGAAGTTGTTCCCCACCATGCCTTCAATGCGCTGGCCGGTCTTCCTGTCGATGACGGCGGTTTTCAGGATTTCGATCAGGGGAAACGCACCGTGCTGGTCCTCTGGGTCGATGGTCATCTCCACGGAGATGATCTCGAGCGCCACCGAATAACGGTCCTGAGTCGGGTTATCCCAATGGGCAAGGCTATTGAAGCGGTTGTCGATCATCCGCAACGTATTGCGCAGGTTCTCCTCGCGGCTTTCCCCACGGGCGAGATTGGCAAAGTTGGTCGTCGCACGCGTGGCATCCGACGGGTGGTAGTGCTCGTCGAAACACGTGCTTTTGATGTTGAAGGCAAACTCTGTGTTCATGGTGGCCTGGCGCTGTAGGTTGTTCAATCAAGTCAGGCGGCTGCTATGCCAGCAGCGGCGTTACGTGCGGTACCGCGAGTCAAATGAAGCAGCGGCAATGCGCGCTCGATAGCCAGCTTTGCTCGTTGGATCAATGCTTCGTTTTGCAACCGGTGATCGAGGTAGTCCGTCTCGGTCGCGTAAACGCCCAAGGGCAAGGTGCGCGCCTGGAAGAAGCTGAAGAGCGGCCTCAACTGGTGATCGATCATCAGCGCGTGGCGCTCGCTGCCCCCGGTCGCGGCGAGCAAGACGGGCTTATCGACCAGCGCGTCCTGATCCACGAAATCGAAGAAGTGCTTGAACAGGCCCGTGTATGAGCCGCGATAGACAGGCGTGGCCACCACCAGGATGTCGGCGTGTTCGACGGCGGCGAGTTCCCGCTCCACGGTCTCGGGAAGCTGGTTGCGCCAGATCGCGCCTGCCAGGTCCGGGGCAAGGAGGCCCAGTTCGACCAGGTGTTGGTCGCACGGCACTTCTTCGGCGATAAGATCCGAGAGATGCGCAGCGAGCGTGGCGGCCCGCGAGGGACGTTGCAGGCCGCCAGAGACGGCGACCACGCGGAAAGGACGTGTCATGTTTCCAGTCGTTCCAGGTGTTCGAACGGTAGTGATCTTCGATCCTAGCGACGGGAATCCATGAAATAAAATGGTTATATTTCACCGATCCATGAATATGAATCATCTGATGGACGGCTATTCGCTGGAGGTCAGCGCCAAGGCGATACCTGCGCTGGCCAAGGCGGCGTCACGCATCGCCCCGGGTTCGATCATTTCGATTCCGTACCTGCCGAACGAAGATGACGAGGCGCGGCTGGCTGCCGCCCGGGCCGTGCGCGCGCTGGGTTTCACGCCCATGCCTCACCTTGCCGCGCGCCGCATCACCTCGCAGGCCGAGCTTGAGTCGTTTATCCACCGCGCCGTGACCGAAGCAGGCGTCGAGCACTGCTTCGTCATTGCAGGCGACCCGGCAACGCCCAAAGGACCCTTCCCGGATAGCGCCTCGCTGATTGAGTCGGGCTTGTACGAACGCGCAGGCATCAAGGTCCTGGGCGTAGGCGGCCACCCTGACGACCATCCCGTGATGGATGTGGACCATCGCTGGGAGGTACTCGAACAGAAGTGCCAGAGCATCGCCCGTCGCGGCATGGCGCCCTTGATCGTCACCCAGTTCACGTTCGACGCGGATATCGCCCTGGCCTGGCTGGCGACGCTGCGCGAGCGTGGCATCAACTACCCGGTGCGACTCGGGGTGCCAGGTCCGGCCGGCATCGCGGTGCTGGCGCGATATGCCGCCATGTGCGGCGTGGGTGCCTGCGCGTCCATGTGGTCCAAGTACGGCATTTCACTGGGCAAGCTGCTCGGCACGGCCGGGCCGGAACACTTTGTCGATCGGCTGGCCGCCGGCCTTACCGCCGGGCACGGCGACGTGCGCCTGCATTTCTTCCCGTTCGGCGGGGTCGAGCAATCGGTGAAATGGATTTCAGAATACCGGTCGCATCACGGCCTTTCGCAGCACTGAACTCCCCCTTGCAAGGCTCTGCCAGACGGCATACAGTGAACCATATGGTTCAGTATCAAGCTCGCCTCGATGCCACGTTCGCCGCGCTCTCCGATGTCACCCGACGTGGCGTCCTGGAACAGCTAGGGGAATCCCACGCCTCGATTACCGATCTGGCCCAGCGGTTCCATATGTCCCTCACGGGCATGAAGAAGCACGTGAGCGTCCTGGAACAGGCGGGGCTAGTCGTTACGGAAAAAGTCGGGCGCACCCGTACCTGCAAGCTCGGGGCGCGCCTCCTGGAAGAAGAAGCGGCCTGGATCGAACAGCACCGCAAGCTTTGGAGTGCCCGCTTCGACGCGCTGGACCAGCTCGTCGAGCACCTGAAACGCGAGGAGAAGGTCGATGAGCGCAAGCAACGAAGGTAGCACCGCCGCCAAATCCCGCACCGTGGTGGAAGCCCGATCCGACCGCGAGCTGGTCGTGACGCGGACGTTCGATGCCCCGGTGCATATCGTATTCAAAGCCTGGAGCACGCCCGACTTGTTCGCGAGCTGGTGGGTACCGAAGTCGGTAGGCATGTCGCTCGAGTCGTGCGAGATGGATATCCGTACCGGGGGTACGTATCGTCTCGTGTTCCGCCACCCGGATTTCGAGCAACCGATGGCCTTCTTTGGCACGTACAAAGAAGTGACACCGAACAAGCGCATCGCCTGGTCGAATGAAGAAAGCCCCGACGGCGCTCTCACCACCGTGACGTTCGAGGAGCACGGCGGCAAGACGCAGATCACGCTGCACGAGCTCTATCCGACGACCGCGGCGCGCGACGAAGCTATCGCTGGCTCCGCCGAGGGCCTGCCCGAGCAGTTCGAACAGCTGGATACGTTGCTCGAAACTCTGGATTGATATCGGGCGCCGTCAGTCGCGCGCCAGCACCACGTGTGTGGCGCGCGCTGTCGGTACGTGTTCGATCGTCTTGTAGCCCATCGCACGCAGGTCGAGGCCAGCGAATAGCGCCTCGCCCTGCCCCATGACAACGGGCGCGATCGCCAGGTGCATTTCGTCCACGTGGCCGGCTTCGATGTACTGCCTGGCCGTGGAGACACCGCCGCCAATCTTGATGTCCTTGTTGCCCGCAGCTTCGCGCGCACGCTGCAACGCTTCCTCGATGCCGCCGGTCACGAAATGGAAGACCGTACCGCCTTCCATCGTGATGGACTCACGCGGGTGGTGGGTGAGGATAAAGGTGGGTGCGTGGTAAGGCGGGTTATCGCCCCACCAGCCTTTCCATGTGTCATCCGGCCATTCGCCGCGGATGGGCCCGAACATGTTGCGGCCAAGGATGAAGGCGCCGAAGCCGTCCATCGAGCGATAGGCGAAGTTGTTATCCGGCCCCGTCTCGCCATCGTCCTTGCCGATCATTTCGTGGAACATACGGGTCGGGAAGAACCACTGGAAGATGCTCGGGCCGTTCTCTCCCAACGGATTTTCGAGGCTCTGGTTCGGGCCGGCGGCGTAGCCGTCCATCGAAACGTTGAACCCGGCGATGCGCACCTTCGACATGGCAGCTCCTGGAGTGACCGTGGGGCGACTTTAGCCCAAGTGCGGCACAGGTCTCATTTCCGACCCCCATGCCCCCTGGGCCAGGCGCAATTTCCCGCATTTTTGCCTTTTCCGGCGCGTTCCTCTTACCATCGTGTCCGGGATGCGGCCGCCCTCCGGGCCTGGTTCGCATGCCGTAACAGGGGGAAGTCTTCCAGTGCAGATACGGTGCTGACGCCAGCTGCCGCTTTTCCCGCGTTCGCACGTCTGAATTGCAGCAAGACTTATGGAGAGGTCATCGTTCATGAAAATCAAATCGCTCGTCGCCATGTCGGCGCTCGCCCTGCTCGCAGGTTATGCCCCGCTTTCGTTCAGCGCTGGCGCTGGCGCCGGTGGCAAGAGCTCGGATGACAAGGTGGAGTTCGTTGGTACGCCGGCCCCGGGCAGCAAGTTCAGCAAGCTGCAGGATGGCATGTACGAGAAGGAAGTCATCGACCTGATCGGCCCGCCGACGGACCAGACCTCCTACCAGACCGGCAAGGCCTTCATCCCGTTCCATTTCGGTGGCGACAACTATCGCACCGCGTTCCGCTACAAGGGCGAGGGCGAGCTGACCTTCTCCGGCGGCGGCATGGGCTCAACTTCGCTTAAGCTGATCAAGGTGGAAGTGGATACCAAGTCGACGGGTTATTTCCGCGATTGATGGTTCCCGGCTGCGGCGCGCCGTCCGGCGAGCCGCAGCCCTCTGTCCTGCGTCACTGGAACAAGTGCTCGCACAGGAAATCCACGAACACCCGCACCTTCGGTGACAGCTGCCGGCTCGAGGGCCAGAGCACCGAGAACTGGCTCGGCTGGCTGAGCCAGGCTTCGAGCAGTGGTACGAGCTCGCCTTTCTCAAGGCTCTCGTGGGTGAGGAAATCCGGCATGTAGGCGATGCCCATGCCACCCAGCGTTGCCGCACGCAGCGCTTCCATGTTGTTGCAGGTGAGTGCCGTCGGCACTTCCGCGCCTGCGTCACCCTCGATACCGAGCAGCCGCCACGGCTGCAGCTTGCTGGTCGTCGGAAAGCGAAAGCGCAGGGCGTGATGGTGTCGCAGCGCGTCCGGGTCGAGCGGTTCGCCGTGTCGTGCGAGATACGCGGGCGAAGCACACAGGGTGAATCGAAACGGCCCGAGCAGACGCGAAACAAGGCTGGAATCCGAAAGGATGCCGCTGCGGATCACCACATCCAGACCGCTATCGACGATATCCACGATGCGGTCGTTGAAGTCCAGGTCCAGCTCGATATCCGGGTAGCGCTCGCGGAACAGCGGTAGCACCGGCAGCAGGAATCGATAGCCGATGATCGGCAGGCCGACGCGCAACGTGCCGCGTGGCGCCTCCTGCGTGCGCGAGAGCATGTCTTCGGCATCCTGCAGCTCATCCAGGATCCGTCGACAGCGCTCGAGGAACAGCCGCCCCTCGTCGGTGACCGAGACCCGGCGCGTCGTGCGATGAAGCAGGCGCACGCCCAGCTTCTGCTCCAGCGCGGCGATGCGCTTGCCCACGGCCGATGCGGAGATGCCCAGGCTATTGCCCGCGGCAACGAAACTGCGTGCCTCGGCGGCGCGGACGAAGACGGTGATGGCGGAGACGTGGTCCATGCCGGCTCATTGAGGAATTCTTCTCCTCAATCTACGGAGGAATGCCCGGTTTTTCCATCACTGCGGCCGGGATAGCCTGAATTATCCCTTCGACGGACCTCTCCGATGCCTATTCACGCAGCCCCAGCGCCGCGTGGCGCAGCCGCGCGCGCCCTGCTCGCCGTGTGCCTCGCCGCCCTCGCCCTTCCCCTCAGCTTCTCTGCCGGCGCCCTCGCCGTGCCCGCCATCGCCCGCACGCTGGGTGGCAGCGCCTCGGCCCTGAACTGGGTGACGAATGCCTTCATGCTCGCCTTCGGCGGCCTGCTTCTGACTGCCGGTGCGCTCGCGGATCGGCATGGCCGGCGTCGCTTGTTCCTGGGCGGCGCCGGCGGCTTCGCGCTGGCTTCGCTGGGCGTGAGCCTTGCGCCCAGCGTCGTACTGCTCGATGTCCTGCGGGCTGCACAGGGTGCGGCGGCGGCTGCCGCGCTTGCCGGTGGTTCCGCCTCTCTGGCCCAGCTCTTCGAGGGGCATGCGCGGACACGTGCTTTCAGTTTGCTGGGGACGACGTTCGGCATCGGCCTGGCGCTGGGCCCGTTGCTGGCAGGCAACCTGATCGCCTGGCTCGGCTGGCGTGCGGTCTTCGCCTCCGGCGTGTTGCTGGGTACGGCGGCCTGGTGGTTCGCGCTGCGTGCGCTACCTGAAACCCACGGGCCGCGGCATGGCCGCATGGATTGGGCGGGCTCCGCGACGTTTACCGCTGCGATCGCCTTGCTCACCATGGGCTTGATGCAGGCCGGGCAAGCTGGGTGGATGGCCGTACCGACGCTCACTTCACTAGTGGCCTCGATCGCCGCCTTCGCCCTGTTCGTGAAGACGGAACACCGCGCGGAAGCGCCGTTGCTGGATCTTTCCCTCTTCCGCTATGGCCGCTTTGTCGGCGTGCAGGTGCTGCCGCTCGCCACCTGCTACGGCTACGTGGTCCTGCTTGTGTTGATGCCGTTGCATCTCGTCGGCACGCAAGGCATGCCCGAAGCGCACGCGGCGCTGCTGATGCTGGCGCTGACCGCACCGATGATGGTGGTGCCCGTGATCGCTGGTTATCTCGCGCGACACTGGGAGAGCGGCACGCTGTGCGCTGGTGGGCTGCTCGTCGCCGCTGCAGGCCTGGCGTGGCTTGCCAAGGTGATCGATGGCCCGGCTACCTCGTTGGTAGCGCCTATGCTCTTCATCGGCATCGGTACTGGCTTGCCGTGGGGACTCATGGATGACCTCTCCGTGAGCGTCGTCCCGGTCGAACGCGCAGGGATGGCCGCGGGTATCTTCGGCACCACGCGCGTGGCTGGCGAAGGTATCGCGCTCGCACTGGTCACTTCGTTGCTGAGTGCGTTCACAGCACGCTACCTGCCCGGCACACCGGACGAGGCGATGCACGTGGCCTCGATGGTCTCCGCAGGGAATCTTCCGGCCGCCGCGGCCATCGTGCCCGCAGCGACGCTGCAATTCGCACACGGCACGGCGCTTCACCAGTTGCTTTGGCTACTGGCCGCCATCACGTTCGCCGCCGCCTTGCTCGTCGCGGTGATGCTGCGGCGCCCCGCCGCGCTGCGCGAGGCCACCGCATGATTCCCCTTCGTCGCTACGTCACCGCGTCGACGAGACCTCTGCCAGCTCAAGCACGCCCGGCTCGCGCTTCGCGAACCGGTCGAAGGCCAGATACACCACGGGGGTGGTGTACAGCGTAAGCAGCTGCGACACCACCAGGCCACCACAGATCGCGATGCCGAGCGGCACGCGCAACTCCGCGCCGGCACCATGGCCAAGCGCAAGCGGTACGGCACCGAGCAAGGCCGCCATCGTGGTCATGAGGATCGGGCGGAAGCGTAGCTCGCAGGCTTCGCGAATCGCGTCCAGCGGTGTCGCGCCATGCCGCTCACGTTCGATGGCGAAGTCGATCATCATGATCGCGTTCTTCTTCACGATGCCGATGAGCAGGAGGATGCCGACCAGCCCCATCACGGACAGATCCTGGCCGAACGCCTCCAGCGCGAGCAGCGCCCCGAGGCCCGCAGACGGCAACGTGGAAATGATGGTGAGTGGATGAATCGCGCTCTCATAAAGCACGCCAAGCACGATGTAGATCACCACGACGGCGGCAAGGATGAGCCACGGCTGGCTGGCCAGGGAATCCTGGAAGGCCTGCGCCGTGCCAGCGAACGCACCGGTGACCGACGGCGGCATGCCGATGCGCTGGGTCGCCGCGTGGATCGCGGTGACCGCATCGCTGAGCGATACCCCCGCACTCAGGTTGAACGAGAGCGTGATAGAGGGGAACAGCCCCTGATGGTTCACCGTGATCGGTGCGACACCATCGACGACGCTGGCCACCACGTTCAAAGGCACCAGGTCGCCACTGGAAGCGCGGACGTAGAGGTGAGACAGCGCCGCCGTATCGAGCTGGAAGTTTGGCGGCACTTCCATCACCACGTGGTACTGGTTGTTCTGCGTGAACATCGTGGCGATCTGACGCTGGCCGAACGCATCGTAGAGCACGTCGTCGATCGCCTGCACACTCACACCGAGGCGTGAGGCGGTATCCCGATGGATATCGACCGTAGCCGTCTTCGAGGCGGGCTGCTGGTCGGAATCCAGGTCGCGCAGCTGCGGCATGCGGCGGAACTCGGCCATGAGGTCGGTCGAAACCTTGGCCAACGCGGCGACGTCGGTGGACTGCAAGGTGTACTGGTACTGGGCCGCGCTGGACCGTCCTCCGATCTGAATATCCTGGCGCACCTGCATCTTCAGCTTGATGCCCTGCACGCTGGCCGTCGCTTCTTTCAACTGATCGAGCACCACCGGCGCGCTGTCGTTACGCTCAGACAGCGGCTTCAGGTTGATCATCATGCGGCCCTGGCTAAGCGTTGGGTTGGGACCGATCCAGAAGTACACGTTATCCACGTTCGGATTCCGCCGCACGATGGCGCCTACCTGCTGGATGCGCTGTGACATGGCCTCGTAGGAGACACTTGACGAAGCCTGCGCCGTACCCACGATGAGGCCCGCATCCACCTGCGGGAAGAAGCCCTTCGGAATCTGTACGAACAGTCCTACGGTGAGAGCCACGGTCCCCACCAGCGACATCAACACGACGCGGCGATGGCCGAGCGCCCAGCCAAGCGTGCGCGCGTACAGGTCGTTCACGGCATTGAAGGACCGTTCCAGCGCGAGATAGACCTTCCCGTGCGGCTTCTCGTGATCCGGCCGGACCAACCATGCGCACAACATCGGCGTGACCGTCAGCGACATCACACCCGAAATCAGGATCGTCGCGCTGATCGTCACCGCGAATTCGCGGAACAGGCGCCCCACGATACCGCCCATGAACAGGATAGGGATGAAGACAGCGATCAGCGACACGGTCATCGAGACGATGGTGAATGCCACCTCGCGCGTTCCCTCTACCGCCGCCATGAGCGGCTTCCTGCCCAGCTCCATATGTCGCACGATGTTCTCGATGACGACGATGGCATCGTCCACCACGAAGCCTACCGCGATCGTCAGGCCCATCAGCGAGAGGTTGTCGAGGCTGTAGCCCAGCACGTACATGATGGCGAAGCTGGTCACGAGCGACAGCGGGATCGTCGCGGCGGGGATCACCGTAGCCCACACGTTGCGCAGGAACATCGCAATCACGGCGACGACCAGCACGATGGTGGCAAGCAGGGTGTACTGCACGTCGGCCACGGAGGCACCGATGGTCTGGGTGCGATCGCCGACGACGCGTACATGAACCGAGGGCGGCAACGCAGCTGCCAGCGCTGGCAACCTGGCATTGATCGCCGCGATGGTATCGACGACGTTGTAGCCAGGCTGCTTGTGGATATCCATGATGATCGCGCGCTCGCCCTGAAGCCACGCCGCGCTGCGCACATCTTCGGAAGCCTCAACGACGGTACCCACATCGCTAACGCGGATCGGCGCGCCGTTGCGCCACGCGATCACCAGGTCCCGATACGCCGCTGGGTCGAGCAGCTGGTCCGTCGACTTGAGCGTGATGGTCTGGTGCGGGCCGTCGAGTGAGCCCTTGGGGGCGTCCACGGTCTGGGTGGCCACGACGGTACGCAGGTCGTCCAGGCTCAGCCCAAGCGCAACGAGCTTGTCGGGGTCGGCACGAATGCGCACCGCGGGACGCTGCTGGCCGTGGTAGTCGACCAGGCCCACGCCCTTCATCTGCGAGACCTGGGTCGCCAGACGCTCTTCCATCGCCTTGTCCAGCTCGGTCAGCGTGAGCGTCGGCGACGTGAGCGCGATGGACATGATGGTGAAGTCGGCGGGGTTCACCTTGTGGTACGTGGGCGGGTTGGGCAGGTCCTTGGGGAGAAGACCACCCGCCGCATTGATCGCGGTCTGTACATCCTGCGCAGCCGCATCGATGTTCTTGCCGAGGTCGAACTGCAGCACCAGCTGGGTGCGGCCGAGCGAGCTTGACGAGGTCATCTCGGTGACGCCCGGTACATCCGACAGCGAGCGCTCCAATGGCGTGGCAACGGAAGACGCCATCGTCTCGGCGCTGGCGCCGGGGAGATCCGCGCTGACTTCAATCGTCGGGAAATCGACCTGCGGCAGCGGTGCCACCGGCAGCAGGCGGTAGGCCACGGCGCCGATGAGCAGGCAGCCCACGGCGAGCAGTAACGTACCGATGCGCCGCCGGATGAAGGGCGTGGAAATCATCATGCGCCCGATGCTCCCGCTGCCGGCTTCGGTGTCGCCTCGGCCACGTGCGTGCCGGGCTGGATATCACCCTGCCCTTCCACGACCACGCGCTCACCTTCATTGAGGCCATGGGTGACCACCGTGACGCCATCGGCGGAAAGGCCGGTAGTGACGCGGCGCTGCTGTGCCACGTGCGATGCATCGATGACATAGACGAAGTCACCGACCTGGTCGCGCTGCACGGCTTGTGCGGGCACAGTCACGACCTGCGACTGCGTGGCGAGCAGCATGCGTGCAGCGACGAAGGCGCCGGGCCAGAGCGCGTGGTCGTGGTTGTCGAACTGCGCCTTGAGCAACACCTGCCCCGTCGTTGCCGACACCTGGCTATCGATGAAGGTCAGTACGCCCGAGCCAAGCGCCGCCGTACCGTCACGCGCGGTGGCCTGCACCTGGAGCGGCGCGCGCCGCTGCGCGGCCACCACGGCCTGGAGCTGGTCTTGTGAAATGGGGAACGCCACGGTGATCGGTTCGATCTGCGTGACCGTGACGAGGCCCGCCGCATCGGAGGCATGCACCTGTGCGCCCTGATCGACCAGGCGCTGGCCGAGACGGCCCGCGATCGGCGCCGTGATCCGGGTAAACGAGAGATTGAGGCGCGACGCATCGACGGCACCACGATCGGCCGCTACCGTCGCCAGTAAACCTTCAGCCTGCGCCTTCTGCGCATCGAGCTGCTGGCGCGGCACCACCTGCAATGTCGAGAGCTTCTGGTAACGCGCGAGGTCGAGTTCCGCGTTGTGGCGTTGCGCATCATCGCGTCGCGCCGCTGACTCCGCCTGGACGAGCGCAGCGCGGTAGGGCCGGGGGTCGATCTCCGCAAGCAGATCGCCCGCCTTCACCATCTGCCCTTCCTCGAACGCCACGCGATCGAGCTGGCCATCCACACGTGCCTTCACCGCCACTTCGTTCAGCGGCGTCACGGTGCCGACGCTGGAAATCCACTGCGGCACGTCGCGCCGCGTTGCAGCAACACTGGTAACCACGGTGGCCGGCGCGGCCGGCTTCGCGACCGAGCCGCCACGCGGCCCCATCAGGACGAATACGACGCCCGCGAGAACGATGGGCACCATCCACAGGCACCAGCGGAGACGACGGGAGCGCGGCGTACGCGCAGGTGACGCAGGAGACATGAAACGATTCCGGGAACGGCTTTCCCGCAGCGTGGGGCACCTGCCTTAGCAAGCCCTTTAGCGCGTCCTTGCGGATCATGAATTAACTTTCATGTGGCAAACGGCGGCATTCGCACACCTGCTCGCTAAGGAAAAAATAAGCAAGCAGAGTAATCAGTCACCTGGCGCGCTTTTTCTTAATTCGTTCTCTTTTTTTGCGATTCAAATGCCCCGAAGGCGTTGCGCCCCAACGCTCTGGCGTCGCAGCATTTAATTGCGAATCATTATCACATGCATTACCGTGATGCGCTGTTGATACGCCCTCCTGTCCCGCGAACGCGAACGATGCCTGATGAAAAACAGGTGTCGCTGGACTCGCTTTGCCTGCGGCCAGGCGAATAAGAAAACCAAGGACTCCCAGCCATGTCGTCTCACATCACATCACGCTCCCTTCCGCCCCTGCGCCTTGTCGCCAGCGCCGTCGGCCTGGCCATGGCGGGCTCCGTCGCGCACGCTGCCGATGTGCAAGCCACGCCGCCTCCCGACAAAGCCAAAGATCGGAAGACGGAAAACCTGGAAGGCATGCATGTGCAGTCGACCGTGGTGAACAGCACCTCGCCGAAGTTCACGGCGCCGCTGCTCGATACGCCCCGGTCCGTCACGGTGGTGCCGCAGGAGATCATCCAGCAGACCAACGCCACGTCGCTGCTCGATGTATTGCGCACCGTGCCCGGCATCACGTTCGGCGCTGGCGAAGGTGGCAATCCGAACGGCGATCGCCCCATCATCCGCGGCTTCGATTCCGAGAGTTCGATCTTCGTCGATGGCGTGCGCAGCTCTGGCTCGCAGCAGCGCGAGATCTTCGATATCGAACAGGTGGAAGTCACCAAGGGCCCCAGCTCCGCTTACACGGGGCGCGGCTCCGTGGGTGGTAGCGTCAACCTGGTGACCAAGGCGCCAGAGGCCAGGAACTTCATCGCAGGCAGCGTTGGCCTCGGCACGGATAGCTACCGCCGCGGTACGGCGGACTGGAACCAGCAGTTCGGCGACGATGCAGCCTTCCGCCTCAACGTCATGGGCCACGAGGCCGATATCCCCGGGCGCGACGGTCCCGACCAGAGCCGCTGGGGTATCGCGCCGTCGGTCACGTTTGGCCTGCATGCCGATACCAGCGTCACGCTCAGCTACTACCACATGCAAAGCGACGACACGCCCGAAAGCGGCATCCCGTACAACAACCCGAACAACGCGCCCAATCGCAGCGGCAGCCCGATCGACGTGCCGCGCGACACGTACTACGGCCTGGTCGACCGCGACTTCCAGAAGCAGAAGAACGACATCGGCCAGATCGTCATCCGGCACAGCTTTGCGGACGGCTGGCAGCTGCGGAACACCTCCGTCTACGGCCGCTCGACCAACGACTACCTGTGGACACAGCCCGACGACAGCCAGGGTAACTTCCTGGTCAACGGCGGTGTCTGGCGGCGCGCGAACAACCGCGATAGCAGCACCAGCTCGATGACCAACCAGACGGACCTGACCGGTTCGTTCGACACGGGAAGCATCAAGCACACGATCGCCGCCGGTATCGAGATCTCCAACGAGAAGACCGATCGCACCCAGTATCTGGTCGATCCTGCGACCAGCGCTTCGGATACCCACAACATCGGCGCCGTCAGCAACGGTGCCTGCTCCGCGAAGTACGGCATCGGTGCCCCGTCGAACTATTGGTGCGCCCCCGTGATCGATCCGAACCCGCACGATCCGTGGGAAGGCGCGCTCATCGGTGGCCAGAACCCGACCCACGTGACCACGAACACCCGTTCCGCATGGGCGTTTGACACGCTGGACCTCAACGAGATGTGGCAGCTCAACCTGGGCGCCCGCTACGACCACTTCGAAACCAAGTCCACCGCACTGACGACGGCTACCAATGCAACGGTACGTGTCGGCAACAACGCGTCGTTCTGGAACTGGCAGGCAGGCCTCGTCTTCAAGCCCGCCGAGAACGGCAGCATCTACGCGTCGTGGGGTACATCGTCGAACCCCCCGGGCGTGGACGCAGGCGACGGCGCTGATGGCATTGCCGTCACCAACGACGCCCTGAAGCCGGAAACCAGCCGCAACCTGGAAGTCGGTACCAAGTGGGATCTGATGGACCAGCGCGTGTCGCTTACCGGCGCGGTGTTCCGCACCGAGAAGAGCAACGCCCGCGTGGCGACGGGTGGCCGCGGCAGCACCATGATCAATGCCGGTGAGCAGCGTGTCGACGGTGTCGAGATCGGCGTGAGCGGCCAGGTAACCGCGGCGTGGAATGTCTTTGCAGGCTATACCTGGCTCGATAGCGACCTGGTGAAGCCGGCCCCGGCCGATGCCGCAAGCAAGGGCAACCAGTTCCCGAACACGCCGAAGAACAGCTTCACGCTCTGGACGACGTACGCCTTCACGCCGCGCTTTACGCTTGGCGGCGGCGCCTTCGCCATGGACCGCGTCTACGCGAACACCGCCAACACGAAGTACGTGCCGGGCTATACCCGCTACGACCTCATGGCCTCTTACGTGCTGAATCCGCATGTGACCCTGCAGCTCAACGTACAGAACCTGACCAATAAGTACTACTTCGACAAGGCGTTCACGGCGCACTACGCCAATGTCGCCCCGGGCCGCGTTGGCATCGTCAGCGCCAATTTCCGCTTCTGAAGAGGAACCACCCGGGCCGCCATGTGGCGGCCCGGGCTTTACCACATGCTCTTGCAGATTGATAACGTACTCTCACCCGCCGACTTGGCGGCCATCCATGAGCGACTCGCGAGCGCGTCATGGAAGGATGGTCGCGTCACCGCGGGATACCAGTCGGCGCAGGCCAAGAACAACGCGCAGGTGGCTGAAGATGACCCGATCGCGCGTGCGCTCGGTGACACGCTGGTCGAGCGCCTGCTCGCACAGCCCACGTTCTTTGCGGCCGCGCTTCCCTTGCGTATCTACCCGCCGCTTTTCAACCGCTATGCGGGCGGGCAGTCGTTTGGCATGCACGTCGATAACGCCATCCGCTACGACCGGCGCAGCGATCCTGCGGTCGCGGTACGCACGGACCTGTCGGCCACGCTGTTCCTCGACGATCCCGACAGCTATGACGGCGGTGAGCTTGTCATCGAAGATACCTACGGGTCACACACCGTCAAGCTGCCCGCAGGCCACATGGTCCTCTACCCAGGCAACAGCCTGCACCGGGTCGAACCGGTCACGCGCGGTACGCGGACGGCGTGCTTCTTCTGGGTCCAGAGCATGGTGCCCTCTGCCATGCACCGCCGCCTCCTGTTCGACATGGATGTGTCGATCCAGGCGCTCACCGCAGCCGCCGGCGATCCCGATGCACTGGTTCGCCTCACCGGCGTCTACCACAACCTGCTGCGCGAGTGGGCGCAGACGTGAGCGGCTACAACGCGGATGCGTTTGCGGGAGCGGTCGGGCAGTCGGCCGCCAACGGCTTCGCTTACCTGCAACCCCTCGCACACGAAGGGGATGCAGCGGCGCAGACCATACTCGGTCAGATGCTGCTCGACGGGGCGGGCTGCGACGCCCAGCCCGGTGAGGCGGTCTACTGGTTCATGCAAGCCGCGCACCATGGCTCGGCCATGGCGATGAACATGCTGGGACGTTGCCACGAAAACGGTTGGGGCACGAAAGTCGACGACGAACTGGCAGCGGTCTGGTTCCGGAAGGCGGCCCAGGGCGGCCTCGACTGGGGCATGTACAACTACGCGCATACCCTCGAGCAGGGGCGAGGCCTTCGCGCCGATCGGGCCGCTGCCTTCGCGTGGTTCACCCGCGCAGCGGAACTCGGCCATGCGCGGGCGAAATGCTTCCTGGCGCGCTACTTTGAGCACGGCTGGGAGACGGCACAGGATCTCGCCCGAGCGCGCGAACTCTATGAAGCGTCGGCGCGAGCGGGAGACTACCGTGGCGAATGCGCGTGGGCCTCCCTACTTGCCGAGGACGGCCGCCTCGATGTAGCCAGCGCGTTCCTGCGGCGTGGGTTAGCCAAGGCACCCTTGGCATTCGTCGAAGCCATGCGCACGCGGCTGCAAAGCCACCCTGACGCGCGCGTACAAGGATTAGCGTCGGCCTGCCCCTGACGTATCGACACCGAATCGGCGCTCGATCGTTGCCAGCGCCCGGTCGACCAGGGCAGTCGACTCTGGATACTGGCGAACCAGTTCGGCCATGCGCGTCGTCAAGGCATCGATCGGCGCATCCGCCCCACCCACGGGCAGCGGGATATCGAGGCACGCGCACAAGCGGCGCGCGTTTGCCGTCAGCGTCAGCGCGAGACCGCGCTCGATCCGCGATATCTGCGAGCGGTGCACACCACTCAGCGTGGAGAGATCCTCCAGACGCATATCGGCGCGCAGGCGTGCCGAGCGAATCCGTGCCCCAAGCGCTTTCGCACCGGCTGTCCCAAGGGGAAGCCGGGCGTGGACACGCTCGGGTTTCGTCGTACTGATAGTCACGGGCGCTACGTTATCCATCGTGCCTTAGCGTCGACTTAGGTACGGCATCAGCTTCGGTAACGAAGTGCATCCACCAACCGGGAGAGCGCGGGCGAGCCTTCCCTTCGGTTGGGGTAATAGAGGTGATAGCCGGGGAACGGCTGGCACCACTTCTCGAGGACGCGCACCAGCGAGCCATCGGCGAGATGCGGCAACACGATGTCTTCGGGCAACCAGGCAAGTCCCATGCCTTGCAGTGCGGCGAACAGGATCTGGCTGACGTTGCTCGCGATCACCTGACCCTCGACACGCACCTTGATTTCGCGATGGTCCTTCTCGAAATCCCACACGGCCAGGTTACCGCGCGTCGGCAAGCGCAGGTCGATGCAACGATGCTCGGTAAGGTCTTGTGGCGAGTGCGGCTTGCGCCGGCCGTTGAAATAGGACGGTGTCGCGACGACCGCCATGCGCATGTCCGGGCCGATACGTACGGCGATCATGTCCTTCGCCACCTGCTCACCAATACGGACACCGATATCGAAGCGCTCGGAGACGATGTCGATCAGCTCGTAGTTCACGCTGACCTCTACGGAGATATCGGGGTACGCCGGGAGGAACGTGGCCAGCGCAGGCCAGATAATGGTGTTGGCCGCATGTTCCGCGGTCGTGATCCGCAGGTTGCCCGAGGGGCGCTCGCGCAGTTCGCTGAGTGCATCCACTTCGATCTCGATCTCGTCGAGCCGCGGGCCCACCTTGTGCAACAGGCGCTCGCCCGCTTCGGTGGGTGCAACGCTGCGCGTCGTACGGGTGAGCAACCGTATACCCATACGGCTTTCAAGGCCACGGACGGTGTGGCTCAACGCGGACTGCGAGGTGCCAAGCCGGGCTGCAGCACGGGTGAAGCTCCGCTCCTGCGCCACGGCGATGAAGGCGATGATGTCCTGGATATCGCGGCGAATCGGGGATCGCGCGTGAGCGGGCCCTGCAGCTGGGCGCTTAGCCCTGGTCACCCAGCACCTCCAGCGTATCGACCGCATCGCCCTGGCTGTACGCGAACCACAGGCTACCGATGCCCATGAGCGAAACGACGGCCGCTAGCGGAAGCGAGGTACCGTCCGCGCAGAGGCCCACGAGTGCCGAGCCAGCGATGCCCGAACCGTACTGGATGGCACCGATCAAGGCCGATACGGAGCCCGCGTGCTCAGGGGCGGTATTCAGCGCGCCCGCGATCGCATTGGCCACGATGAAACCCGTGGAGGCGACAAACAGAAACAACGTCGTTGCCAGCGGCCAGAGCATGTGCGGGAACAGGCCGACCACGGCGACAGAGGCAATGCCCGCCGCAGCGGCGCCCGCCGCGCCCCAACGCATCAGGGTATCCGCGCCGAAGCGTCCCACCCAGCGTGCGTTCAACAGGTTCGTGGCCATGATGCCGACGATGCCGGCGGCAAACAGGATCCCGTAGTGCTGGGGCGATACGCCGTAATAAGCGATATAGGCGAACGGCGTGCCGGCCACATAGGCGTAGATGCCACCGTAGAACAAGCCACTGGCACCCGCGTAAGCGCGAAAGCGCGGATCAGCGAGCAAGCGGCGATATTCGCGAAGCGCGGACGACAACGGCTCGGTGCGTCGGCGTGCTTTCGGCAAGGTCTCTGGCAAGCTCGCCACCGCCACTAGCGTCGCCACACCGACGGCCACCAGGGTCCAGAAGATGACGCGCCACGTGCCCACCGTCAGGACCTGCCCACCCAGCGTGGGGCCAAGCAAGGGCGCGACGGCCATCACCGTCATCAACGTGGAGAGCATGCGCGCCGCGGCCGCACCCGCATAGAGATCACGGACCATGGCTCGGGCGAGCACGACGCTTGAGCACGCGCCCACGGCCTGCACGACGCGAGCCGCGATCAGTGCATGCGTCGATGTCGCGAGTGCACACCCAGCCGAGCCCACCGTAAAGATCACCAGCCCGAGCGCGATGGGAAGACGGCGCCCCACGCGGTCACCGACGGGACCCCACAGCAACTGACCCAGGCTAAAGCCGACGAGATAAGCCGAGATCGTCCACTCCATGGCGCCGGCGCCAGCGCGCAGGTCCCGGCCCATGACGGGCATGGCCGGGAGATAGAGATCGGTGGAGACGGAGGCGAACGCCATCAAGGCACTCAACACCGTCAGCACCCAGATCGGATGGCGGTCTGCCACAGGGGTGTTCATGGCGCGCCACGCTCCGCCAGGGCAATAGCGGCATCGAGGGCATCGCGTGCCGTGGGCGCGCTGCCACCGGCGAGATGGCGATCTTCCGCCTCATCGAGCATTTCCCATTCCCACTGTTCAGCCGTGCCGTCTTCCCATACGGCCAGCACCACGCTGCCGACGGCCGAGGGCGCTGAGCCGAGGCGGCGCGACCACGCTTTACGGCCGTCCCAGGCGAGGGGCGACCATTCCGCGGCAAGAGGCAGGACACGAACCATGGGGGAATCCGGGAGGGAATGGCCGCCATTGTGCGTCGCAGCACGCAGCAGATTAAGTAGGCTGGGTGGCATGGACTCATGAATTCCCAGCATGAATCTCTCAGCGTTCGCGCGAACGCGAAGCCGCTGCGCACTCACTCGATTCATGCGCATTCTTCATAAGCCTTAGCTGGACAAGGCGACTAGTCCACACAATCGGTCGCGACTAGATTGCGAGCCTGTCCCATCCCATCCGAGCGCTTTTGCGCGCTCCCGAGGAGAATCCCATGCTAGGCACCATGATGTACGGCCCCGGCGATGTGCGCCTGGAAGACGTGCCCGAACCGGCCATCCTCGAACCCACCGACGCGATCATCCGGCTTTCCGCCAGCTGTATCTGCGGCTCGGATCTGTGGCCGTATCGTGGCCACAACGATTTCAACGGCGGTCCGAAGGCCATGGGCCACGAATACTGCGGCATCGTCGTGGAAGTGGGCTCGGCGGTTACCTCGGTGAAGCCCGGCCAGTTCGTCGTCGGTTCGTTCTGCCTCTCGGACAACACCTGCCCGCATTGCCAGTTCGGCTTCCAGTCCTCGTGCGAACAGCGCCAGTTCATGACTGGAGCCCAGGCACCGCTCGCACGCATTCCGCTCGCCGACGGCACGCTCGTGGCCACGGCCGACATCCCTGCCGACGATCTCATCCCCAGCCTGCTCGCCGTCTCCGACGTGCTCGGCACCGGTTGGTATGCCGCCGATGCCGCACGCGTACAGCCCGGTTCGACCGCGGTCGTCGTGGGTGATGGCGCCGTGGGCCTCATGGGCGTGCTCGCCGCAAAGCAGATGGGCGCGGCGCGCATCATCGCCATGAGCCGCCACAAGACCCGTCAGGATCTCGCGCTGGAATTCGGTGCAACGGACATCATCGCCGCCCGCGGTGAGGAAGGCATCGCCGCGGTGAAGAAGCTCACCCGGAATATCGGCGCCGATGCCGTGCTGGAATGCGTCGGCACGAAGGAGTCCATGCAGCAGGCCATCGAATGTGCCCGCCCGGGCTCGATGATCGGCTATGTAGGTGTGCCGCACGGCGTGGAGTTCGATGGGCAGCAGCTGTTCTTCGCACAGAAGGGTCTGCTCGGCGGCCCGGCACCGGTACGCCGCTTCCTGCCGCACCTTATGGATCTCGTGCTCGAGCGCAAGATCAACCCGGGGCGCGTGTTCGACCTGACGCTGCCGCTCGCGGATGTCGCACATGGTTATAAGGCCATGGATCAACGCGAGGCCATCAAGGTCCTGCTGCGGACGAACTAAGCGAAACCCGGCTCCACCGGCCCACCTTCCGCTATTAGCGCGCGCGTTCACCGCGCGCTTTCCGCATGCGCGGAGGGTGGACTGCACCGCACAGTAAAGGCTCAGAGACATCGCATGCGCACCACGCAGCGCCAAACCAACCACCATCGCGTCCTGCGGGCCGCCTGCGCCCTGTTCTGCCAGGATGCCTACGACATCAGCATGGATGCCGTGGCGACGCAGGCGGGCGTATCCAAGCAGACGGTCTACTCGCACTTCGATAGCAAGCAGATCCTGTTCCGCGCCGTTGTCGAGGAACTGCTCAAGCCGCTCCGCGCCGCGCTGAGCGAACCCGACGCACCGCTCGAGACCGTGCTCCGCTCGTTCGTCCAGGTGTACCGGGCCGGTAGCGATGGCCACGGCACCAGTGCGATCGCGCGCGTGTTGCAGATGGACCCACCCAAGACCCTGCCTGCGGTGCGCGATGTCGTCGACGCCGCCTGCTTCGACTCGCTGTCGCGACTATCGGCGCGCATTCGCGTGGCGATGGAACGCGGCCAGTTGCGCGATGACGATCCCGACGAAGCCGCCCAGCTCTTCTTCGCGTTGGTGCGAAGCCTGCGTGGCGGGCCGGACCTGGTCGATCCCGTCGTGCGCGTCTTCCTGAATGCCTATCGCAACCCGCGTCCCGCTTCCCCTCTTTTTACCTAGGACCTGTCACCGGATGAATCCCCTGCCCCACCGCACTCCCCTGCTTGCCGCCGGTCTGGCACTGGCCCTGGCCGCGTGCCACAAGCAAGAAGCCGCCCAGCCACCTCCGCCGCCGCAAGTGGGCGTCGTTAAGGCCGAGCCGCGTGACGTCCCCCTGGTCCAGGACCAGGTCGGCCGCATCTCCGCGTTCCGCACCGCCGACGTTCGCGCACGCGTGCCTGGCATTCTCCAGCACCGGCTTTATGCCGAAGGCACCGACGTGAAAGCGGGACAACCGCTCTTCGCGATTGACCCGGCACCGCTGCAGGCAGAACTCGATGCGCAGCTGGCCAATCTCGCCTCCGCGCGTGCCACCGCGGTGAACGCAAAGGCGCAGGCGGATCGCGCGCGCAGCCTGATCGGCAAAAACTACGTCTCGCGCTCCGACCTCGACACGGCGGAAGCCACCGAACGCACGTCGATTGCCGCCGTAAAGCAAGGCGAGGCTGCGGTGCAGTCGGCACGCATCAATCTCAGCTACGCGCGGGTCGTCGCACCGATCGACGGCCGTGCGGGCAAGCAGCAGGTGACCGAGGGCGCGCTGGTCGGCCAGGGCGATACGACCCTGCTCACCCAGGTCGACGAACTCGACCGCGTCTACGTGAACTTCAGCATGTCCGTGACCGATCTGGACCGGCTACGTGCTGCTGCCGCGCAGGGCACGGCGACGCTGACCTCGACCGACCAGGCCACCGTGCGCATCCAACTCCCGGATGGCTCCGATTTCGGTGAAACCGGCCAGCTCGATTTCTCGTCGGCGACCGTCAACCCGCAGACCGGCACGGTCGATCTCCGCGCCTTGCTGACCAACGCGAACCAGCGCCTGTTGCCCGGCCAGTACGTCACGGTGAAGGCGACCCTTGGCGACCAGCACCACGTCTTCCTGCTTCCGCAGGCCGCCGTGCAGCGCGATGCCAACGAAACGTTCGTACTGGTCGTCGGCGAGGGCAAGACCACCGGCGCCGACGGCAAGACCATCACCGTGCCCTCGGCTGCGGTGCGCCGCTCCGTGACCGTCGATCGCACCGATGGCCCCAACTGGGTCGTCACCAGCGGCGTGCAGCCGGGGGACCAGGTCATCGTCGAGGGCATTCCGCAGGCGCGCGCCAACGCCCCCGTCAAAGCCGTGGCCGCGAGCCACGCGCCGTAAGGAAGGACATCCATGCCAAGTTTCTTTATTGACCGCCCGGTCTTTGCCTGGGTGGTCGCGATCCTCATCACCCTGTGCGGCACGATTTCGCTGCTGAACATGGGCATCGAGTCGTATCCGAACATCGCTCCGCCGCAGGTCGTCGTCACCGCCAACTTCCCGGGTGCCGGCGCGGATACCACGGAAAAAACGGTGACCCAGGTCATCGAGCAGCAGCTGACCGGTATCGACCACCTGCTCTACTTCAGCTCGCAGTCCAGCTCGTCGGGCCAGGCGCAGATCACGCTCACCTTCGAAACTGGAACGGATCCGGATATCGCCCAGGTGCAGGTGCAGAACAAGGTGTCGCTTGCGACGCCGCGCCTGCCTGCCGAAGTGACCCAGCAGGGCGTGGTGGTGGCCAAGTCCAACCCGGACTTCCTGCTGTTCGTGGCACTGACGTCGGATAATCCGGCCATCAACTTCCAGCGCCTGAACGACATCGTCGCTTCGCAGGTACTGGACCAGGTGGCCCGTATCCCGGGCGTGGGTAATACCCGCCAGCTCGGCGCCGAGTACGCGATGCGCGTCTGGCTCAACCCGGACAAACTGCGCGGCTACGGACTGTCCGCCACCGATCTGCAGAACGCGTTGAGTACGCAGAACGTGCAGTTCGCGGCGGGCTCCATCGGTACGGATCCCGCTGTGGACGGCCAGGGCTTCAGTGCCACCGTGTCCGCGGAAGGCCGTTTCAATACCGCAGACCAGTTCGCCAACATCATCCTGCGCGCCAATAACGACGGCACCACGGTGCGCCTGAAGGATGTGGCACGCGTGGAGCTCGGCTCCCAGCTCAACGGCTTCGCCACCTCGTACAACGGCAAGCCCACCGGTGCGTTTGGTGTGCAGCTGCTCCCGGGTGCGAACGCACTGGACGTAGCAGGCGCGGTGCGCGCCAAGATGGCCGAGCTGGCGAAGAGCTTCCCCGAGGGCGTGACGTGGTTCGAGCCGTACGAGACGACCAAGTTCGTGACGCTCTCCATCGAGGAAGTGGTCCACACGCTGGTGGAAGCCATCATCCTCGTGTTCCTGGTGATGCTGCTTTTCCTGCAGAACTTCCGCGCGACACTGATCCCGACCCTGGTGATCCCTGTCGCATTGCTGGGCACGTTCCTCGGTCTTTCGCCGCTGGGCTTCACCATCAACCAGCTCACCCTGTTCGGCATGGTGCTGGCTATCGGTATCGTGGTGGATGATGCGATCGTCGTGATCGAGAACGTCGAACGCATCATGACCGAGGAGCACCTCCCACCGAAGGAGGCGACGCGCAAGGCCATGGGCCAGATCACCGGCGCCGTGGTTGCGATTACCGTGGTGCTCGCCGCCGTGTTCGTGCCGTCGGCACTCCAGCCGGGTGCCTCGGGCATCATCTACAAGCAATTCGCGCTGACCATCGCTGTTTCGATGGGCTTCTCGGCCTTCCTCGCGCTGTCGTTCACGCCAGCGCTGTGTGCCACGATCCTGAAGCACACCCCGCCGAAGAAGAACATCGTCTACCGGAAGTTCAACGACTTCTTCGACTGGACGACGCACACGTACTCCGGCCATATCGGCTCGGCCATTCGCCATGCGCCGCGCTGGATGATGGTGTTCGTGCTGCTATGCGTGCTCTGCGGCTTCCTGTTCACCAAGCTGCCCACCAGCTTCGTTCCCGAAGAGGACCAGGGTTACGCGCTGGCGATCGTGCAGTTGCCGCCCGGCGCCAGCCTTCAGCGGACCGAGCGGGTCATGAAGGATATCCGCGGCGTCATGCTGAAGGATCCGGCGGTCGAGGGTGTCTTCCAGATCTCCGGCTTCAGCTTCCTCGGTATCGGCGAAAACGTGGGCATGAGCTTCGTCCGCCTGAAGGACTGGTCGCAGCGCAGCGAAACGGCGCCCGAGTTCATCCAGCAGATGAATGGCAAGCTCAAGGTGGTGCGCGATGCCACGATCTTCGTGGTGAACCTGCCGACCATCCGCGGCCTGTCGCAGTTCGGCGGCATCGACATGTACTTGCAGGCCCGCGCCGGCCAGTCGCGCGATGAACTCACCCAGGCACGCAACACCGTGCTCGGCGAGGCGGCGAAGAACCCCGCCCTGGTCGCCGTGCGCCCGAACACCCTGGAAGACTCACCGTTGATGCAGCTGGCGGTGGACCGTACCCAGGCGCAGACCCTGGGGCTTTCGGTCAGCGATATCTATACGGCCATCCAGCTCACCCTGGCGCCGGTGTATATCAACGACTTCCAGTACGGCGGCCGCGTGAAGCGCGTGATGGTACAGGCCGATGCGCCGTACCGCATGGGCACCGATGCGTTCAACCACATCTACACGCCAAGCACGCTCTCCTCGGCGAGCACGACCACGACCTCCGGTGTGGCCAGCGCGTCGACGGGTACGGATAGCCGCATGATTCCGCTGAGCACGGTGGTCCACGCTACGTGGCAGAACGCGTCGCCCAGCCTGACGCGCTACAACGGTTACTCCGCTGTGGAAATCGTGGGCAACAATGCACCGGGTTACTCCACCGGCCAGGCCATGGACATCGTGGGCGGCATCGTGAACGACAAGCTGCCACCCAGCTTCGGCTACGACTGGAGCGGCCAGTCCTACCAGGAGATCCTGGCGGGCAACTCGGCCACGATGCTCATGGTGTTGTCGATCGTGATCGTCTTCCTGTGTCTCGCGGCTCTGTACGAAAGCTGGTCGATCCCGGTGGCGGTGCTGCTGGTGGTCCCGCTGGGCATGCTTGGTACGGTGGTGTCGACGATGCTCCGTGGCCTGCCCAATGACATCTTCTTCAAGATCGGCCTGATCACCGTGATCGGCCTGGCCGCGAAGAACGCGATCCTGATCGTGGAGTTCGCGGTGGAGCAGCAGCAATCGGGCAAGACGCTACGCGAGGCGACCATCGAGGCGGCCCGCCAGCGCCTTCGCCCCATCCTGATGACGTCGCTGGCGTTCATGCTGGGCGTGATGCCGCTGGCGATCTCGACCGGCGCCGGCGCGAACTCCCGCCATGCGATCGGTACGGGCGTGATGGGCGGCATGGTGTTCGCCACGGTGCTGGGCTTGCTGCTCATCCCCGTGTTCTACATCGTCGTCCGCCGCCTGCTCGGCGATAAGCTGGACGAGGTGTCCAGGAGCATGCCGCATCACGGCGAGCATGCCGAGGCGCAGCTTCCACACCACGAGTAATGCGCACGGCAAAGGGGGCGGTATGCCGCCCCCTTTGCTTCGTACTGCTTTCTAGAAGAGCGCGTAGCCCGATAACGCGAGGGCTGTGAGCTCAAGCACCATGGCAACGGTGGCCATGCTCGCCGTACGTCTGGTCATCACGCACCCGGTCGTTTTCCAAAAGACAGGTATTCCCATGCCCTGGCCGTCGCGGGATCGGCGACGGCGCAGGCGTTTTCATGCAATGCGGCCACCGTTACCGCGTTATCCGACGCAAGCCGCCAGCGCTGCGCCGGGCGGCTAACGTCTTCTTTGCGGACCGTGGCGCCCGCCAGTGTCCACGACAGCAGCGCCGGTGCCGGCCGATGGATTGCGGCACCTTCGTTGGCGAGGCCGGCGATGTCGATACCGAGCATCTCGACGATGCGCTTCTTCCTGAGCGTCTCCTCGGCTGCAAATGAACGCATCGTCTCGACGGCGTGGTGCGTCTCTCCGTCAAAGCCGGCGGTGTCGTCGCCTTCACGCCAGGCTTCCGGCGGACAAAGCTTCTGCGCCACCTGCAGCGGGATGAACGGATTGACCTCAGCAGGATAGATGCGGCACGCGAGCGGCCGCTGCTCGTAGATACGGCAGGCATTCGCCTCATCGAGATTAGGGCAACGGCGGTCGAAGGACGCCATCAGGTTGACCGTCACCCGGATCGGCAAGTCGCCGCTCACCGCATCGAATGAGCGCTCCTTTCGATAGGCTACGAGCGCCCCGTCACCGATCGGGTCCGACGGCCAGGGAATCGCCTCGCAGAAGATTTCAACTTCGCCCCCCCGGGCGAGCCATGCTCCGGCTTCGCCCACGGCGAGAGGCAGGCGGAGCCCATGGCAGCATCGGCCACAACCGACGCACGCAAACGATCGATTCATAGCTGCCTCTTGGCGAATCTGGATAAGCGGCAGAGCCATGAGCGCCAAACCACAGACGGCGCGCTGACATTATGCAAATTCCTGTTTGTCGGATTAGGACGGCTTTTGGGATGCCCTTATGAGCGTTTCATATGAATCACGCCCGTGACCGGGCGCGAAGCCGGTTGACCGCTGCGCCGCGTGACCACACGATGGGGCGCATCAAGACCTACGGAGCCGCACCCGGTGCCCTCACGAATCGGCATAAACGACATCGCCGCAGCGGCTGGGGTAAGCACCGCCACGGTCGATCGCGTGCTCAATGGCCGGCCCGGCGTCTCGGCCGCCACGCGTAAGCGCGTGCTGGATGCCTCGCGCCAACTGGGGGCGCGCCGGCACATCGCTTCGCCGGCCGATTATCGGCTCCGGGTGCTGGTGATCCGCACAGGCCTCGACGATGAATTCTTCATGCGGATCGAAGCAGCGCTGGACCAGGTAGCGGCCGAGTCGCAGCCGCCGATCCAGCTGGAGCGGCTGGTGCGCGTGCCCACCTCGAAGCTTCGCCAGGCGGTACGCGAGGCTAGTGAGCGTTGCCACGGCGTCATCGTGCTCGCCCATGATGGCGGTGAACTGCGTCTGGCGGTGGAGCGCGCGATCCGGCGGAAGATTCCGGTCGTGGCGATGATGAGCGACCTGGGCATGGCGAACCACAGCGTCTATGTCGGTATCGATAACGTCGCCGCGGGCAGGACGGCGGCGTGGCTGATCAGTCGCTACCTGCATAAACCGGGGCGCGTTCTGCTGCTGACCGGCTCACACACCTATCTGCTCCATCGGGAGCGTTCGCGCGGCTTCGTCGACGGCCTGGCCCAATGGGCGCCCAAGGCCACCCTGGTCGGCCCCATCGATATGGACGATATCGATACGAAGGCCGCCAGCGCGGTACGGCTCGCGCTCGCACGAGGTAACCGCATTGCGGCGATCTATAACAGCGGCGGTGCCAATGAAGGCATTCGGCAGGTCGTGGCTTCACTTCCAGCTGCCGAGCGGCCCGTGTGGATCACGCACGAGACCCATGCGTCGCTCGTCGAGCTCTTGCAGGAAGGCCTCATCACCACGCTGATCGACCAACGCCCGGAAACGCAGGCCTTCGTCGGCTTGCAGACGATCCTGCACGCGCAGGGCGAACTCGACGCCGCGCCACCCCCGTTGATCGAGTTCCGCTTGGTCACACCGGCAAACATCTAGGGCAATACGCCTCATGCGCTTTCCGCGTTTTTGATGGATTTCCATCAGAAACCGGCAAAGCGCGGCCGGGCCAGGGGCTTGCGTTGGTCTAGCATCTCGTCCGCGCTTGAGGGCGCGCCCCGCTAAGACACTCACCCGGAGTGCGGCTCGCTGCCGCGCTGACGGTTTCGCCTTGCCTGACGCTTCCCTCTCGCACCGCTTATTGAAGAGGTGTCGAAATGAAGAAACTCATGGTGGGTGCGGCCGTCCTGGTCGGCATCCTTTTGTCGCTCGCGGGGCTTGGTCTCGCGGGCGGCGGTTTTTATCTCATCAGCCTCGGCGGGTCGTGGTTCTACGCCCCGGCGGGTCTGGCCCTGGCCGCGGCTGGCATCGGCCTGGCGCTGCGCCGTGCGTGGTCGCTGTGGGTCGCGCTGGCCTTGCTGGCTGTCTCGGTCATCTGGGCGCTGGCGGAAGTCGGCCTTGATTTCTGGCAGGTGTTCCCGCGCATCATCGTGTTCCTGATCGTCGCGCTGCTGACCACGATCGCCTCGCCGATCCTGCGCAAAAAGAGCGGCGGCACCGCACTGCCGTGCCGCGTTGCTGGCGTGCTCGGCGCACTGCTGGCCATCGTGGTCGTCGCGCTGTTCGGCCAGATGTTCCGCCCGCACGCGACCGTCGTGGCGAAGGACGATACGCCTGCCCGCGTGCTTAACCCCGACGCAGGCAAGGCCGATGGCAACGACTGGTCGGCCTGGGGCCGCAATACGCTGGGCGAGAAGTACGTCCAGTTCACCCAGATCAACAAGACCAATGTGAAGGACCTCAAGGTCGCCTGGACGTACCGTACCGGTGACCTCGCCATCGATGGCTCCGAGTACCAGGTGACGCCACTCAAGGTCGACGACACCGTGTATCTCTGCACGCCGTTGAACAAGGTGATCGCGCTCGACGCCACGACCGGTAAGGAGAAGTGGCGCTTCGACCCGAAGCCGCAGATTTTCGAGAGCACCAAGGGCTGGAAGCGTTGCCGCGGCCTCGGTTATGCCGACCTCGATAAGCTTCCGGCACCGGACGTTGCTAACGCACCCGCAGCCCCCGTCGGCAACGCGGCACTCGATGCCGCCGCTCCGGCGCTCTGCCGCAAGCGCATCATCGAAACGACCATCGATGCGCGCATCCTCGCGCTGGATGCCAAGACCGGTGCGCTCTGCGAAGGCTTTGGCAACAAGGGCTATGTGAACCTTGAAATTGGCCTTCCGGGCGATGCGAAGGGTGGCCAGCAAGGCAGCTACAACGTCACCTCGGCGCCGCTCGTGGCCGATGGCGTGATCATGGTGGGCGGCCGTCTGAACGATAACCTCACCGTCGGCGAGCCCGGCGGTACGGTGCGTGGCTATGACGTCGTCACGGGTAAAAACCTGTGGGCATGGGACCCGAAGCGAGGAGCGACCGATAGTAGCGTGCTGCCGGCCGGCGAAACCGCACCGATCGAGACCCCGAACTTCTGGGGCACCGCGGCCTACGATCCGAAGCTTGGCCTGGCCTACTTCCCCACCGGCAACCAGACGCCGGATTTCTGGACCGGCGATCGTCATCCGTATTCCAACGAGTACACCGATGCTGTCGTCGCGGTGGACCTGAAGACCGGTAAGGAGCGCTGGCACTTCCGCACGGCCAACATCGACCAGTACGACTACGACGTCTCCACGCAGCCGATCCTGTACGACATGCCGCAGAAAGATGGCACCACGCTTCCCGTGCTGATCCAGGGCACCAAGCGTAGCCAGATCTTCGTGCTCGATCGCCGTACGGGCAAGCCGGTGTACCCGGTGGAGAACCGCAAGGTCCCGACCGATGTGATGCCGGGCATGCAGGTTTCGGATGTGCAGCCGTATTCCGCCCTGTCCATCGGCGTGGATCGCTTGAAGGAATCGGATATGTGGGGCGCTACGATCTTCGATCAGCTCTACTGCCGCATCGCGTTCAAGAAGCTGCGCTACAAGGGCGAATGGACGCCGCTCTCGGATAAGCAGGACACGCTGATCTGGCCGGGTTACTACGGCGGCCAGAACTGGGGCAGCATGGCCCTCGACCCGGCGACCGGCACGCTTTACGTCAACGACATCCGCATGGCCATGGTTGGCCGCTTCCTCAAGCGCGAGGAAGCCGCCAAGGGTGGCCTGAAGCCGTCGACCGAAGGCGAGTACTCCGAGCAGCTGGGCACGCCGTGGGGCGTGGAGCGCGGCATGTTCCTGTCGCCGCTCGGCACGCCGTGCTTCAAGCCGCCGTTCGGTTCGCTGAGCGCGGTGGATCTCGCGACCAATACCGTGAAGTGGCAGGTGCCACTGGGCGGCATCCAGGACGCGCCGATCCATAACAACTTCGTACCGAAGGCCGGCATCGTGCCGCACCTGAACATCCCGGTCGGCATGCCCAACCTGGGTGGCCCGCTGGTGACGGCCGGTGGCCTGAACTTCTTCCACGGGACGCTGGATTACTACCTGCGCGCGTTCGATAACGACACGGGCAAGCAGGTATGGAGCGCGCGCCTGCCGGTAGGTGGCCAGGGCACGCCGATGAGCTACATCGGTAGCGATGGCAAGCAGTACATCGTGGTGGTAGATGGTGGCGCGACGCGTACCGGCACCAACGAGCATCGCGGTGATTACGTGATCGCGTATTCGCTGCCGGATGCAGAGGTGAAGTAAGCACTAGTGCATGGATGAAAAAGCCGACGCTCGCGAGCGCGTCGGCTTTTTCGTATCAAGCGTCACCAGCGATACGACATGCCCGCGTAGGCCTGGCGATCCGCGGTAGCGTTGTTCAGACCCATGTTGGCGCCTATATCCAGCTGGAACGTCCGGCTCACGGCGTACGTCAGCGCGACGTCGCCGGATTCCTGCTTCACCCGACCCGAGGGGTCGTGGTTATCCTGTCGCCAGTACTCCACGGCGATGGAGAGTTTGCTCGTCAGTGCATGGCCGATGTTCACGAGGTTAGTAATGGCGATATGCCGTCCGTGGCCGTCCGTGTCCGCGAGCGCATCGAGCTCGGGGCCGAGGGTCACCGTGAAGCCTGCGCCCACCACCATGCTCACTGGCACAGCCACCCCACCCTCCCACCGGTAGTTACCGAGACCACGCGAGGCCGTGGGTGCCTTCACGAACGGGATGATCGAAGCACTGACGTTATCGCCGCTGTAGAGCGCCGTCTTGATCCGGAGGTAGGTGTCGCCACTACCGCGCTCGGTATGGCGCTCACTATCGACCTTGCTGCGCACGCGTAGCGCGGGCGCCCAGTTCACTTCGATATCCGTATGCGCGCCGATGCCGTACTTGAGGTACGGGTTCACGTAATACAGCGTATCGGTGCGGCTTCCCGGGTGGGCATCACGCGTGCCATTACCCAGGTCGGTCTCGAACTGCCACGCGCCCTCGGGCACGGTACACGTCGCATTGGCCTTGGTGGGTCGGTCGGTACAGATCGACGGCACGTCATCCGCGCGAGCGGCAAACGTGGATACCGCGGCCAACAGGGCCACCGGGAGGAGGATGGAACGGAACGTCATGGTCATGCCTGCGAATCAAGAATGACCGCCCATGCTAGGCACCGGCGTCTATGGGCGGCGCGATAATCGCGCACCGCCCATCAAGGCGGTATCAAGATAGCGCTCAGGCCAGGCCGGCGAGGCGATAGCCGACTTGCAGCTCGGTGACGAGATGCCTGGGGCGTGCCGGTTCGTCTTCGAGCTTCTGGCGAAGGTTGGCCATGTAGACGCGAACGTAGTGCGGGCGTGTGGCGTACCCCGGCCCCCACACGTCCAACAACAGTTGCTTATGCGTGAGCACCTTGCCTTGCGCGCGAACGAGCGCGCCGAGCAGGCGAAATTCGATAGGCGTAAGGTGCACAGGCTGCCCCGCCTTGCTGACCTCGTGCGTGGCGAGGTTCACGACGATCTCCCCGAACACCACGCGCGCACTGGCCGCGCCTTTCTCGCCCGTGAGGCTGGCGCGACGCAGTTGTGCCCGCACCCGAGCCACCAGCTCGGGGACGCCAAAGGGCTTCGCAAGGTAGTCATCGGCACCCGCTTCCAGCGCGGCGACCTTCTCCGCCTCGCCATCACGTGCGGAGAGCACGATGATCGGGCACGACGACCAGCCACGCACCTCCCGGATCACGACCTTGCCGTCTTCGTCTGGCAGGCCAAGGTCGAGCACGATCAGATCGGGCTGGCGGCTGGCCGCTTCGATGCGTGCCCGTAACGCATCATCCGCTTCGAACACCTGCATGTCCTCGCGCTCCAGCGCCAGGCGCAGGAAGCGGCGGATATCGGATTCATCTTCCACCACGAGGATGCGGGGCCGATTCATGGCAGGTCTTCCATATCGATCGCGGGCGGCTCGCCCAACGGCAGGGTAAGGGTGAAGACGGCACCCGATGGGGTGCGCCGCGATGCGACGATACTTCCACCATGCGCTTCCATGATCCGGCGCGCGAGGGAGAGGCCAAGCCCAACGCCTGGCACCGCGGATTCGCGCTCACCGCGGGCGAAGGCGGCGAAGAGCTGACTCGCGTTAACTCCGGCGGGAAAGCCTGGGCCGTTGTCTTCGACGACGACACGCAGATGGCGTAGCTCACGGAGGCCGCGGATCCATACCGTCGCATCAGACGGGGTGTACTTGATCGCGTTATCAAGCAGGTTGGCAAGCACGCGATCGAACATGACCGCATCCAGTTCGACCAGCGGAACGTCAGGTGCAAGCTCAACGACGATATGGCGCGTGCCGGTATCGACGTTGGCCAGCGCGGCGCCCACCAGTTCATCGAGCGCATGCCATTCGCGCTGCAGATGCGTACCGCCATCCTGAAGGCGCGCGGCATCGAGCAGGTTGGCGATCTGCCGCTGCATACTATCGGCCTGTGCGGCGATAGCGCGCGCAAGCTCGCCATCACCCATGACATCCGCCATGCCCCGGATCGCGGCCAGTGGCGTGCGAAGGTCGTGGGACACGGCGGCGAGCAATGCGTTGCGCAGCTTCTCGCCTTCCATGTGCAACTGGGTTTCGTGCGCGATATCGACGAAATGCACGCGCTCGACGGCCAGCGCCACCAGCGATTGGCAGGCCTGCAGAAGGTCGCGCTGTTCCGCCTCGAGCGGGCCATGCCGGTCATCGCGGAGCATAAGCACGCCGCGCGTACGCAGCGGTGTGATCAGCGGGAGGTAGGTCGCCGCATGCGCCGTCAGCGTGTCCGTGTGCCGCCCTGCTGGCTTGCCTTCCTCCAGCACCCACTGGGCCACCGCGGGATCGGCAAGCGTGGCACTGACCAGGATGTGCTCGTCCTTGTCCGGCAAAAGGAGGGTGGCTGTGCTGTCGAACAAGGGACCGATGCGTGACGTGCAGACCTGGGCGATGTCCTCCGACCTAACCGCCGCGGAGAGATCGGTAGCGACCATCGCCAGCGCGCTTGCCCGGCGTTCACCGGCCACGGCACTGAGCGCCTTCTCCCGCAGCCGTGCAGCGAGTTGGCCCGTGACGAGGGCCACGACCAGCATGAGCACGAAGGTAAACAGGTACTGAGTATCCGAGACGTGGAACGACCACACCGGTGGCACGAAGAAGAAATCGAGGGCGGCGACACTGACCAGCGCGGAAAGCGCTCCCGCACCACGGCCCCAACGCAACGCCGCAAGCACCACGTTAAGCAGGAACACCATCACCACGTTGGAGAGATCGAAGACGCGAAGCAGCTGCGAGGCGATCAGGGTGGTGGCGGCGCAGCCGACCAGCACGAGCGCGAGCGTGCGGCCACGCGAGGCAGGCGGCGAAGCGGGGAGGAAGCGGTCAGCCATCGCCCGGCATGATAGCCGCACGCCGAAGCGGGCGGCTATCAGGAGGTGCACCGGCAGGATCACATCAACGGCGTCAGGATCAGATCGATCAGCTTGATGCCGATAAACGGCGCGATCAGGCCGCCTACCCCGTACACCAGCAGGTTCCGGGTGAGCAGGTCTTTAGCCGGCGCCGGCCGGTAGCGCACTCCGCGCAAGGCCAGGGGGATGAGTACCACGATGATCAGGGCATTGAAGATCACCGCCGAGAGGATCGCGGAGGCAGGCGTGTGCAAATGCATCACGTTGAGCGCGTCGAGCGACGGGTACGTGGCCACGAAGGCCGCCGGAATGATCGCGAAGTACTTGGCCAGATCGTTGGCCACGCTGAAGGTGGTCAGCGCGCCCCGGGTCATGATCATCTGCTTGCCCACCTCGACCACCTGCAGCAGTTTGGTGGGGTTGGAGTCCAGGTCCACCATGTTGCCGGCTTCCTTGGCCGCCTGGGTACCGCTGTTCATGGCGACGGCTACATCGGCCTGGGCCAGCGCCGGCGCATCATTGGTGCCGTCTCCGGTCATCGCCACGAGGTGGCCTTCGTCCTGGTAACGGCGGATCAGGGCCAACTTGTCTTCTGGAGTGGCTTCCGCAAGGAAATCGTCCACGCCCGCTTCAGCGGCAATGGCCGCGGCGGTCAAACGGTTATCGCCCGTAATCATCACGGTCGCGATGCCCATCTTGCGTAGCTGCGCAAACTGGGTCTTGATGCCGTCCTTGACGATGTCCTTCAGCTCGATCACGCCGAGGACACGATGGCCGTCCGCCACGACCAGGGGCGTCGCGCCACGGCGGCTCACCGTATCCACGCTGCGCTCGACATCGGCGGGGAACACGCCACCGAGCGATTCCACGTGGGCGCGTACCGCCGTCGCCGCGCCTTTACGCAACAGGCGCTCGCCGATGTCGACACCACTCATGCGCGTGCGCGCTGTGAACGGCACGGCGACGTGCGAAGGAGGCAGCGCGTCATCACCAGTGGACCCCGCGCCGCGCCCTCGGGCCAGAACGACGACCGAACGGCCTTCCGGCGTATCGTCAGCCAGCGAGGCCAGCCGTGCCGCCTCGGCGAGTGCCGGCTCGGCAACGCCGCTCGCGGCGTGGAAGGCGGTGGCCTGGCGATTGCCCAGAGTAATCGTGCCGGTCTTGTCGAGCAGCAGCACATCCACGTCACCCGCCGCTTCGATCGCCCGTCCGGAGATCGCGATGACATTGGCCTTCAGCATGCGGCTCATGCCCGCGATACCGATAGCCGATAGCAGCGCACCGATCGTGGTGGGGATCAGGCACACGAGCAGCGCGACCAGGACGGTGACGCTGACAACCTCGCCGTGCCCACTCAAGGCGACGCTAAGGCTGGAGAATGGCAACAGGCTTGCGCATACCATCAGGAAGATCGCGGTGAGCGCGACGAGCAGGATGGTCAGCGCCACTTCGTTCGGGGTCTTGCCGCGGCGTGCGCCCTCGACCATGGCGATCATACGATCAAGGAACGCCTCGCCCGGGTTGGCCGTGACCCGCATGATGATCCAGTCGGAGAGCACTCGCGTGCCGCCGGTCACCGATGAAAAGTCGCCACCGGACTCACGAACCACGGGTGCCGATTCACCGGTGATGGCCGATTCGTCAACAGAAGCGATGCCCTCCACCACCTCGCCATCGGCGGGAATCACTTCGCCGGCCTCGACGAGCACGAAGGCGCCGGCGGTAATCTCGTCACTGCCGGCGATATGCCAGGTGCTCTCATAGCGCGGTTCGCGCAGCACCTTCGCATGCACGCGTTTCTTCGCCGCACGCAGGGCCTCTGCCTGGGCCTTGCCGCGGCCCTCGGCCAGCGCTTCCGCCGCGTTGGCAAACAGCACGGTAAACCACAGCCAGCCCGCGATGGCGAAGACGAAGCCCGTTGGCGCGTCCGCATGGCCGCGCAACGCCTGGATGCCAAGGATCGTGGTGAGAATGCTGCCGAGGTAGACGACGAACATCACGGGGTTCTTCCACTGCGTGGCCGGGGCCAGCTTGGCGAACGCCGCGATGAGGATGGCCCCTATGCCGGGCTGCGCGATGACAGGCCGGCCTTCGAGATTCGTAGGGACAGTAGGTTCCAGGGTGCTCATGGTCGTATCCGGGTCAGTGCGCCGCATCGAGCGCACGGTTCAGGGCAAGGACGTTCACGCGGGGTTCGCCGAGGAAGCCCCACTGGCGGCCCTGGCGCTGCTGCGCCACGAGGTCCGCCACGGTAGCGGCTGGTACGTGTCGCGCGGCAGCCACGCGGGATACCTGCGCCAGCGCGTTGGCGACGCTGATATCGGGATCCAGCCCTGAGGCGGAAGCGGTCACCGCGTCCACCGGCACCGGAGCACTCGCAGGGAGCTGGTTTTCCTTGCGGTAGGCAGCAGCGCGTTCGGCCACCGCGTCGCGCAATTTGGCGCTCGTCGCGCCCAGGTTGCTCGCACCACTGGCCGCCGCGTTGTAAGGCGTATCACCGGTCACGCTCGGACGTGGGTGGAAGTAACGCGGCTGGGTGAAGTTCTGGCCAAGCTGACCGGAGCCAACCACGGTATCGCCGTTGCGCACGAGGCTACCTGCCGACTGGCTCGGAAAGAACGCCGTGGCGAGCGCGGTACTCGCCAGGGGATAGGCCACGCCCGTGATAGCCATGAACAGCACGGCCGATACCAGAGCGGGACGAACGAGGGAATGTGTCATGGTGGCTATCTCAGAAGAACTGCCCGGCAAGCATGGCGAGATGCTCGACGATGGGACCAAGGGCAAGCGCTGGAAGGAACGTGAGACCACCCACCACCAGCACGACGAACACGAGTAGCGCGGTAAACAACGGCGTGGCCGTCGGCAATGTGCCAGCGCTTTCAGGTACCGTGCGCTTGGTAGCCAGGCAGCCGGCGGCGGCCAGCATCGGCAGCAGCGTGAAGTAACGACCGAACAGCATGGCGAGGCCGATGGTCGTGTTGAAGAACGGTGTGTTCGCATTAAGCCCAGCGAACGCCGACCCGTTGTTCGCCGTACCCGAGGTGTACGCGTAGATCAGCTCACTGAAGCCATGCGGACCAGCATTGGCGAGGCTTGCCTGTGCGCCAGGCCATACCGACGCTAGCGCCGTGAACCCAAGGATGATGAAGGGGTGGGCAAGCACGGCGAGCATCACGAGCTTGATCTCGCGCGCTTCGATCTTCTTGCCGAGAAACTCAGGCGTGCGGCCAATCATCATGCCCACGAGAAACACGGTGAGGATGGCGAAGCCGGCAAGGTTGATGAAGCCGACCCCCACGCCGCCGAACACGTCGTTGAGCATCATCAGGAACATCGGCACCAGGCCGCCCAACGGCGTCAGCGAATCGTGCATCGCATCCACCGAGCCCGTGGTAGCCGCTGTCGTGGTAGCGACGAATGCACTGGTCTGGGCGATACCGAAACGCAGTTCCTTGCCCTCCATATTGCCGCCCGGCTGCAGCTCGCCACGTGTCTGATCCACGCCTAGCGTGGTGAATACCGGATTGCCCTGCCTTTCGGCGCTGTACTCCAGCGAGAGGAAGCCGATGAACATGACGAGGAACGCGGCCAGGAACGCCCAGCCCTGGCGACGGCGCGAGAGCATGCGCCCAAACGCGTACGTGAGCGCCGAGGGGATCAGGAACATCGCCAGCATGTGCAGGAGGTTGGTGAGCGGCGTCGGATTCTCGAAGGGATGCGCGGCGTTGGCCCCATAGAAGCCGCCCCCGTTGGTCCCGACATGCTTGATCGCCTCAAGGCTGGCAACCGGCCCGACAACCATGTGCTGGACGGGGCCTTCGAGGGTCGTCGCATCCACGGAGCTGGTTAGCGTCTGCGGCATACCCTGCCATACATAGGCAAGCGAGAGCACCAGGCAGATCGGCAGCAGGATGCGCCAGATGATCCGGCTGAAGTCGACCCAGTAGTTCCCAACGTCGTTGCCGCCACGCTGCGCAAGCCCACGGATAAAGGCGGCGCAACCCGCGATACCCGATGCCGCGCTCACGGTCATCAGAAAGGTGATCACCGCCATCTGCGAGAAGTTCGACAGGCTGGATTCGCCCGAATAGGACTGCCAGTTCGTGTTGGTGATGAACGACGCGGCCGTATTGAACGCGAGGTCCGCCGACTGCGCCGGGCGTTGCAGCGCATCAAACGGCAAAAGTGCCTGCACACGAAGCAACACGTAGCCGAGCACCATCATCGCCGCGTTGCTGGCCACGAGCGCGAGACCATAGGCTTTCCAGTCCATGCCCCGCGTCGGCTCCACACCAAGCAGCCGGTAGCCGATCCGTTCCGGCAGGATATGTCCGTGCTCGGTTAGTACGCGGGTTAACCAGCGGCCCGCGACGAACACGAGCCCGGCCATGCAGGCCAGGACCACGGCGAATTGAAGAAGATCGATGGACATAAGGCGCTCAGACCTTGTCCAGGGCGACGACGAAACCCGCCGTGACGGCGAAGAAAAGCGCCGCCACCGCCAAAAAGACGATGTCGTTCATGGATTCCTCGAAACAGTGGCGTCAGAAACGCTCGGGTTTGACAAGCGCGTACAGTAGGTACGCGAACAAGGCCAGGACTAGCAGGCCGCCAATGACGGTCATGGGCGCTCCAGAGGGGAGTGGGACACCCCATGGAATGCTAGTGAGCGCCGGCTCAAGGCGCGGCGCAGATGACTGGCTTGTGTATCAAGACCGTATCAAGGCCCGCCGGGCCCTGCTTCGGGGAACGTGGCGCGACCGCCACTGCGGACCGCGCCAGGGGTGCGCCTGGCCGTCAGGCTCCGGCGTTCGTCCACCCACCGCCCAGCGCACGCACCAGGTCGATGCTGGCCTGGAGACGTCGTGTCCGCACGAATTGGGCAGCTCGTTCTGCCTGCAGGTAGCTGGTCTGGGCGGTGACGACATCGAGGTAGCTGACCACGCCTTCGCCGTAGCGGTGCGTGGCCATGCCGGCGGCTTCCTTCGCCGCCGCTGCCGCATCGTCTTCGTCGGCGGCTTCGCGGGTGAGATTGCCGACCAGCGAGAGATTGTCTTCGACCTCTTGGAAGGCCCTCAGCACCGTGACGCGGTAGGCACCGGAGGCTTCATCGAAGACGGCGCGTGCTTCGCGGGTCTGCGCGCGGCGGAGCCCGCCGTCGAAGAGAGAACCGACCAGCGAGGGGCCGACGGCCCAGATGCGGTTGCCCGCGTTGACCAGCTGGCCGCCACCTGCATCCTGCCAGCCGAATAGGCCGCCAAGACTGAAGGTCGGGTAGTACGCCGCGCGGGCTACGCCGATGTCGGCATTCGCCGCGAAGGTGCGGCGCTCCGCCGCTGCGATATCGGGACGACGTTGCAGCAAGGCGGACGGGACGCTGGATGGCGTCATCGGCACGGCGAGTGCCGAGGTATCGGCGGGAAGCGTGAACGTCGAGGCGGATTCACCGAGGAGGCTGCCGATCGCATGTTCAAGCAACGCGCGCTGCGCCTTCACTTCGTCGGCCTGCGCGCGTGCATCGGAAAGCTGGTTCTTTGCGCGAGCGACGGACAACCCGGAATCCACGCCCACGGCGAGGCGGCGCTGGGTCATGGCCAGGCCCTTGGCGTACTCGCCCAACGAGTCATCGAGGATATGCGCCTGGATGTCGTCGCCGCGTGCCTGGACGTAGAGATTGGCGAGCTGCGCTTGCAGGCTGAGGGTCACGGACGCAAGGTCGGCCTTCGCTGCGTCGGCACGTGCATGGCCGGCGGCCACTTCATTGCGCACGCGACCCCAGAGGTCCACCTCGTAGTTGAGCGACAGACCCAACGCACGCGCGCTGTATGTATCCGGCTGGTTGGCACCACGCAACGGTTTGTTGTCCGACTGGCGCGTGCGCAGCGGTTGCGCGCTATCGTCGACCTGCGGTGCCATCGCCGAACGTTGCTCGGCCTCGTACGCGGCCGCCTGGTCGTAGTGCGCAACAGCGACGGCGAGCGTGGGGTTGTTCGTCACCAGACGCGACTCGAGGTCATCGAGCGTCTTATCGCCATAGGCGGTCCACCACGTGCCACGCATCTGCTCATCAGCAGGCGCCGCGTCCTTCCAGAACGGATCGTCGGACGTCTTGTAGGCAGCCGCTACCGGCACCTGAGGCGTGTGGTACACCGGCGCAAGCGAGCAGCCCGCGAGCAGCACGGCCATACCCGCACCCGCGCAAAGCGGACGGAGCGAACGCTCAGGCCTTAGCCACTGGGCCATGGCCGTTCTCCTCGGTGGCGACGTGAACCTTCTGGCCCTGCATCAGGGAATCCGGCGGATGGTCGATGACGCGATCGCCCGGCTTCAGGCCGCGATCAACCACAAGGGTCTCGCCGTAGTCCGCACTGATATGGATATCGCGCAGCGCCACGGTATCGCCGCTACCAAGCACGGCAAGCTGCGGGCCCTGCGCACGGAACAGCAGTGCCGAGGCTGCCACCGTATGTGCGTTGACCTCCTGCGTCACGGGCAACTGCACGTCGGCGTAATCACCGGGCAGGAGCTGGCCGTTCTGGTTGGGCACCTCGAACTGCGCCAGGATCGATCCGGAAAGCGGGTTCACCGCGCCGGACGAGCCGATGAGCGTGGCGGTGAGCTGCGTGCCCGGATGCTCGAGCACACTGAGTGTGACGGTCATGCCCGGCTTCACTGCGTCGGCGTACGCCTGTGGAATGCTGACGTACAAGCGCATGCGCGAGGTATCGGACACCGTGAACAGCGCCGGCGCGGCAGCGTTCGTGGACGAAACGAGGTCACCTACATCCGTCTGGCGGCTGGTGATGGTTCCCGCGAATGGCGCGACCACGGACTTGAAGGCCTCCAGCGCGGCGAGGCGATCGACATCCGCCTGCGCCGCCGTGACGTTCGCCTTCGCCACTTCGGCGTCGCTCTGCTTTTCGTCCGCCTCCTGCTTCGAGACCGAGTGGTCGTCGAGCAGATCCTGCCAGCGCTGGCTGGTGGCCTGGGCCAGTTTTTGTGAGGCTGCGGCCTTCACCAGCGTGGCCTTCGCCATGGCGTACTGCTGATCCAGTGCCGGCGTGTTGATCACACCGAGCACATCGCCCGCGGCCACCTTGCTGCCGATGTCGTGCGTCCAGCTCTTCAGGTAACCACTGACCTGCGCGTGGAGCGGCGCGCTGGTCCAGGCATCGATGTGACCAGGCAGCGTCATCGGCTGCGCGGTACCCGCAGCGATCGGGGCCATGAGCGCGACGGTTGGGATCTCCTGCTCGTGCGACCAGGTCGCCAGCTGGTGGTATTCAGAGGCGCGGATGGAAAGACCCGCGGCAACCGCGACGCCCGCGCCCACCACGATCGCGATGATCAGGGGGCGCAGTCGCGGTGCCTTCGGCACCGGTGCGGAGGCTTCAGTGGACATGGGAGGCTCCGGTCGAAGGAAGGGCTTGGAGGGAACGCTTCTTGGCGTCGTTGGCGTGCACGATGCTGAAGATCACCGGCACGAAGAACAGGGTGGCCGTGGTGGCGAAGATGAGGCCGCCGATCACGGCGCGACCGAGCGGTGAGTTCTGCTCGTGGCTCAGGGCCATCGGCAGCATGCCGATGATCATGGCGATGGCGGTCATGCACACCGGGCGGAAGCGGGTAAAGCCGGCTTCCATGGCGGCCCTCATCGCGTCGCCGTGTTCGGCCAGGCGCTCGCGGCAGAAGCTGACCACGAGGATCGAGTTGGCTGTCGCCACGCCCATGCACATGATCGCGCCGGTCAATGCGGGCACCGAGAGGCTGGTGTGCGTGATGAAGAGCATCCACACGATACCGGCCAGCGCGGCGGGCAACGCGGTGATGATCACGAACGGGTCGACCCACGACTGGAAGTTCACCACGGTAAGCAGGTAGATCAGCACGATGGCACCCGCCAGGCCGAACACCAGTCCGGTGAAGGCTTCATTCATGGTGTCGCTCTGGCCATGCAGCGCGACCTGCGTGCCCTTCGGCCGGCTTCCCGCGAACTGGGCCAGCACCTTGTTGATGTCAGCCGAGACGGCGCCAAGGTCGCGGCCCTGCAGCGAGGCGTAGATGTCCAGCGACGGCATGATGTTGTAGTGCGAGACCATCGCGGCCGTGGTGTCGCGGCTGAAGCTGGCCAGGCCGCCCAGCACCTGCGAATGCCCGTTGCCGGAGGTGACCGGCAAGCCGCTCAGGTCTGCCATGGAGTCCATGTGGTACTGCGGGGTCAACGCGACGATCGAGTACGACACGCCGTTCTTCGGATTCAGCCAGAACGTGGGAGCGACCTGCGAGGTGCCAGCGAGCGTCGAGACCAGCGAATTAGTGACATCACGTTCGTTGAAACCCAGCTCGTCGGCGCGTGTGCGGTTCACGTCCACACCGAGTTCCGGATAGCTATCGCTCTGCTGCATGCGGACGTCGGCGATGCCCGGGATGGCCTTCATGGCCTGCATGATCTTCAGCGCGTAATCGTGGTTGCCCTGCAGGTTGCGGCCCATGATCGACACATCGAGCGCGGCCGGCGCGCCGAAGTTGAGGATCTGGCTGGACATGTCCGCGGGCAGGAAAGCGAAATCAGTGCCTGGGAACTGCCTGGGCAGCACTTCGCGCAGGCGCTTCACGTAATCTGCCGCCGGTTGGTGGCCTTCCTTCAGGGCGATCTGGATATCGCCATCCTGCGGGCCGATGGTGCCGTCGTTGCTGTAGGCCATGTTGATGCCGCTGACCGGCAAGCCGATGTTGTCGACCACGGTGCCCAGCTCGCCCGGCGGAATCACCTGGCGGATCGCGTTCTCGATGTGATCGAATTCGGCGGCCGTTTCCTCGATGCGCGTACCCATGGGGGCGCGCACGTGCAACGACAACGAATCGCTGTCCACGGCAGGGAAGAAGTCCTTGCCCAGCGTGGGGATGAGGACGAAGGAAGCGAGCACGAAGGCGAGGAAGCCCACGATGAAGCGTTTGCGGTTGGCGAGTGCCGCGGCCAGCGTACCGTAGTAGGTATCGCGGACCTTCGAGAAGCCCTTTTCGAAGTTGCGCTGGAAGGCGCGGGCAAACGCCATGAGGCCGCGGTGCCGGGTGCCCTCGTCGCCGTTATGGTGGTTGAGGAACGCATCCTCCGGGTGTTCTCCGGCGCCACCTTCGACGTGATGCGGCTTGAGCAGGTACATCGCCAGCGTAGGGACCAGGGTACGCGACAGCACGAACGACGAGGCCATCGCGAAGATCACCGACAGCGCCATCGGCCGGAACAGGAAGCCCGCGATGCCCTTCAGCAGGAACATGGGCACGAACACGATGCAGATGCAGAGCAGCGAGACGAACGCCGGGCCTACGATCTGCTTGGCGCCATCCATGATCGCCGATTCGACGTCCTTACCCTGCTCCAGATGCCAGTTGATATTCTCGATGGTGACCGTGGCGTCATCTACGAGGATGCCGACGGCCAGCGCGAGGCCTCCCAGGGTCATCACGTTGAGCGTTTGCCCCGATATGGAGAGCAACGCGATGGCAGAAAGAATCGCCAGGGGAATCGACACCGCGATGATCACGGTGGAACGCCAGCTACCCAGGAACACGAGGATCATGACCGAGGTGAGCAGCGCCGCGATGATGCCTTCGCGCGCCACCGAGGTGATCGCATCCTTGACGAAGGTGGACTGGTCGTTCATCAGCTCCAGCTTCAGGCCCTTGGGCGCGGTCTCCTGGATCATCGGCATCATGGCGCGGGCACCGGCCACCACGGCAAGCGTGGAGGCGTCACCGGTCTTCAGCATGGACATGAGCACGGCGCGCTTGCCGTCTACACGCACCACGTTGGTCTGCGGCGGGGAACCGTCTCGCACGTGGGCCACGTCGCCAATGGTGATGGTGGCGCCATTCACCGTTTTGATCGGGAGCTTGTTCAGCGCCGCGATCGCGGTGGGGCTATCGTTGAGGCGTACGTCGTATTCGAACTGCCCGATCTTCGCCGTGCCCACCGGGATGATCTGGTTCTGCGCAGCCAGCGCCGTGCCGACATCCTGGGCGGACAGGCCCTTGGCGGCCAGCGCACTGGGATCGAGATCGAGCACGATCTGGCGCAGGCGGCCACCGTACGGCGCGGGGATGGCGATACCCGGCACCGACACCAGCGAAGGCATGATGAAGTTCTGCGCCTGGTCGCGGATGTTGGCCTCGCTGAGCTTGTTGCTCGACAACGCCATCTGCAGCACCGGCACGGTGGACGCGTTGTAGTTGAGGATCAGCGGTGGCGTGATGCCCGGCGGCATCTGCTTCAGCACCGTCTGCGATACCGACGTCACCTGCGCGGTTGCGGTGCGGATATCGACGCCCGGCTGGAAGAAGATCTTGACCACGGCCGCGCCGTTCACCGACTCGGACTCGATGTGCTCCACGTTACTGACCGTGGTGGTAAGCGTGCGCTCGTAGTAGTAAACGACGCGGCCCGACATATCCGCCGGCGGCAGGCCGGTGTAGGTCCACACGACGCTGATCACCGGGATGCCAATGTTGGGGAAGATATCCGTGGCCGTATTGAGCGCGGCAAGCGGGCCGGCGATCAGGATGGCCAGTGCAAGGACGATGAAGGTGTACGGCTTGGAGAGCGCTATGCGCACCAGGTTTAGCATGGGCTTGTCCGGGGAATCGCTGCGTACAGTCTTCAACCCCGTGCGCTGCGCGAACCGCCGCCCGGCTCAACTCCACCTTTTCCTCAGGTTAACAATGCCCGGTACGCGGTGTCGCAAGGCGCTGATGGCGCGTAAAGACAGCGCTCGTCGTGCGACACGATCACGCGAGGTGCGGCAACGTGTCCGCAAGATGGTCGAGGAAAAGCTTCACGCGATGCGAGCCAAGGTGACGTCTGGCATATAGCGCGTGGATACCACCACCGGGCATTTCCCAATCGGGAAGCACTTTCACCAGGCGTCCGGCCTTCAGGTGGTGATCAACGACCCATCCCGATCGCTTGACGATGCCGAGACCGGCCAGCGCCCATAGCACCGCGGATTCGCCGTCATTCGTGGCAAGGCCGCCCCGGATCTTGATGACTTCCGGTTCGCCCTGCACGGGATCCGTGGGAAACATTCGCCACGGCGCGCAGGCATCCGGGCCCTGCTGCACGTCGATGCAATGGTGATGGTACAGGTCCCTCGGATGCGTCGGCGTGCCATGCCGGTCGAGATACGCGGGAGACGCGCAGAGCACACCCTCATTGGAAGCAATGCGTCGCGCGATGACACGAGTCTCTGGCGGCTCGCCGAACCAGAAGCCAATATCGAAGGCATCTTCGGCGAAGGGCTGCGGCGCTTCGGTAAGCACCAGGCGGACATCGACGTCCTGGTATTTCTGCGTGAAGCCGATGATCGCGGGTGCCACATGGATACGCCCAAAGCCGAATGTGGCATTGATGCGCAACAGGCCACGTGGCGATTCGCGGTTCGCTTCCATGAGGTCATCGAGCGCCTCGATATCCGCGAGGATCCGGCGAGCATGCAGGAGTAGCACTTCTCCTTCCGGCGTGACACTCAGCCGGCGCGTGGTCCGGTTGACCAGTGGCATGCCGAGCCGCGCTTCCACCGCGGCGAGACGCTTGCTCACCGCCGCTGTCGTCACACCGAGCTGGCGGGCGGCCGCGCTTAGCGAGCCGGCCGTGGCGAGCGCCACGAAGAAGGGAAGTTCGGCGGGCTGGATTCCGGCTGGCATGAGGTTGCTGGCGTCGAAAAGCAGGATTTTGCCGCGTGCACCTTTCGCCCGCGTTCCAGCGAGGAAAGGTGGCGGCCGAGAGCCGCCACCTTCCAGGTCTTACTGTTCCGGCAGGCTATAAGCGATAACGTAATCGCCCAGCTTGGTACCGAAGCTACCGTGGCCACCCGCGGCGGTCACGATGTACTGCTTGCCGTTCTCCGAGTAGGTCATCGGTGTGGACTGGCCGCCGGCAGGCAGGCGATCCTGCCAGAGCAGCTTGCCGGTGGTGACGTCGAAGGCGCGGATGTAGTTATCCATCGTGGCGGTCAGGAAGGCCACGCCACCGCCGGTCACCATGGTGCCGCCGAGCATGGGCATGCCCAGTTCGAACGACAGCGGCAACGGCGTAGAATCGCGCGTGGTGCCCACCTTGTGCTTCCACAGGATTTTGTTCGTGCGCAGATCGATGCCTGCGATGTAACCCCACGGCGGTGCCGGGCACGGCAGACCCATCGGCGAGAGGAACACGTGCAGGTCCACACCGTACGGCGTGCCGTACATCGGCTGCACACCGACTTCGCTACCCGGCGGATGCTGCGCGTTCGGGGCGGCCGGGTTATCCGGGCCACGTTCCTTCAGCTGCGAAACGAACGGCATGGCCATGGGATTGGCGATGGCGATCTGGCGATCCGGATCTACCGCGATACCACCCCACTCGAACATGCCCACGTTACCCGGGTACACCAGCGTGCCCTGCAGGTTCGGCGGCGTGAACGGGCCGTCGTAGCGCATCTTCTTGAACATGACGCGGCACGCGAGCTGGTCGAGCATCGTGGCACCCCACATGTCCGCATCGGTCAGCTTCTGCGTCGGCTGGAACGTGAGCTGCGAGTACGGCTGCGTGGCAGAAGTCCAGTCACCCTTGGCAGCGCCCTGCGGCACCGGCGTTTCCGGCGCGGGCACGACGAGCTTGCCGGTGCGGCGGTCGAGCACGAAGATGTTGCCCGTCTTCGCCGGCGCGTAGATCGCCGGGATCACACCCTGCGGCGTCTTCAGATCCACGAGGCTCGGCTGCGACGGCAAGTCCATGTCCCACAGATCGTGGTGCACGGTCTGGTACGACCAGATGCGCTTGCCCGTCGCGATATCGAGGGCCACCAGCGAGCTGGTATAGCGCTCCATGGTCGGCGTGCGATTGCCGCCCCAGATATCCGGCGTGGACATGCCGACCGGTACGTACACCATGCCGAGCTTTTCGTCGGCCGACATCACCGTCCAGGCATTCGGCGAGTTCGGCGTGTAGTGATGCGTCGCCGACGGCAGCGCGTTTTCATCCTTCGCGCCCGAATCCCATGCCCACACCAGCTTGCCTGTGTAAACATCGAAGCCGCGGATCACGCCCGACGGTTCGACCGTTGAGTAGTTGTCGGTGACCGAGCCGGCCATGATCACCATCTGCTTCGTCACGACCGGCGGCGAGGTACCTTCGAAGAAGCCACGTGTCTTCACGGTCATGCCATCGTTGAGGTCGATCTCGCCATTCTTGCCGAACGAGGTGCAACGCTCGCCGGTATCGGCATCGAGGGCGATGAGGCGGGCGTCGTTCGTGGGCAGGATGAGGCGCTTGCGGCACTCGGCCGGCGGCTCCGCGCCGTCGGTCGTACGCGCCATATCCGGCGTTTCGTGATACGAGACACCGCGGCAGGTGAGATGCTGCCAGGTCGGGTCGTCCTTCACTTCCGGATCGAACTTCCACTTCAGCTGGCCCGTGGCGGCATCCAGTGCGTACACGCGCTGGTGCGGGCTGCACAGGTACACCGTGTGGCCGACTTTCAACGGGGTCACTTCGAAGGTGGTCTCGACCGGATCGTCCTTGCCGGGCATGTCGCCGGTACGGAACGTCCAGGCCACCTTGAGCTTGCTGACGTTGTCCTTCGTGATCTGCTTCAGCGGCGACGAGTGGTCGCCATACGACGTGCGTCCATAGGCGTGCCAATCGGTATCCGGCACATCCTTCGTATCGCCCTGCGCGACACCGTCGAACGGTACGTCCGGCAGGTTGCCGCGGATCTCGTCGTGGTGGATGAACATCGACACGAGCAACACGATGGCCGACGTACCCACGACGCTCGCGAGCGGCTTCCACGCCGACGTGCGGGCGCGCGTGAGGCGGCGGAACACGAAAGGCAGCAGCATCCAGATGCCCAGGATCACGAGCACGTCGAGGCGCGGGGCGAGCTTCCAGAAGTTGAAGCCGGCTTCGCAGATGGCCCACACCAGGGTGCCGAGCAGCACCAGTGCGAACACGCTGTACGCGTGGCGGCTTCGACGCCACATGAGAATGCCAGTGACCAGCAGCAGCGGGCCGACCACGGCGTAGTAGAACGAGCCACCCAGGGTGGCCAGCCAGACGCCGCCGACGGTGACGGCAGCGCCGAAGAGCAGGGTGACGACCGAGGTGATCCTGGCCAGCCAGGGACCTTGCGTGTCTTCGGATGAATCGGGATGCGCGGCGGAAGCGCCGGATCGTTGTGCGGGTAAGTTCACGTTTTCCTCTGTGCGGCCGTGGCGCGTCGCCTTGCCCCCCGCCGGTCAAGGGTCGCCACGTCGGTCCGAAAAAGGCTGCGCCGATTTATGTTGCAGAGCAACAAAATGGGTCAATTTGCCGCACGGGCAGTGATGCCGCACCGCTGGGGTCTTACCCACCGGATGAGAAGCAGGCCACAGTTTCTTGCGACGCCTCTCCGCATTCGCACAAACGTTCAATGCCAACCCACCAGCCGTTCCTAGCCTCGGCCGCACCTTCCCTGCCCTGGCGCCTTCCGGATGGCTCTCGCCCGCCCCCTCGTCCTGGCCGCTGTTGCCAGCCTCGCCGCCGTCACCCTGCCGTCGAACGCGGCCACGGTCACCGTGCCCATCGAGGTGCTTGGCGCCGGCCTGCCCACCAGCCCCACGGTGCGCACGGTGACCCTCGACCTGCCTGCCGCTCAAGCCGGCACCACGACGAGCCTGTGGTTCACCTGCCATCGCTGCGGTTTCTATGGAGCACCCGAATACGAGGCCGTAAACGCGCCACCACCCAAGGTGAAAGCCAGCGTGCGCGTTCTGGGCGCCGCCAGCACCGATGCCGCGGCATGGGTGGATATCGATGACGCACACGTCGTGCTCGATCCGGCCGAACGCCTGCATGGCGGCATCAATGGTGGCCTGTATACCGCACACATTTCGCTCGCTCTCGACGCCGCGACCCGTGGTCGCCTGGCGGCGGGCGCGAACCGCGTGCAGTTCCGTTTCAACGGTACCGACGGCGAGACCGATGGGTTTCGCGTACTCGACCTGCAATTCCGCAACGACGGTGGCCAACGCACGGACGACACCACGATCGTGCACACCGATCCTCAGCGCGAGCGAGCGGCCGGCAGTGCATGGTCGGCCGATGCCGATGCAGGCCGCACGCTGTGGTACGCCGCCGACCAGAACATCAAGTCGCCCATCGTGCCGCGCACGCTGCATGCGTCGTGTTCGTCCTGTCACGCGGAAGATGGCCGTGACCTGCAGTACTTCAACTATTCGAACAACGCGATCGCTACGCGTGCCGCGTTCCACGGCCTGACAGCAAAACAAGGCAAGCAGATCGCAGCGTATATCCGCTATTCGCAACGCGATGTGCCCTATGCGGAAAAAGGCCGGCCTTGGAACCCGCCCTACCAGCCGGGTCCGGGCCTCGATTGCACGGGCACCGGCTGCGAAACGCAGTGGGCCGCCGGCGCAGGCCTGGAAGCCGTACTGACGACGCCGCGGCAAGCGGTGCGCGCATTGTTCGGTAAGGCACCCGATGGGACTGATCCGCTTACACAGGCGGATATCGACCGCGTCATGGACCCGGCCGCGACGCTTAACGTGCGCGAGACGCCGGTGCCGCTGCAATTCCCCGACTGGAACGCGTGGCTGCCCACGATTCATCCCGACGATATCTGGGAGCCGGGTGCGGCCGATGGCTCGTTCCACGACGGTGCGCGTTTCAGCGGCAGCGGCGATCACGTGTACGTGCCGGATGCGCAGTATGAGGCCATCACGGCGTGGCTGCAGGCGCACGCGCCGATCACCACCGGCGACTGGTCCACGCTATCCGCAGCGGACCGCGATGACATCCAGACGCGCTTCACCGCGTTTGGATGGGAGGCGTACGGCTTCCTCGGCGGCGGCCGCGGCAACCACATCGCGGGGAATGGCGTCTATGGCGCACAGGTCGGCGCCGATCACCTGCAGGCACGTGCTTCCACCGCCACCATGGCGCTCGCACCGGCGTCCGGCTTCACCAACGAAGCGTTCATCGAAAGAGCCATGGCAAGCGTGATGCACTGGACCGCAGTGAAGCAGTGGGAGTGGTCGCAGGCGTTCCACCTGGAAGGCGACCAGCGCCACTTCATCGGCGATCGCGAAACGCAGACCGGCGCGTGGCAGGGCCGTGGCGAGGCGCACGGCTGGCCGTTCAATACGCCGGGGCCGTTCTACCTCGCACCGCACATGCTCTACCAGACCGAGTTCAATCCCGATGGCTCGACGAAGCGCGACCTGATCCTTGGCTGGGAAGCAGGCCAGGTGCCGGCCTCTTACTACCGCACCAACCAGTGGTACCAGTTGCAGATGACGGTGAACGCCGGTGCGCAGAGCGGTTGGGTGAACTACCCGATGGACTGGCCGTACCTGACCGGCTTCGACGAGTACCTCGGCAACCTCGTGGGCGATGCAGATGCCACCGCGCGCGACGAGCAATCGACACACTTCACGCGCCTGCTCCAGGCACGCATCAAGGCGGCGCAGTACGTCCACAACGATCTGCCGCTCTACGATCCGAGCCAGCCCGACCTCGTTGCCAACATTGGCCGCTACGGGCGCGCGCAGGCGGAGAAGCATCTCAGCCCGGTGGTGTTCATGGATAACGACGTGCTGCTGGGTGTATGGCCGTCGAAGTTCCGCTACCTGGATAACATCCAGCCGGGTCTCTTGCTCGAAGTCGTCAATGGTGCGATCGCGCAGTTCAACGGCCTGTACGCCTCGACCGATGCCTCCGCGTGGCGTCGCTGCGATCCGGCCAACACGATGCTCGGCGATTCAGAGACCTATTCGGGCTTCCGTTATTGCCTGGATGCCACGCGCGAGCCGCTCGGCGTAGCGAGCGATGGCCGTCTCTATATGCGCGAAGATCCTTACTATCGCCGCACCACGGAACAGACCGATCTTTACGGCGTGGTGAAGGCGAAGCAGATGGGAGCGGAGCCCACGCGCGTCGCTACGTACGAAGCATGGGTCAACCGGATGTGGCCCGGCTCGCCCTAAGGCGCGAGCTCGCGCTCAGGCATGGTCGCGAAGTATCGCGGCCATCGCCACGAGTTCGGCCAGCGAGCGCGTGCGCATCTTGCGCATGACCTTGCCGCGGTGGGCCTTGACCGTGATCTCGCTGATGCCGAGGTCCACCGCGATCTGCTTGTTCATGCTGCCCGCCACCACCATGGCCATGACTTCGCGCTCACGGGTCGTGAGCGCTTCGAACGCTTCGCGAAGGTGGCGCGTGGCCCGGCGCGCCTCAAGCACGTTCCGGCTCGTGTCGATGGCGCCGGCAATAGCGCTAAGCAGCGCATCCGCGTCGAACGGCTTCGTAAGGAAGTCGACGGCACCGGCCTTCATGGCGCGCACGGTGATGGCGACATCACCGCAGCCGGTAATGAAGATGATCGGCATCGTCCGGGCGTCGCCCGCGACGTGGTGCTGCAGCTCGAGTCCGCTCAGCCCAGGCATGTTGATATCCAGCACGAGGCAGCACGGTACGTCTTCCCGCACATGGTCAAGGAACGCGGAGGCACTGGCGAAGAGCAACGGCCGCCAGCCCGCGAAGCGAAGCAGGGCTTCGAGCGATTCGCGGATGGAGACGTCATCGTCCACGACGTAAACCACGGGAAGCGCCGGCTGTGCCGTGACGCGCCGGCGCACGCTGGTCTGTTCACACGCCCGTGGCATCACGGTGGCCTCCTCGATCGAACGATCGCCGTATCGCCTCAACACCGCGGCCGGCATCGCCGAACGGCTTCCACGGGCATGCTACCGCGCCTTCCGCCATCAACGGCGCGAACGAGGCGGAATCCGCCTATGGCGTGATAAAGACGATAGGAATCGACAACCGTTCCAGCCCGTAACAGGCACCGGCCGCCAAGCATGCGCCCTGCCACATGTGGTGCCCATGATACTTAGGTGTCGATGCGGGGCCTGCAGCGCCATGATACGTTGGTATGGTCGATACCAAGGTGCAATCGCCGCGTCCCGTGGCGTCTGCTGTGATCGTTCTTCATCCCCATGGAGAACACCGAATGCGTGCAGCCATCCTCGCGCTGGGCCTCGCCCTGCTGGGCACCGCCAGCATCGCGTCCGCCACGGACGACACGTCGATCCGGCCTTACCACGTCCACGTCTCCGATAAGGACCTGGCGGACCTGCACCGCCGCATCGCGGGAACGCGCTGGCCGGACAAGGAAACGGTCAATGACGACTCACAGGGCATCCAGCTCGCCAAGGTGCAGGCCCTGGTCACCTACTGGGGCAAGGGCTACGACTGGCGCCGGTTCGAGGCACAGCTCAATGCGCTGCCGCAGTTCGTCACCACGATCGACGGCGTGGATATCTATTTCATCCACGTGCGCTCGAAGAACCCGAACGCGTTGCCGCTCATCCTCACCCACGGCTGGCCCGGCTCCCCGATCGAATTCCTGAAGACGATCGATCCGCTGGTGAACCCGACCGCGCATGGCGGGAAGGCGGAGGATGCGTTCGACGTCGTGATCCCCGCGATCCCGGGCTACGGCTTCTCCGGCAAGCCCAAGGGCACGGGCTGGGGTCCGGATCGCGTGGCGAAGGCGTGGGATACACTGATGCATCGCCTGGGCTATACGCGCTACGTCTCCCAGGGTGGCGACCACGGCTCGGTGATTTCCGATGCGCTCGCGCGCCAGGCGCCGCAGGGCTTGCTGGGCATCCACCTGAACATGCCGGCCGCGATCCCACCCGAACTGGTGAAGCCGATCTTCGGCGGCGACCCCGCGCCGGCAGGCCTCGCGCCGGATGAGAAGCGCGCATTCGACGAGCTCAGCCAGTTCTTCGGCCGCAACGCGGCGTACGGCGCCATGATGGTGACGCGGCCGCAGACCATCGGCTACCCGCTCGCCGATTCGCCCAGCGGTGAAGCCGCCTGGATGTACGAGAAGTTCGTGCAGTGGAGCGATAACCGCGGCCATCCCGATGGCGTGCTCACCCGCGACGAAATGCTCGACGACATCAGCCTTTACTGGCTGACCAACACCAGTGCCTCGGCGTCGCGCTTCTACTGGGAAAACAATAACAACAACTTCAGCGCCGAAGCGCAGAAGACCCGTGACATCAAGGTACCGGTAGCGATCACCGTATTCCCGTACGAGATCTACCGCACGCCGAAGAGCTGGGCGCAACGCGCCTACCCGTCGCTCTATTACTTCCACGAAGTCGACAAGGGCGGCCATTTCGCCGCGTGGGAACAGCCCCAGCTCTTCGTCGAAGAGATCCGCGCCGCCTTCAAGACCCTGCGTTAACGGAGACTTCCCCATGTCCTCAGAACACAACTTCACCCGTCGCCGCTTCCTCGGCGTAAGCGCCATGGCCATGGCCGCGGGCCAGCTCGGGCTCACCAGCATGGCTAGCGCCGCACCCGCAACGTCAGGTGGTGGCGCGGGCGCCGCTGCGTCATCCAGCGGCACGGCAGCGTTCCCCCCGCTAAAGCAGATCCGCGCCGGCGCGCTCGATGTCGGCTATGTGGATATGGGCCCCGCCAAGGGCCCCGTGGTGATGCTTCTGCACGGCTGGCCGTATGACATCTACAGCTTCGCGGAAGTCGCGCCGATCCTCGTGGCGAAGGGCTACCGCGTGGTGATCCCGTACCTGCGCGGTTATGGCAGCACGCGCATCGTCGATGCCGCTACCCCGCGCAACGCCCAGCCGGCTGCGCTGGCAACCGACATCATCGACCTGATGGACGCGTTGAAGATCAAGAAGGCCACCTTCGGCGGGTACGACTGGGGCGGCCGTACGGCGGATATCGTCGCGGCCGTGTGGCCGGAGCGCGTGAAGGCGCTGGTCGCGGTCAGCGGCTATCTCATCGGTAGCCAGGAAGCGGGCAAGAAGCCGCTGCCGCCGAAGGCTGAGCTGCAGTGGTGGTACCAGTTCTACTTCGCGACCGAACGCGGCCGCGAGGGGTACGACGCGAACCGCCATGACTTCAACAAGCTGATCTGGAAGCTTGCCTCGCCGAAGTGGGACTTTGACGACGCGACGTATGATCGCAGCGCGGCCGCGTTCGATAACCCGGATCATGTGGCGCTGGTGATCCACAACTACCGCTGGCGCATGGGGCTCGCAGAAGGCGAGGCGAAGTACGACGCGATCGAAGCGAAGCTGGCAACGGCGCCAGTGATCACCGTGCCGACTATCACGATGGAAGGCGATGCGAACGGCGCGCCACATCCGGAGCCTGCGGCGTACGCTTCGAAATTCACCGGCAAGTACTCGCACCGCACGATCAGCGGCGGCATCGGCCACAACCTGCCGCAGGAAGCGCCGAAGGACTTTGCGCAGGCGATCATCGACGTGGACAAGCTGGCATGAACCGCCCGCTGATCGCGCTGTTTGCCATCGCCGCCGGGGCGTTCGCCACGGCGGCGACCCTGGCCGCGAGCGCCGATAACCAAGCGGAGAAGTCACCCATCTACGGCGTGACGGTTCCGGAGGGCTACCGGCATTGGGAGTTCATCGCGCCAGCGCATGAATCACCGCCGCTCGATGAGCTCCGCGTGGTCGTGGGCAACGATATCGCCGTGAAGGCCTATCGCGACGGCACCCTTCCGTTCCCGGACGGCTCGGTGCTGGTCAAGCTGGCCTGGAAGCACGTGCAGTCGAAGGAGTTCGCGCCGGCCTACGTGCCCGGCGCGGCCACCACGGTGCAGGTCATGGTGAAAGACTCGAAGAAGTACGCTGCCTCAGGCGGCTGGGGCTTCGGTCGTTTCATCAACGGCAAACCCGCCGACCTCGCCCAGCACCAGTCGTGCCTCGGCTGCCACAAGGCGAACGTAAAGGATCACGATCTCGTCTTTACTCGCTACGCGCCCTGACGGACAGGTAAAACGCGCGCGTTTACCTCGAACACACCGTACGGCCCATCCACACTCGAGTAGCTCCCGTTTGCATTGCGCCTCAACATGACGAAATAGGTCTTGCCCAGCTCGCAACATTCAGGATCAAGTTCAGCGATTCCCTCGTGAAATACCATGCGGACGGTCGGCCCAGCATGTCCTTTCAGCAGAGTGGCGATGGCAAGTGTTGCGAGCTGCGGCTGCATTCCCCGGGCTTCATCCAGATCTTTGATCGACACGACTGCCACGAGATCCGCCAGGCGCACGCGCTCTTCGAGCGTGCGCTTGGGGACATCGTACGCCCAAGCCTGGCCGGGCCACCCACCGAAAGCCATGGTCGCGCCGGCGATCATCGCCATGATGCAAAGCTTGTCAAACAGGACTCTCACGACCCGGCCTCCTTCTGATCAGGCTCAGTGGCATGCTGGAGCCCATTGATTGCCGCTCGCGGGTCATTCTCATCGACCAGCCGGCGACGCGCATTCGACGGGATCACGGTAACCGCAACGCTCGGTATCCTTGCGTGTCGATGCGTTCCAGCACCCATGTCACAAGCTCGCTCCTTTTGACAGGTGCGCTCTGAAGCGCCGAGAGGTCGCTCTCCAGGAAGGCTACCTCCTCGGTTACAAAGGGATGCGACACTTCACTACCGATGAATTCATCAGGAAGCATCATCCAGACCGTATCCTGTCGGCGCTCCACGCACTCCACTAAGCCTGCCGTATCGCCGCTCTCCAGGAACGCGAGAAGATTGCAGGCCATATCGACCGTATCGATCGCGGCAGAGACATAGGGTCCGAAGTCTTCCGAATCGGGCAGTGCCCGGTCACAGTGGTCTTCGGTAAGGAAGCGGAGGTATCGATCATCATCCGCCTCGAGTGCGGCCCATACTTGCGCCAGGGCCGCACGGACCAGGCCACCCCCGCCTGTCCACCCCACCTCCTTCTGGAACTGCATGAGTAGCGGCATCGCGCGTTCAAGCATGAAGATACCGAACGCGATCTGCCTTCCTCTGTCGAGCAGCTCGAGTTGGGGGAGCACGATCTGGGCGGTCAATGCATGAGGCATGGTGTCATCGCACTGCGTGTGATCGCGGGAATCTAGGTGTTCGACTAGCCCTTAGCCAATGAACTTTAAGTTACGAATGGCGATGCAACCGATGGTTAGCCAGGTGGCACTCACGCGGCTTTCCAAGCGCCATCAGACAGAGGCACGCCCGCTTTAGGCGTGCCTCTGTCTGGCCATTGCTCGTCGGCATGGGGAGCTTCACACCACCGGCGCGAGCAGCTCGTCGATGCCTGCGCGGTAGAACAGCTCGCGACGCACGCGGTCGGCCACACCATTGACGATCTCCGCGCCGTCCTGCGAGGGGTCGACGTGAACGCGGAACGGACGCTTGCCGAAGGGCATGTCGACCACTTCCACGATCTTCGTGGCGACGACGGCGGCGTCGGCATCTGCGGGCTCGAGTGCGGCAAGACCCTTGAGGATGCGGTCTGGCATGCCTGCATACGGGCCTTCCATGTAGGCCGCTTCGATCGCGGCATCGGAAGGCTTGCCCGCGTGGAGGAAGTGGTTCGTGCCCTTGGTAAACGCACCAGGCACCATGATCGAGGTTTCGATGCCCCACTTCGTGAGCTCACCGGCGTAGCTCACCGCGAGCGAATCCATGGCGGCCTTCGCTGCGAAGTACGGTGCGAGGAACGGCGGCGTACCACCGCGCGTGCTGCTCGACGAGACCCAGAGCAGCAAGCCCTTGCCCTGCTTGCGCATGACCGGCAGCGCGGCGCGATTGACCCGCTGCGTGCCAAGCACGTTGACGTCGTACAGCTGGGCGTATTGTTCCGCCGTGAACGCCTCTGCCGGGCCGAACACCATGTGGCCGGCATTGTGCACGAGCACGTCGAGGCGGCCCGCTTCACGCAGCACCGTATCGATGGCCGCCTGCGCCGAAGCATCGGACGTGACATCGAGTTCGACAACGCGCAGATCAACTTTGCGCTCGCGCGCTTCGGCGAGCACGGCCTCGGCCTGCTGCGCATTGCGGCCGGCGATATCGCGCATGCTGGCGTAAACGGTGTGGCCAGCGTCGGCCAGGGCGCGTGCCGTGAGCAGGCCGAAGCCGCTGGAAGCGCCCGTGATCAGAATGGTCTGTTTCATGGAAGATGCTCCTTTGCGAAGGGGACGCGAATCAGATGATGCCGCCGTTGGCACGCAGGACCTGGCCATTGATCCAGGCACCGTCCGAGCCAGCGAGGAAGGCCACCGCGGCAGCGATGTCATCCGGCGTACCCAGGCGCTCAAGCGGCGCCAGCTTGGCGAGACGATCGATCAGTTCATCGGACTTGCCGGTGAGGAAGAGATCCGTAGCGGTCGGACCGGGAGCCACCGCATTCACGGTGATCTCGCGGCCACGCAGCTCACGCGCCAGCACCATCGTGGTGGCTTCAATCGCGGCCTTGGTCGCGGCATAAGGCGCATACCCCGGCTGCAGCAACCCCACCACGCTCGACGAGAAGTTGATGATGCGGCCGCCATGGCGCAGACGCTTCGCGGCTTCGCGCATGGTGTTGTAGCTGCCCTTCACGTTGATGTCGAAGAGGCGATCAAAGTCTTCGTCCGTCAGATCAGCGACATTGGCGAGGGCCATGACGCCAGCATTGTTCACCAGCACATCCACGCCGCCGTAAACCTCTGTGGCCTGGTCGAACAGACGGCGCGCGTCAGCCGGCTTGGAGACATCAGCCTGCGCACTGATCGCCTTGCCGCCAGCAGCCGTGATCTCGCCGACCACTTCCTCGGCGGCCTTCGCATTGCCCGCGTAGTTCACAACGACGGTGAAGCCGTCACTCGCCAACCGCTTGGCCACCGCTGCGCCGATACCCCGCGAGGCGCCCGTGACGATCGCAACCTTGGTGTTCGCTTGCTCGTTCATCTCGATTCTCCGGATCCGGCGACAGTGCCGGGCGACGAGAAGCATGCGCGTTGTAGCGCCACGGATAATCAGGGTAGATTGGGCATCACTATTCCATTCAATGGAACAAAGCCATGTCCATGGACCGCTTCGACACCATGCGGCTCTTCGTCCGGATCGTGGAACGGCGCAGCTTCACGGCCGCCGCGGCGGACCTGGACCTGCCCCGATCCACGGTGACTCAAGCGATCAAACGGCTCGAAACGCGCCTGGGCGTGCGCCTGCTCCAGCGCACCACGCGTACGGTCACGCCCACCCTGGATGGCGAGGCCTACCACCGCCGTTGCGTGGCGATCCTGGCTGATGTGGAAGATGCCGAAGCGGCGTTCACCGATGCCCGGCCGACCGGGCTGCTCCGGGTAGACATGCACGGGATCCTGGCCCGCACCTTCGTGCTGCCCGCGCTGCCGGATTTCCTGGCCCGTTACCCCGGGCTGCACGTGCATATCGGCGAGGGCGACCGCTGGGTCGACCTGGTCCGCGAGGGCGTGGATTGCGTGCTGCGGGCGGGCGACCTGGCCGATAGCAGCATGGCCGGCCGGCGGCTGGCGATGTTGCGCGAGGTCACCCTCGCCAGCCCCGCCTATCTCGAGCGCCACGGTACGCCGCGCACGCCCGATGACCTCGACGGCCACCAGGCCATCGGATTCTTCTCGAGTGCCACGGGCGGCACGTTGCCGCTGGAGTTCGTCGAGGATGGCCAGGTGCGGACGGTGCAGCTGCCTTCCGTCGTGTCCGTGACCGGCGCGGAAACCAACAAGGCGCTCGCGCTGCTCGGCCTCGGCATGATCCAGGTGCCGTACTACAACGCGATCCGCGATATCGCCGAAGGCCGGCTGGTGGAAGTGTTGCCGGCCTACCCACCGACCGAGACGCCGGTGTCCCTGTTGTACCCGCATAACCGGCAGCTTTCGCCGCGGGTTCGGGTGTTCATCGACTGGGTGGCCACCACCTTCGCCGCGCGTGCGGGCGAAGGGGTGCGCATGCTGTGACTCAGTTCTTGAGCGGCACGGTCTCGAAGCCGGCCTGCGGCGTGCCGTTCTGCGGCGGGGGCGGAGGCGGCGGGTTGTTGCCCTGCGGGCCGACGACGCGGCTGCCACAGGTGTAAGCACCCCAGTCCTGCGAGCCGTCGCGCGGTTCGCCGAGCGGCTTCACGGTATCGGCGCCGAGCTTGGCGGCTTCGTTGCGGGCAAGCACTTCGAGCTCGTCGCGCACCTTCAGGTCGCTGCGATCGACGGGGCCGACGCGGCTGGTGACCGAGACGCTGACCTTGCCCTGTTCCTTGCACTGGCCGACATCACCGTTCCACGCCGTGCGCACGTTACGCGCCTTGTCGTCGAGCTTGATGCCCCAGTCGCACGCACTGAGCGCGAAGGTGGCGAGGGGGATAAGAAGAAGGACGGCTTTACGCATGGGTGGCTCCGGAGGGGTCGCGTTACGGGGCAATGCTAGCCCGTGCGAAGCGAAGGCGCGATGAGAATCCTCAGCGCGCCTTCGCGATCAGTCACTTGCCAGCCGGTTTCGCGGCCTTCACCGGGTTGCCGTCGGCGTCGATGACGTGCACCTCACCCAGGTTCAGGGCACGCACCGGTGCTTCGATCTTGCGCAGGTCGCCGATGATGACCCAGGTGAACGCGTCCGGCTTCAGCACCGCGGACAGTGCGGCCTCTGCCGACTTCTGGTCCACCGCGTCCACACGCTGCTTCAGCGTCTGCACGTAGTCGTCCGGGCGGTCGTAGATGAGGATGCCATTCATCGCACCGAGCACCGCCGAGGTCGTTTCGAAGCTGCCCGGCAGGGCACGCACGCGCTGCGAACGGATCTTGGCGATTTCATCGGCGGTCAGCGGCTTGTCACCGATGACGGCACGCGACTCCTTGAGAATCTCCGCAGCCGACTCGGCCGTCTTGTCGGTCTGGACCGGTGCGTAGAACAGGATCGGCCGCTGGCCCTGGGCATCGAGCAGGAAGCTGCCGGCGCCATAGGCCCAACGCTTGTCTTCGCGCAGGTTCATGTTGAGGCGCGAGGTGAAGCTGCCGCCGAACGCACCGTTGGCGATGCCGAGCGGCAGCGCATCCTTCGCCTTGGTCGACGGCGCGATAAGGCCGGCGAGAATCAGCGACTGCGACGCATCGGTGCGGTTGATCAGGTACACGCGCGGCTTCGGCTGGATAGCCACTTCGCCGACGTTGCGCTTCGGCACCGGCGTGGCCGGCGGCGTCCAGTCGCCGAACACTGCATCGAGCTGCGGCAGGATCTCGGCGAGCGTGGTGTCGCCAGCGACGAGGATGCGCGCGTTGTCGGGCCGCAGGTAGTCGTGCTGGAAGGCCGTCAGGTCAGCGGCGGTGAGCGAGGCGATGGCCTTCTCGGTGCCGCTACCGGTGAACGGGATGCCGTACGGATGGTTCTTGCCGAAGAGCAGCGGCGGCAAGGTACGCAGCGCCATGCCCTCGGGCTCGGTCTTCTCCTGCTGGATGCCTGCGATCCACTGGCCACGCACGCGCTCGATATCCTCGGCCTTGAACGCCGGGTTGCGGACCACATCGGCGAAGAGGTCCAGCGACGGACGCAGGTCGGTGTTCAACGCATTCAGCGACACGCTGCAGGTATCCAGCGCGCAACCCGCCCCCACGATAGCGCCGAGGCGCTGCTTGCGGCGTGCGATCTCGACCGAGTCCAGCGACTTGGTGCTTTCTTCGAGCAACTGCGACGTAAAGCTCGCGGTGCCGAGCTTGCGGCCCTCGTCCGCCGCGTAGCCGCCGTTGAACAGCAACTGCACCTGGGTCACCGGGATGGTGTGGCGCTCGGCCAGGACCACTTCGATGCCGTTCTTCAGCTTGCCGCGCTGCAGTTTCGGGAAGGTGAGGTCGGGGAAGGTCGTGACGGAGGGCACGCCCGACGCGCGATCCACCGTGGACTTGTCGGTGGTGTAGGTCTTTGCCGCCGGCATGACCGCCGCCGGGCGGCCGGTGGCGTCCGCGAGGCCCTTCACCGCCTTGTCTTCAGCGGCCGGATCGAAGCCCGGCGGGGCCGGCAACACGGTCAGCGTGTAGCTGCCCTTGCCCAGCCATGCCTTGGACGACGCGAGCACCGAGGCCACCGTGGCGGCCTGCGCGCGCTCCAGGTCCTTCTTATAGGCACCCGGATCGTTCTGGTACACCTGGCCCTCGGCGAGGATGGTGGCCTTGCCAGCGCCACGGCCACCGACCTTTTCGAGGCCGCGCACGAAGGCGGCACGGTTGATGGTCTTCGCACGGGCGAGTTCGTCTTCCGTCGGGCCCTTCGCGAGGAAGTCCTTCCACACGTCGGCGATCGCGGCGTCGACCTTCTTCTCGTCGACGCCCTTCTTCACATCGACCGTGAGCTGCACCTGGCTGGCCAGGGCGAACGGCGCGATGGCGACGCTAACGTCATCGGCGAGCTTGTCCTGATAGACGAGGCGCTGGTACAGGCGCGAGGTCTTGCCACCGCCAAGCACCGTGGTGGCGAGATCGAGGCTGACCGAATCATCCGTGCCGAGCTGCGGCGCGATCCAGGTGCGGACGATGCGCGTCTGCGCGACCTGGTCGTGCTGGACGGCGGTGGTGTTCTTTTCCAGCGGCGTGATCCACGCCTGCTGGCGCGGCACCGGCGGGCCGGCGGGGATGTCGCCGAAGTACTTCGCGACCTTTTCCTTCGCCTGCGCCACCGTGATATCGCCAGCGAGCACGACCGTGGTGTTGGCCGCGCCGTAGTAATCGTGGAACCACTTCTTCACGTCGGCGAGCGAGGCCGCATCCAGGTCGGCCATGGAGCCGATGGTGTCGTGGTGGTAAGCGTGGTTGGCCGGATACGTGTTGAGCAGCACGTTTTCGTCGACGCGGCCGTAGGGGCGGTTTTCATCCTGGCGCTTTTCGTTCTGCACCACGCCGCGCTGGGTATCCAGCTCCTTCTGGCCGATGGCGCCGAGCAGATGGCCCATGCGATCGGATTCCATCCACAGCGCCATGTCGACCGCGGTGGTCGGGACGGTTTCGAAATAATTGGTGCGATCGAACCAGGTGGTGCCGTTCAGATCGGTGGCGCCCGCCAGCTCGAACGGCTGGAAGTAGGTGCCCTTGTGGTTCTCCGAGCCGGAGAACATCAGGTGCTCGAAGAGGTGCGCGAAACCCGTCTTGCCGGCCGGCTCATCCGCCGAGCCCACGTGGTACCAGACGCTGACGGCAACGACTGGCGCCTTGTGGTCTTCGTGCACCACGACGGTCAGACCGTTGGGCAACTGGAAGCGGGTGAAGGGGATATCGGGGATGGTATCGCTGGAGGGGGAAGCCGCTGAGGCGGCACCGACGAAGGTCATCATGCCTGCGGCCAGCAGGGTGAGGCGTTTCTTCATGCACGGCTCCTTGGGGCCTTCGTGGCCCGTTACCGCACTGAGGCTAGCCGTTGCAGTCCTTCGGGCGCAATCCGTGGCCCAACGGACGCCCGGACGGTGTCCGCTGGGCGCGTGGCCGTGTCCGCGGACACCTTGGCGACCATGTTCAACCTGACAAACCTCATGCGAATCAGCTGATTGGCGGCTCTGACCACATGGCACGGCGTTTGCCTTAATACCCATGCCCGGGGCGATGCCCCATCCAAGGAACCGATGCCATGAAACACGAACTGCTTGTGCTGCGTAGCCTGCTGGTCGCCTCGCTGCTGGTCTGCGGCCTGATCCTCGGCAACATGCTCACCTACCAGGGCAAGCCGGTACAGCTGGCCCACGACGCGAAGGTCGCCCCGGGTGCGGTGGGCATGGTGACGGCCCCGGCTTGCGCCCTGCCGCCGGATGGCATCGTTTGCCCGCTCACGGCCTCATAATGGGCGCATGCCCCACGTCATCCTGTTCCGACCCGAGATCCCGCCCAATACGGGCAACGTCATCCGCCTTTGCGCCAACACCGGCGCGAGCCTGCACCTCATCCGCCCCCTGGGCTTCGAGCTGGACGATACCCGGCTGAAGCGCGCGGGCCTGGACTACCACGAGTTCGCCAGCGTGGCCGTGCACGATAGCCTCGATGCCTGCCTTGCCGCCCTGGGCCAGCCACGTGTGTTCGCTTTCTCCACCCGGGGCAAGCACCTGCATACCGAGGTCACCTACGCCGAAGGTGATGCGTTGTTGTTCGGCTGCGAGACCGCCGGCCTGCCGGACGATGTGCTCGATGCCATCCCGGAGCCCCAGCGGATCCGCCTGCCCATGCGGCCGGGCAACCGCAGCCTCAACCTTTCCAACGCGGTGGCCGTGGCGGTATTCGAAGCCTGGCGGCAGGCCGGCTTCGACGGTGCGGGCTAGGCGCGACATCCTGGATACGTCGGCTAGATAGCCACGGGCTACAATCGTGGGATGACCCCCGACCGCTCCCCGGCCGACGCTGGCCCCAATCGCTTCCTGCCCCGCCCCCTGCGCGTCCTTGCCGGCCGCGCCATGGAGGCCGCGCTTAACCGTGCCGTCGATCTCGATCCGGACACCCGCGCCCGCCTCGATGTGCTCGATGGCCGTAGCGTGCAGGTGCACCTGAGCGGGCCGGAGCTGGCCCTGCGCATCACCGTGGAGAAGGGCCGCCTGCGCGTCGGGCCGCCGGAAGACGGTGGCAGCCTGCGCGTCACCGCCTCGCCGGGCAGCCTGCTGGCCATGGCCCTACGCCGCGATGACGATGGCGTAGCCCCGGGCAAGGTCGATATCGCCGGCGACGCCGAACTGGCCCGCCGCCTGGAACGGCTGGCCAGCCAGTACGCCCCGGATGTGGAAGAAGCCTTCGCGAAGACCTTCGGCGACACGCTCGGCGTGGCCCTGGCCAAGGCATTGCGCGAGGGCCTGGCCCATGCGCGCGAATCCGGTAAGCACCTGGTGGAAGACGGCGCCGACTGGCTCCGCGACGAAGGCCGCGTGGCCGTGGCCCCGGGTGAAGTGGAAGCCTTCCTCGATGGCGTGGATGCCCTGCGCGAACGCACTGAGCGGCTTGAGGCACGCCTCACCCGCCTTGAGCGTGCACGCAAGGGGACCGGCGCATGACGCCGCTTCGTCTCGCCCCGCGCCTGCTGCGCGTTGCCGCCATCCTGCTCAAGTACCAGCTCGATGAACTGGTCGATGGCGCGCATCTGTTCCGTCCTTTGAAGATGGTGCGCCTGTTCTTCCCGAAAGCACCGGCCGACGTTCGGAACCTCCCTCGCGGCGCGCGCCTGCGCCTGGCGATGACCGAGCTGGGCCCGATCTTCGTGAAAGCCGGCCAGGTACTGTCCACTCGCCGCGACCTTGTCCCGGCGGATGTCGCCGACGAGCTGGCCCTGCTCCAGGACCAGGTGCCACCGTTCCCCGGTGCCGAGGCCCGCGCGATCATCGAGCGCGAGCTGAAGGCGCCGGTGGCGACGCTGTTTGCCCAGTTCGACGAAACACCGCTCGCATCGGCATCCATCGCCCAGGTGCACGCCGCCACGATGCACGATGGCCGTGAGGTGGTGGTCAAGGTGTTGCGCCCCGGCATCGACAAGCGCATCGCACGCGACATCGACCTGCTGCACTCGCTCGGTGAACTCGCCCAGCGCTGGCACCCCAATGCCGACAAGATCCGCCCGCTCGAAGTGGTGGCGGAAGTGGAGAAGATGCTCGACAACGAGCTGGACCTGCAGCGCGAAGGCGCCAGCGCCAGCCTGCTCCGTCGCAACTTCGCCAGCGGTATCGATCTTTACGTGCCCGAGGTCATCTGGGATCTGAGCACCGAGCGCGCGCTCACGCTGGAGCGCGTGCGTGGCGTGAGTGCCGACGATATCGCCGCGATCGATGCGGCCGGCCTCGACCGCAAGCACCTCGCTGAAAAGGGCGTGCGTCTCTTCTACGAACAGGTGTTCCGCGACAACTTCTTCCACGCCGATGCGCACCCGGGCAACATCTGGGTGGACACCGCGCGGGTCGACGAGCCGCGTTTCATCGCGCTCGATTTCGGCATCATGGGTTCGTTGCCCGAAGCCGACCAGTACTGGCTGGCCGAGAACTTCATCGCGCTGTTCGAGCGCGACTATGCCCGCATCGCGCAGCTACACGTCGCGGCGGGGTGGATGCCGTCGACGATTCGCCTGGATGAACTGGAAGCCGCGGTGCGCACGGTGTGCGAGCCGTACTTCACCCGCCCGCTTTCGCAGATCTCCATCGCCGAACTGGTGGTGAAGCTGTTCCAGACCGCGCGCCGTTTCGAGCTGACCCTGCAGCCCCAGCTGATCCTGCTGCAAAAGACCCTGCTCAATATCGAAGGCGTCGGACGCATGCTCGATCCCGAGATCGATATCTGGGCTGTCGCCCATCCGGTGCTGCGGCGGATCCTGCGCGAGCGCTACAGCGTGCGCGCCACGCTGCGCGACGTGCGCCGTCGGCTGCCGGAGTGGATCCACACCGCGCCGCGCGTGCCTGAACTGGTGCGCGATGCGCTGCGCCAGGTGGCGAGCGGCGAACGCCGTGAGATCGCCGACCCTCGCGCGCTGGTACTGGCGCAGGACGAGGCTCGGCGCACGCGCCGGCTGCTGGCCTTCGGCATGCTTGGCTCGTCGCTGCTCATCTGCGCCGCGCTGGTCGGCACGCTGGCACCGCGGGGCATGTGGCCTGCGGCCGTGGCCGCTGTACTGGGTGTGGTCGCCTTCATCGCGGGCTGGCCGCGGCGCCATCCCTGAGTCTGCCGACCGTGCTTGAGATCCTTTACCAGGACGACGACATCGTCGCCGTCAACAAGCCCGCCAACCTGGCGGTGCATCGTTCCAAGTTCGTCGGGCCTGACGATGCGTTCCTGATCGACCTGCTCCGCGAGCAGGTCGAAGGCCGTCTGCATCTGGCGCACCGGCTGGACCGCGCGACGTCGGGTGTCTTGCTCGTGGCGCGCTCTTCCGAAGTCGCCAGCCAGCTCGGCGAACAGTTCATGGGCCGCACGGTGAGCAAGCGCTACCTCGCGGTGGTGCGTGGTTGGCCGGAGCCTGAAGAAGGCACGGTGGATTACCCGCTACCGGGCTCACGCGATACCGGGCCCCGTCGCGATGCGACGACCGACTACCGCCGCCTGGCTACTGTCGAAGTGGATATCCCGCTGGGCCGCTACGACAAGCAGCGCTACGCCTTGGTCGTGGCCGAACCGCGTACCGGGCGTTTCCGCCAGATCCGCAAGCACTTCGCGCATATCCATCACCCGATCGTCGGCGACAGCCAGCACGGCCGCGGCGACCACAACCGCCTGTTCAAGCAGCACTTCAGCTCCCACCGCTTGCTTCTGCATGCGCAGCGGCTGACGTTCACCCACCCGGTGACGGGCGCGCCCCTGGCGATCGAGGCGGGGCTCGATGCCACGTGGCTGGCCATCGCTGCGCGGTTTGGATGGGAAGAGGCGCTTTCCGCCGTAGAGCACACCTCCACCGGCTAGGCATCGCCGTTACGGATTGCGCCGCGTCATGACGTTTTGCCGCACGCTGCTAGAATTTGCGCCGTCATGCTTATCGTCACCCCCTCCATCGCCATCCCCGACTCCGAGTTGATCGAGCGCTTTACGCGTGCCGACGGCCCAGGCGGGCAGCACGTCAACCGCACGGAGAGTGCGGTGGAACTCCGATTCGACGTCGCCAACTCGCCGTCGCTGCCCGAGGCCGTGCGCGAGCGGCTGCTCGCCAAGAGCGACCGGCGGATGACGGATGCGGGCACCCTGGTCATCCAGGCCCGCCGCTTCCGTGACCAGGCCCGTAACCGCGACGATGCGCGCGAGCGGCTGGTTGAGATCATCCACGCCGCGACCCTCGTGGCGAAGAAGCGGGTGGCAACGAAGCCTACCCGCGCCTCGAAAGAGCGCCGCCTCGCCGGCAAGTCCCAGCGTAGCCAGACCAAGAAGACGCGCTCGCGTGACTGGAGCCGCGAATGAACGGCGTGCCTACCGATCTCGCGCCGAACATTCCGCGGCTACCCGACACCCGGTTCCGCCGGTTTTGCCGCTGGGCGATCAAACGCACCGGCTGGCACTTCGTCGGCACCATGCCGAACGAGAAGAAGCTTGTGGTCATCGGCGCACCGCACTCCTCGTATTGGGATGGCGTCTACGGCCTGCTGATCATGCAGGCTGTCCGTCTTGATCTGGGCGTGATGATCAAGCGTGAAGCCTTCGATGGCTTCTTCGGCCCCATCCTCCGCTGGATGCGCCTGATTCCGATCGATCGCAAGGCAGCCACCAATGTAGTCGAGCAAATGGTTGCCCGCTTCGCCGCGAGCGATAAGCTCTGGCTGGGCATTGCGCCCGAGGGCACGCGCAAGCCGGTGAAGCAGTGGAAGTCCGGCTTCCTGCGCATCGCGCGCGCGGCGAATGTGCCGATCCTCCCCGTCTTCATCGACTACCCGACAAAGTCCTTCACGCTCGGGCCGCTCGTGCACACCACGGACGACCCCGAAGCCGACATGGCGCGCATCCGCGCCATGTTCGTGGGTTATCACGGGAAGCATCGGGACGCGTGATCAACCTCGGCCGTACTTGACGCTGACGGCATAGTCCGAGGGTATGCCGTAAGGGTTAGTGACTACGAGCCTGTAGGTTCCTGCGGGGGCGACAGGCACGATCGTGGATATGCCTTCTTTCACCTTCTGCCAGACGCCGTTCTCGAAAACGAGAAGCGTCAAACGGCCCTTCGCCGCCGAGGCATTGATCGCGCCCTCGCAAGGGCTCTTCCACTCGGTGACGAGTCTGGCTTCGCCGATGGCCAGCTTCCCGGTGTAGCTGAGCCGATTCGTATACGCGCGGCAACGTGCCACTGCGGTGCTCGCGGTGACAATGCTCATGGTCAGGGCTAAGACTGTAATAAGCGCACGCATGCTCACTCCTTGGTTGATGGACAAGGAGAACGGTACGTACCTGATGGGCACGGTGCACCGTGATCGCGGATATCGAGGCGAAACCTGACACGCATTTCATCCTCGCCCGCTGAAGCCGCAAAGCGAGGCAATGAAAAGTCCTACAGGCCACGGAGTAAAAAGCCTACGTTCAACGATGACGATTCGGGCGAGGATCTACGGAGATGGAGGACTCTCGTATGCGATCTTCGTTCCCTTCGATGTATGCAAAATCGCCGCCGATTTATGGAAAGCTCTCGACAGCATCGCGCGCTCGCGTGGATCGACTGAATCCCAGGCAAGTTCGACCGAGCGAGCTCAAAGCTCTCGCGTCGGCACTACATCGCGACGGTGCGATCTCAGCGAGCCAGAAAATGGAGCTGGACATGATTCGCAAGCCATACGCCAGGTTAGATAGCGATGAGCCGTTCGATCTGGTGAAATCCATGGAATCGGCCGCTGCATTCACCGCAGGCTTTGAACGCTATGTACCGGGCTCTGGGTGTGCCGCGTACTACAAGACGATGGTGCAATTCGCGCAATGGCTGGAAAGCACCGCCACACTCCACCGCCGCGCGCCTGCCTTCAGCAAATGGGCATGACGTGGGTCACCGCTCTGAATGCCCCGACTCATCGTAATCCCGATGCGTCAGCAAACCCGGCTTGATGAGGTCGATAAACGCACGCGCCTCCGGGCTGAGGAACTTACCCTTCCGCATCACCACGCCGTAGCTCCGCTGCGGGAAGTACTGCCGCAGGTTCCGCACCACGAGGCGCTCGCGGTCCGCATCGGTGATGCAGATGCCAGTGACGATCGAAATGCCGAGGCCCATCGCGACGTATTGCTTGATCACGTCCCAGCCGCCGACTTCGATGGCGACCGTATAGGGAACTCGGCGCTGCTGGAACACCATGTCGACGAGGCGGAACGTGGTCAGGCGCTGTGGTGGAAGAATCAAGCCGTAGGGTGAAAGATCTTCGAGCCGGATGGTCTCGTGCGAAGCCAGCGGATGATCCGGTGGCATGATCAGCATCGGGTCGTAGTGGTAGACCGGTGCCCAGGCGATGTCGTTAGGCACGTCGAGCATGGAGCCAATGGCGATATCGGCTTCGTCCGCGCGCAACAACGCCATGCCGTCCTTCCCGGTGACGTTGGCGAGCTGGAGGTGCACGTCGGGGTAGCGCTCGCGGTAGGCCTTCACCAGATCGGGCAGCAGGTACTGGATGGTCGAGGCACCCGCGGCCACTGTCAGGCGACCGGATTGTTTGCCGCGTGTCTTCGCCAGGAATTCCCGATCGAGGTTTTCAAAGCCCTCGACGAGCGGCCGGGCCATTTCGTACAGGGCCTCGCCGGCATCCGTCAGGGTGATGCGCCGGCGGGTCCGTTCAACCAGAGGCATGCCTAGCTCCCGCTCGAGCGCTTGCAGCTGCAGGCTCACAGAGGGCTGAGACAGAAACAGGGCTTCCGCCGCCCGGCTGAGCGTGCCGAGGCGGGTGATGTAGACGAACGCCCGCAGCTGCTTGAGGCGGTTGCCCTTGTAGTAGAAGCGGCCCGACGGGTCGTCGGCCGAAGCCGCTACTCGGCCCCCCTTGGTGCGTGGCGAAGCTTTCTTCGGCGCATTCAGCTTGCGGACCACTGATTTTTCCTCAACAAAAACAGTTATCTAAATTCGGCATTAGCGTTATTAATGATATGAATTGAAACATATGCTTTGTCAACATGATGCTATCGGCCGTAGCGTGAACTCCAGACCCGTAGCTGGAGGCAGCACCCATGGCCGTTCCCAAGAGCGTCATCAATCCCCTCGCTGGCGTCAGCCTGCACGGGGCCGACGAAGCATTCGCTGACGTCCTTACCCCGGCCGCGTTGGCTTTCGTAGCCGACCTGCACCGCCGCTTCGATAGCCGCCGTCTCGCCCTGCTGGCAGAGCGCACTGCCCGGCAGCTGCGCTACGACGCCGGCGAGCTCCCGGATTTCCGTACGGACACCCAGGCGATTCGCGACGGCGAATGGAAGGTCGGCGACATCCCCGCCGTGTTGCAGGACCGCCGCGTGGAAATCACCGGCCCCGTGGAACGCAAGATGATCATCAACGCGCTGAACTCGGGTGCGAAGGTGTTCATGGCCGACTTCGAGGATTCGAGCGCCCCGACCTGGACGAACCAGGTGGAAGGTCAGCGCAACCTGCGCGATGCCGTCGAAGGGACCATCGAGTTCACCAACGCCGAAGGCAAGCGCTACAGCGTGGGAGAGAACCCGGCCGTGCTCGTGGTGCGCCCGCGTGGCTGGCACCTTCCCGAACGCCATGTCGAAGTGGATGGCGATGTCCTCAGTGGCTCGCTGCTGGACTTCGGCTTGTTCGCCTTCCACAACGCTGCCGCGCTCTTCGCACAGGATCGCGGCCCGTACTTCTACCTGCCCAAGCTGCAGTCGATGGAAGAAGCCGCGCTGTGGGACGACGTCATGGCGCATGCCGAGGAGGCGCTCGCTCTTCCGCGTGGTTGCATGAAGGCAACGGTGCTGATCGAGACCCTTCCGGCCGTGTTCCAGATGGACGAGATCCTGCACGCGTTACGCACGCGCGTTGTCGGCCTCAACTGCGGCCGCTGGGACTACATCTTTTCGTACCTGAAAACGTTCCGCGCACATGCCGACCGGCTCCTTCCCGAACGCGGCCAGGTGGTGATGACCGTGCCGTTCCTGAAGGCGTACTCAGAGCTGCTCATCAAGACCTGCCACCGCCGCGGTGCCTTCGCCATGGGTGGCATGGCAGCGCAGATCCCGATTCGCGGCGATGACGAAGCGAACGACGCCGCGATGGCCAAGGTGCGCGCCGACAAGCTCCGCGAAGTCACGGCAGGGCACGACGGCACGTGGGTAGCCCACCCCGCGCTGGTCCCCGTCGCCATGGCGATCTTCGACGAACACATGCCGACACCGAACCAGCTGCACGTGACCCGCGATGACTTGATCGCGAAACGCGATGCACTGATCGCGCCGGCGAACGGCACGGTGACCCGTGGCGGCTTCGACAACAACGTGGAGGTGTGCCTGCGCTACACCGCCGCGTGGCTGGAAGGCCAGGGCTGCGTGCCGATCCACCACCTGATGGAAGACGCCGCCACCGCCGAAATCGCACGCGCCCAGCTTTGGCAATGGCTCCATCACGGCCCCGTGGAGTTCAGCGACCACGCGCCGATCACGATGCCGCTGTTCGACCAGGCACTCACTGCGCACGCCCACCGACTGCGCGGGTCGTCGCTCCCCGGCGCCACGCGCGCCGACGAGGCCGCCGCGCTGATCCGTGCCCTGACCCACGCGAATGAACTGCGCGACTTCCTCACCCTACCCGCCTACGAACAGCTGGCCTGAATCCGATTCCCAAGGAGTACGACGATGAAGACGCACACCGCCGAACAGATCACGCTCGACTGGAAGAACAACGATCGCTGGAACAGCGTCGAACGTCCCTATAGCGCGGACGATGTGGTCCGCCTGCGCGGCACGGTCCAGGTGGAATACACGCTCGCCCGCCGTGGCGCCGAGCGCCTGTGGCGTTCGATCCATGAGCGCCCCTACGTGAATGCGCTCGGTGCGCTGACAGGCAACCAGGCCATGCAGCAGGTGAAGGCTGGGCTCCAGGCGATTTATCTCTCGGGCTGGCAGGTCGCTGCCGATGCGAACACCGCCGGCACCATGTATCCCGACCAGTCGCTCTACCCCGTCGATTCCGTACCGAACGTGGTCCGCAAGATCAACAAGACGCTGCTGCGCGCCGACCAGATCCACCATGCCGAGGGCAAGGACGGTCTGGATTGGCTGGTACCGATCGTCGCCGATGCGGAAGCTGGCTTTGGCGGCGTGCTGAATGCCTACGAGCTGATGATGCACATGATCGAATCGGGCGCAGCCGGCGTGCATTTCGAAGACCAGCTAGCCAGCGCGAAGAAGTGCGGCCACATGGGTGGCAAGGTGTTGGTCCCGACACAGGAAGCCGTGCAGAAGCTCGTCGCGGCGCGACTCGCCGCCGATGTCGCCGGCGTGCCTACACTGATCGTGGCGCGCACCGACGCCATGGGTGCTGGCCTCGTCACGTCGGATATCGACGACAACGACAAGCCATTCCTTACCGGCAAGCGCACCGTGGAAGGCTTCTATGAAACCGAACAGGGCATCGACCAGGCGATCAGCCGTGGGCTGGCGTATGCACCGTATGCCGACCTGATCTGGTGCGAGACCTCGACGCCGAGCATGGATGAAGCACGCCGCTTCGCCGAGGCGATCCATGCGAAGTTCCCGGGCAAGAAGCTCGCGTACAACTGTTCGCCCAGCTTTAACTGGAAGAAGAACCTCGACGAGAAGACCATCGCGAGTTTCCAGGATGAACTGGGCAAGCTGGGCTACGCCTTCCAGTTCATTACCCTGGCCGGCTTCCACGCGCTGAACTACTCGATGTTCCAGCTGGCCCGCGGCTACCGCGACCACCAGATGGAAGCCTACGTGGCCTTGCAGGAAGCCGAGTTCGCCGCGGAGAAGGATGGCTACACCGCGGCGAAGCACCAGCGCGAAGTGGGAACCGGCTACTTCGACCGGGTGAACCAGGTGATCTCGGGTTCGCTGAGTTCGCTGTCGGCTCTCTCCGGTTCCACCGAAGAAAGCCAGTTCCACCCCGCCTCGGCGGCTTGATCGTAGCGGGCGGTCAGGGCGCCGGAGGGACTAGCGCCAGGACCGTCCAGCCCGCCTTCGGCTCAAGCGGATGCTGCCCCGTGGCGATACGGAGTTCGCCACGGGCTTCCACACCAAACAGAGGTACGACCTCACTGCCGTATTGCTCAGTGAAGCGGGACCAGTCGAACGCTTCGCTCAAGCGCGTCGTCTTGATACGCCACCCGGCCTGTAATAGTTCGTCGAAGCGCGCATGCGTCATGTCTTCAGCGAATAGGGCCGGCGCCAGCAAGCTACCCGCCAACGAGACGCGGCCATGGCTTTCTTCCGGGGAGAGGTTGCGCAGGCGGAAGACCTTTTCGCGACCGAATTCTTCGCGGTAATGCACGCTCACCAACGAGTTGAGCTCGCGATGTGTCGACATCGCCATGAGGTGGCCGATGCCCGCGAGATCGAGGCTCCGGTCCGCCGCCTGCGAAGCGGGGTTACCAAAGAAGGTCGCAAGGCCTTCCATGCGCGCGGTGCGGATGCCGTGCCAGTCATCATCGGCCACGACGACACGCAGCCCGTCGATCGCATGCAACGCCCGCGCGATCTCCAGTGCAACGCCATTCGCGCCATACACCAGGACACCGCGGGGCTCCGGCTCCGCTACGCGCAACCAGCGCGCGAGCGGCCGGGCGGTTGCGCCCTGGAAGACGACGGTGCCGATAATCATGAGGAAGACCAGCGGCACGAGCCTATCGGCGCCGACCATGCCGGTGCCTTCGAGGCGTATGGCAAACAGCGCCGATACCGAGGCCGCCACGATGCCGCGCGGTGCGACCCACGCGACCAGTGCGCGCTCCCGCCACGTCAGCCCACTGCCGATGCTGGAGATCCAGACCGTGAGCGGACGAATCACGAGCTGCGCAACAGCAAAGATCAACAGACCGGCTAGCAGCGTGCCATCAGGCAGCGGCCAGTTCAGGCGCGCGGCGAGCAGGATGAACAGCGTGGAGACAAGCAGCGTGGTCAGGTGCTCCTTGAAGTCCATGATGTCGTCGATATGCACATCGCGCATGTTGCCCAGCGCGATACCCATGATCGTCACTGCGAGCAGACCCGATTCGTGGGCGATCGTGTTGGATACGCTGAAGGCCAGCAACACCGCAGCGAGCGTGCCGAAGTTCTGCAGGTATTCGGGTATCCAGTGACGGCGCAGCAGGTTGCCGTGGACGAACGCGGCGACGGCGCCTACGGCGGCACCACACGCCACGGTGCCGAGGAACACCTGCAACGAATGCCCTTCGCGGTGCGAAGCAATCGCCTCATAGACGAGCACCGCAAACAGCGCGCCGATCGGATCGATGACGATGCCTTCCCAGCGCAGCACGTTGGCGATACGGGCGTTGGGCCGCACGGTACGCAACATGGGCGCGATCACCGTAGGCCCCGTGACGCAGGTCAGCGCACCAAACAGAAAGGACAGCGCCCACCCCAGGCCACCGATGTAGTGCGCGGCCGTCGCCAGCAAACCGAGCGCGATAACCGCCCCATACGTGACGAGGCCACGCACGGCATGTCCGATCCCCTTCAATTCGTGGAAGCGGAGCGTGAGGCTGCCTTCGAACAGGATGACGGCCACCGCCAGCGAGACCACGGGAAACAGAAGCTCCCCCATGACCTTGTCCGGCTGGAGCAAGCCGGTGACCGGGCCGGCCACGATGCCCGCAAGCAGCAGGAAGAGGATGGCCGGTAAGCGCACGCGCCACGCCAGCCACTGGCAGGCGAACCCGATGCCAAGCATCAAGGCCAGGAGCAGTCCAAGTTCGATATGCATGCAGACCCTTGAATACGCGCAAAAAAATCGGCCTTCACCAAGATGGTGGGCCGATGAATTAGAAGCTTATAGAAGGGGATGTGAAGCTAAAGGCCGGCCCCGGTGCTGGCGCGGGGGGAGGGAGGGGTATCCAGCACCGGAGCAAGGCAGGCAGCCATTAGCGAACCGCCTAGTACAGAATTCTCCTCCTCCCCTACCCCATTTGTCAACCAGTCAGTACATGAAATAAGTATTAACTCTGACGGGGGATGTCGGCATGGGCTGTTGCCAGTCGGCGCCGCATGCATAGCATGGGTAGTCCGCCCATCAACCGGAACGGACGCATGCCGGAAATCTCTCAGGAAGTCGTCACGCTGCTCCAGTACCTCTTACCGGGGTTCGCGATGGCGGCTGTGTACTACGGACTGACATCTCACCCACGGCCGTCACAGTTCGAGCGCGTCGTGCAGGCACTGCTGTTCACCGTCGTTGTTCAGGCGCTGGTCGACGGCATCGGGTTGATCATCGTGCGATGCGCACCTGGCGCCGCCGCGATCTGGACGACTGAAGCAGATCTTGTCGCCAAGCTGATCGTGGCTTCACTCGCCGGTATCGCGGTCAGCGCACTATCCAACAGCGATGCGGTACACACGAAACTTCGCAAGCTCGGTATCACGCATCGTTCCGCATATCCTGGCGAATGGCACACCGTATTTGCCCTGCGCCGACGCCTCGTTATCCTTTACCTAAAGGATGGATCGTGCGTTGCTGGCTGGCCGGCAAAATGGCCGCCAGACGCGCAAACTGGGCACCTTTACCTCACACATTGCGCGTGGCTGGTGCGGCGCGCACCGATCTACGGGGGTGAAGTTGAGGGCATTCTCATAAGTACGACCGACATCGTGCATGTCGAATTCATCAATGGAGAAAACGCATGACGTTATTCAACACCGATCCCCCCGAGGAGCCCACTCGACGCCTGACACGTATGCACAACTTTAATCCACCACCGACGTTCCCTCTTCCGGCGTGGCTGCAGGAACTTCGCGATCAACGTGCGCAAACCAAAGGCCCCATGAATCCGGTCCCCGAAATGCTCCCCAAAGCGTGAGGCGATGGCGGCAGCGGCTACCTCGGCTCAATCCAACGCCGAACCCGCCGTCGCCCGCACCGGAATACCTACAGGGTCGCAGCCTTCCAGGCAGTAGACGTTAACGCCGTAGTGGTTCGGCGTGATCCGCTTCCTGTGGAAGGTGTAGATCCCGCAGACCTTGCAGAAGAAGTGTCGGGCGGTGCCCGTGTGGAACCGGTACTCGGTGAGCATCGCCTCACCCGCGAGCAGCCGGAAGCGGCTCTCATGCACCTTGACCATCAGCGCATTCTTCTTGCGGCAGATCGAGCAATCGCAGGTGGTCAACTCGGGGAAATCCGTTTCGATTTCGAAGCGGATCTCGCCGCAGTGGCAGGTGCCCACGTACGTCTTCATGAAACGCATCGTCATTGACTGAGCCCCGTGACCGATCACGCCGGTGACCGCGCCGGCGGATCATAGCAATCGGAAACAACCGGCATCAGTAGCTAATCGGCAGATACGCGTGTCGCCCGGATACGCGCGGCGCCGGGTGCCCTACCCGATCAGAACCGCCGGTAGTGCATCGCCTCGGCGAGATGTACCTGCTCGACGCAGCCGGTGCCACCTTCGATATCGGCGATGGTGCGTGCCACGCGCAGGATGCGGTGGTAGGCACGGGCCGATGCGCCCAACTTGTCGAGCGCGCTCTCCAGCCATTCGCGCTCTGCGGGCGGCAGCGCACAGTCACGCTCAAGGTTCACGACACTGAGATCCGAGTTTGGCTGGCCTGCCCGGAGCAGCGCCTTTTCGCGCGCGGCGATGACGCGCTTGCGCACCGTGGCGCTGTCGTCATCGTGCGGGCCGCGCGGCGTGGAAAGCTCAGCGATCGGTACACGCGGTACTTCGACGCAAAGATCGATGCGATCGAGCAGCGGCCCGGAGATCTTCGCTTTGTACCGCGCGACCTGGTCGGGCGTGCAACGGCATTCGTGCTGCGGGTCGCCCTGGAAGCCACACGGGCACGGGTTCATCGCAGCGACCAGCTGGAATTCCGCCGGGAAGGTCGACTGGCGGGCCGCACGCGAAATGACGATCTGCCCCGATTCGAGCGGCTCGCGCAGCACTTCCAGCACGTGGCGGCTGAACTCGGGCAGCTCGTCGAGGAAGAGCACGCCATTATGGGCGAGCGAGATTTCACCGGGGCGCGGTGAAGAGCCCCCGCCGACCAGCGCCGGGCCGGAGGCGGTGTGGTGCGGCGCCCGGAACGGACGGCGGCGCCAGCCTGCGGGATCGATCGTTTCGCCGGCCAGCGAACGGATGGCGCAGCTTTCCAGCGCCTCGGATTCCGTCATGCCGGGAAGGATGCCCGGCAGCCGCTCGGCGAGCATGGTCTTGCCCGTGCCAGGTGGCCCGATAAGAAGAAGGTGGTGACCGCCAGCGGCAGCGATTTCCAGCGCGCGGCGGGCCTGGTGCTGGCCGCGCACATCGCGCATGTCCGGGCCACCGGGTGGCACGTCATCAAAGTCGGGCGAGACGGCAGCCGTGAGTTCGCCATGGCCGCGCAACCAGGCGCAGACCTCGGCCAGACTGTCGGCAAGCAGCACATCGCCCTCGCCGATCAGCGCCGCTTCGGCGGCGTTGGCGCGGGGGACAACGATGCGCCGGCCGCAACGGCGGGCGCGGATGAGGGCGGGCAGGATGCCCGGCACCGGGCGCAACTCGCCCGAGAGCGCCAGCTCACCCAGGAATTCACAATCGTCCAGGCGTTCGCGAGGCACCTGCGAGCCGGCGGCCAGGATGCCAAGGGCGATCGCCAGATCGAACCGGCCGCCGTCTTTCGGCAGCTCGGCAGGGGCAAGGTTCACCGTGACCCGGCGGCTGGGGTATTCGAAAGCGGTGTTCTGGATGGCGACGCGGACACGGTCGCGTGCCTCGCGGACGGCTGCCTCGGGCAGGCCCACGATGGAAGTAGACGGCAGGCCGCCGGAGAGATGCACTTCGACGACCACCTGGGGCGCCGCGACACCTTCCTGCGCGCGCGATAGCGTGACGGCGAGACTCATGACACCACGAATCGTAACCGCTTACCGATCTGGAGCGGCGAAAGGTGATGATCCAGCTTGGACTGGGCTCGCATAACGCACTCCTTTGCGCGGGTTCGGGGTAAATAACCGCCCCCGACCGCTCTCGGGGTGAGGGTGACGGATCGGGGGCGGTCCCGGGACCTTGCGGCCGTCCTTGTTTACTGGCCGCCAGGCGTGGCGCCGGCCTCTAGGCTGGCGACGCGCCTTTCCATGATTTCGAGCCTTTCGCGTGTCCTCGCGAGTACCTGGCTCTGAACGTCGAATTCCTCTCTAGTTACGAGGTCGAGGCGGCGTAGTCCTTGCGCCAGAATATCTTTGATGTTGGCGTGCAGATCCTCACGCGCTTGCGCCAACCCTGGCGGAACCAACGATGCCAACCGCTGAGCGAGTTGGTCGATACCCTGCACATCCATTCTGCTAACCCCGACGTCGTGGAAGAAATTCTAGGTGAAAGATTTGTAGGCGCTATCAGGCTTCGCCCCTACGTAGTGTAGGGTTTTTCCTACAAACGCCCCAACGAGGTCGGGGCGAGGGCCTATGGCACAATGGTCGTCCGCGTGCCGCAGCCGGTGCGCCCCAAGGAGTTGGTACATGAAACTGGTGGTCGCCATCATCAAGCCGTTCAAGCTGGACGACGTCCGCGAAGCCCTCGCCGATGTAGGCGTCCAGGGCGTGACGGTGACGGAAGTGAAGGGCTTCGGCCGCCAGAAGGGCCACACGGAGCTCTACCGTGGCGCCGAGTATGTCGTTGATTTTCTTCCGAAGATCAAGCTTGAAGTGGCCGTGGCCGAGGACCAGCTGGAGCGCGTGGTCGAGGCGATCCAGCAGGCGGCCCGTACGGGCAAGATCGGCGACGGCAAGATTTTCGTCAGCCCGCTGGAGCAGGTGGTACGGATCCGTACCGGTGAACTGGACAACGACGCCCTCTGAGGAGGGCGCCCTGTCAGGCGGCCTGGCCGAGCGCCTGGCGCTTGAAGCGGCGGTGATGGACCAGGATGCCGGCGTAGTACGCCAGGTAGTAACCGAGGGTTAGGCCTACAACCGCCGTGGTCAGGGGGCTGTCGCCCAGACCCGGGCCGTGGGCCGGTGCCGTGCCGGCATGCATCGCCGAGCCCAGGATGATGAACCGGTAGGCCATGCGCCCGACCAACAGGGCGGTAAGGCCCGCGCCCAGCCAGGGGTTGGGCGTATAGCTGTCGGCGTTACCCGCGCCAATCTCGAAGCGGGTGAGCTTCAGCCCCAGCATGGCCAGGGCGGCACCCACGATCAGGCCGGCCAACGCACCCTCCGCCAGCGCGATGCTCGCGAAACCCACTGTCAGGAGCAGGCAGGCCACAAGGGCCAGGATGCCGGTGCGAATCGCCATCTTCCGCGTATGAATGACCTGCCGGCCGAAGTTGCGGCGGATTCGGCGGTAGACGACCCAGACCATCAGGCCGCCCATGGCGACGGGAACGAGGGCGGGGGTGGCTTGAGCGGCGGCCTGGACAAGCATGGTGGGAGTCTCGCGTTTGTCGGTGTGGAGTTACCTTACCGGCGCGCCCGCGCCTGACCTATGGGCAGTCGTTACCTGACGGGGGTGACGAGTGTCAGGCGCCACCCCCATTTCATCAGGCCTTGGCCTTGCCCTGGTTGGCTACCGCGGCCATCTTCGCCGCGATTTCGTCGGCGTCGCCGAGGTAGTAGCTCTTGGTCGGCTTCAGGTTCTCGTCGAACTCGTAGACCAGCGGGATACCGTTCGGAATGTTGAGCTCGGCGATGTCGTCATCCGAGATGTTGTCGAAGTACTTCACCAGCGCGCGCATGGAGTTGCCGTGGGCGGCCATGAGCACGTTGTTGCCGGCCTTGATCGCCGGGGCCAGCACGTCGTGCCAGTACGGCAGCACGCGGGCCACGGTGTCCTTCAGGCACTCGGTGAGCGGCACTTCGGCGATGCCGTCGTAGCGCTTATCGCCGGCAAAGGACATCTCGCCCGGCTTGAGCGCCGGGGGCGGGGTGTCGTAGCTGCGACGCCAGATCTTGACCTGGTCATCGCCGTACTTGGCGGCGGTCTCCGCCTTGTTCAGGCCGGTGAGCGCGCCGTAGTGGCGCTCGTTGAGGCGCCAGTCGGTGACCACCGGGATCCACATCAGGTCCATTTCGTCCTGGACGTGCCACAGGGTGCGCACGGCGCGCTTCAGGTACGAGGTGTGGGCCACGTTGAAGGAGAAACCGGCTTCCTTGAGCAGGCGGCCGGCCTCGCGGGCCTCGGCCACGCCCTGTTCGCTCAGGTCGACATCGGCCCAGCCACTGAAGCGGTTCTCGAGGTTCCAGGCCGACTGGCCGTGGCGGATCATCACAAGCTTGTACATGGCGTCCAACGATGCGAGGGGAAAATCCGATGGTGGAACGCCGGCCCGGAGGCGTCAACTCCGGGGCCACCCCTGCCGCAAGTCACGCTAAACCTTGCGACGCGCAGGCGCATCCTAGAGGTCCAGTCCACCCGTGGAGCAAAACACCATGCGTCTTACCCTGATGGCAGCCCTGATCGCCGTTTCCCTCTCCGCCACGGCCTTCGCGTCGTCTGACGACATCAGCAAGGTCAATGGCACGGCCAGCGTCGATGCGGGCGCCCATGCTGGCGACGTCAGCACGGTAAACGGCTCGGTCCGCATCGGCGACAAGGCGGTGATCGACAAGGCCAGCAGCGTGAATGGCTCGGTCGACCTGGGCGATGGCGCCACCGCCAAGACCGTGCACACCGTGAACGGCAGCCTCACCTTCGGCGAACACGCCGTGGTGGAGGGCGAGGTCTCCAACGTCAATGGCCGCGTCAAGCTCGAGAACGGCGCGAACATCAAGGGCCACCTGGCGAACGTCAACGGCGACATCTCGCTCGACCACGCCCACGTCGGCGACGGCATCGAGACGGTGAACGCCAACCTCACCGTCGGCGACAGCTCGAAGGTCGAAGGCGGCATCGTGGTGAAGAAGCCGAACATGGGCTGGCACACCAGCGACAGCCGCCCGCCGACCATCATCATCGGCCCGCACGCCGTGGTCACCGGCACCATGACCTTCGAGCGCGAAGTAAAGCTCTACGTCAGCGATACCGCCACGGTCGGCAAGATCGAAGGCGCCACCCCGCAGAAGTTCAGCGGCGCGGCCCCGTAAGACGTGAGCCGAAGCGGTGTAGCGATTACACCCAATCCCGGGGCTTAAGGTACTCAGCAAGCCGAGCCTCGGCGCTCTCGGGCGCCGGGGTGTAGCCATATTCAAAGCGCACGCGCGGCGGCAGGCTCATCAAAATCGATTCGGTGCGCCCACCCGACTGCAGGCCGAACAGCGTGCCGCGGTCGTAGACCAGGTTGAACTCCACGTACCGCCCGCGGCGGTACAACTGGAACTCGGTCTCGCGCTCACCATAAGGCGTGTCCTTGCGCCTCTCCACGATCGGCAGGAACGCATCGAGGAAGCCCTGGCCCACGTCACGGGTGAAGTCCATGCAGCGGTCGAAGCCCCCTTCGTTCATGTCGTCGTAGAACAGGCCACCGACGCCACGCGTCTCACCGCGATGCTTCAGGAAGAAGTACTCGTCGCACCACTTTTTATAGCGGTCGTAGACATCGTCGCCATAAGGCGCGCAGACGTCCCTGGCCACGGTGTGCCAGTGCCGTACGTCCTCGTCGAACGGGTAATAGGGCGTGAGATCGAAGCCGCCGCCAAACCACCACACCGGCTCGGCGCCTTCCTTCGACGCTTCGAAGTAGCGCACGTTGGCGTGCGTTGTGGGTACGTACGGATTGCGCGGGTGGATCACCAGCGACACGCCGGTGGCGATGAAGCTGCCACCCACGAGGTCGGGCCGGTGCGCCGTGGCGCTCGGCGGCAATGGGGAGCCCGATACGCGTGAGAAGTTCACGCCCGCCTGCTCGAACACGGCACCGTCGCGCAGCACGCGCGTACGGCCGCCACCACCCGCCGCGCGGGTCCACGCGTCTTCTTCAAAGCGTGCCTTGCCATCCGCCTGCTCCAGGGCGGAGCAGATACGGTCCTGTAGCCCGCGCAGGAACGATTCAGCGATATCGGCTTGTTCGGACATGATGGCGCGTGGCCTCTTGGGGAATGGGCGCAAGCTTAGCAAGGGCGCCTGCCGGGCCCGCTGCGGCACGCGGCCGCGTACCACTGACGCTCAGGAAAGCCGCGCGACGACGCGCTGGTTGCCGGTAAGCCGGGCCCAGCGAAAGCCCATGTCGATCCACATGAGGTAGCCCGCCTCCAGCGCCATCCGCCGCACGTAGCGGTAGCCGCCCGGGAATGCGGGCTCCGCGGCTACGGGCGTCGCTTCGAACGCCAGGCGCCGCGCGAGATAGAGGCAGCGGGCCAGGTGGTAACGGCTGGTGACCAGGGCAACGGCGGGGACTCCGCCCTCGCGACGAAGGATGTCGCGGGCATGACGCAGGTTCTCCAGCGAATCCACCGATTCCTGCTCAAGCATGAGCGGTACGGCGGTTGGCCAGCCGTTGCCATGCAACCAGCGGCGGCCCGCTTCTGCTTCGCTGAGGGAGCCACCATCGCTGCGGCCGCCCAGGAGCAGCACCTTGGGCGTGAGCCCTTCGAGCGCGTTATCGCGAGCACGGTCCAGCCGGCTGATGAAATCCGACTCGAGCTGGCCACCGACGAGCTTCCGGCCGAAGACCAGTAGCGTGCAGGGCGCCTTCGTGCGTACCGGGCTACCCGTCGCGATCCGCCACACCCGGATGAAATGGGCGACGTACAGCAAGCCAAGGCTCCCCACGAAGGCCAGCAACGTGATGCCTGCGGCCACGAGGATGTCGCCATCGCCCAGGTAACGCCACGGCCCGCGGCGCATCGTTTTGGGTACCCCGTTCACGGCATGTAGCTTCCTTGGGTTCATTCACGCGGCGCTGGATCGCAAAAAAGTATAGGCTCCCCGGCATGCCTCATCCAATGTCACCCCTCGCTATCACCGCGTTCACCGCCACATCGGCGCTGGGCCGCGGCCTCGAAGCCCACGCCAAGGCCATCGCTGAATCCACCGGCGGCCTCGCTCCCAACGATATTTCCACCACGCCCCTGCCCTGCTGGATCGGCCGCGTTGCCGGTGTCGAGGCGGAGCCCTTGCCGCGTGAGTACGCCCAGTGGGAGTGCCGGAATAACCGCCTGGCCTGGCTCGCGTTGCGCCAGGATGGCTTCGTGGACGCGGTGCGCGCGGCCCGCGAGCGGTACGGCGCCTCTCGCGTTGCCGTGTTGCTCGGCACCTCCACCGCCAGCATCGGCGCGACCGAGGAAGGCTATCGCCGCCTTGAACAAGGCGCGATGCCTGCCGACCTGCACCGGCCCGCGATCCATACACCGCATTCGCTGGCGGGCTTTGTCGCCAGCGTCTTCGATCTCGAGGGCCCCTGCCTCACCGTGGCCACCGCGTGCTCCTCGAGCGCCAAAGTGTTCGCCAACGCCGAGCGGATGATCCGCCTGGGGCTGATCGATGCGGCCATCGTCGGCGGCGTCGATACGCTGTGCGATAGCGTGCTGTTCGGCTTCAACTCGCTGGAACTCGTATCCAGCGAACCCTGCCGCCCCTTCGATGCCGACCGCAACGGCATCTCGCTGGGCGAGGCCGGTGGCTTCGCCCTGCTGGAGCGCGCTACGGATGGTGTCGTGGCACCGCTGCTGATCGGCTACGGCGAAGCGAGCGACGCCCATCACATGTCCACGCCGCATCCTGAAGGCCTTGGTGCGGAATTGGCGCTGCGTGATGCACTGGCGCGTGCCGGCATCGAAACGGGCGATGTGGACTACATCAACCTGCACGGCACCGCGAGCCAGAAGAACGACGAAGTGGAAGCCGCCCTGGTTGCACGCAGCTTCCCGGCACGTACCCGAGCCAGCTCCACCAAGGGCTTCACGGGCCACACGCTGGGCGCCGCAGGCATCCTCGAGGCCGTGCTCACCCTGCTCGCCATGCGCGATGGCGTGGTGCCCGCGAACCTCGGTGCCAGCACACCTGACCCGCTGTGCGGGCCGCAGATGGCGTGGCAGGCCGAGAAAGCCTCCATGCGTATCGCATTGAGCAATTCGTTTGGCTTCGGCGGCAACAACGCCTGCCTTGCCTTCGCCGCCGCGGGAGCACTCTCATGAGCGCCGCGTTGACGGTTTGGGTGAAGGGCATCGGCTTGTGGGCACCGGGCACGCCGACGTGGCACGCCTTCCGCGAAGTCGTGACAGGCGAAGGCGCACCGGGCGCGACCGAGCGCCCCGTCGCCGACGTGCTGCCGCCCAACGAGCGCCGCCGCGCGCCCGAGAGCGTGTTGCTTGCGGCCGCCGCCGCGGGCCAGGCCGTGGCGATGAGCGGGCTCGGGGCGGAGACGTTGCCCTGCGTCTTCGCTTCCGCCCATGGCGATCAGGTGATCACCGATTACATGTGCGAGACGCTGGCCACCGCACCGGCGGAGCTGTCGCCGACCAAGTTCCACAATTCGGTACACAACGCGCCTGCAGGCTACTGGACCATTGCCACCCACTGCCATGCCGCCTCCAGCGCCGTCACCGGTGGCGAAGAGAGCTTCGGCGCCGGCCTGCTTGAAGCCGCGACGCTCGCCATTGCCGACGACCGCGACGTGCTGCTCGCCAGCTACGACATCGCCGGCACCGGCCCGCTGGGCAGCATGACCAGCACGACCGGTCCGTTTGCATCGGCACTCGTGCTGTCGCCGCGGGCCGATGGCGCGGCGATCCGCCTGGACATCACGCCGGAACCTGGCAACAGCGGGCGCGAGGCCAGTGGTGATGATTGGCTGGACGGCATCACCGCGAGCAACCCGTCGGCGTACGCCGTACCCCTGTTCAAGGCACTCGCCGCAGCCCGCCCGGCCGTGCTGCGCGTAGCCGCGGCGCGCGGGCTCGACCTTGATATCAATGTCGACGCCGTCCCATGAACGCCGCCGGCAACCGTTACTGCGTGCTGATCCCCTGCCTCAACGAGGCACGGGCGATCCAAGGCGTGGTCAGTGACGCGTTGCTGTTGGGCATGCCGGTGATCGTGGTCGATGACGGCTCGGACGACCAGACGACGTCCATCGTCTCCACGATGGACGTCACCCTGCTGCGCCATCCAGCGCGCCGGGGCAAGGGCGAGGCGCTGCGCACGGGCTTTCGCGAGGCCATACGCCACGGTTTCGATGGCGTGCTCACCATGGATGGCGACGGCCAGCACCACGCAGCGGATATCCCCGCCATGCTGGAAGCCAGCCGGCTGCACCCGGGCGCCATCGTGATTGGCGCCCGCCTGCTCGCCAAAGAACAGCAGCCCCCGGGGCGACGCCGTGCCAATGCCGTCGCCGACTGGGGCATTTCGTGGGCTTGTGGCAGGCCGATCGCCGATACGCAGAGCGGGCAGCGCTTCTATCCGCGCTCCGCGCTCGATCTGGTGGACCTGCCTGCGGAACACTTCGTTTTCGAAGCGGCGGTACTGATCACGGCATGCCGTGAACGTGGCATCCCCGTCGTTTCGGTGCCGATCGCGTCGCGCTACGAAGGCGCTTTCCGCATCAGCCACTTCAATCCGGTGCGGGATGTCACCCGCATCACGACATATACCATCGGCCGTGTGTTCCACTATGGGCACATAGTCGATAGTTACCGGCGCTCGCGCGCCACGCCAACGATTATTGGCAACAACACAACAACACATTGATAAGTAGCAAAGGGGTGGAAGGGATGGACCACAAGCCGCACGATGCCGTCATCCTCGGGGGAGGCCTGGCAGGGCTCTCACTGGCGATGCAGCTCAAGCGTGAATACCCGGACATGGACATCGTGGTGCTGGAACGGCACACGCGGCCCTTGCCCGAAGCGGCCTTCAAGGTCGGCGAATCCACGGTGGAAATTGCCGCGCACTATTTCGGCGATACGCTGGGCCTGCTGGATCACCTCGAATCCGAGCAGATCCGTAAGTTCGGTTTTCGCTTTTTCTTCTCGGATGGCAAGGATGACCTCGCCGATGTGACCGAGCTCGGTGTGAGCGCCGTGCTGCCTACGCCGAGCTACCAGATCGATCGCGGCATCCTCGAAAACTTCATGGGTGATGAAGCGCTGCGCCGCGGCATCGATTTCCGTGAAGGCATCACCGTGCGCGGCTTCGATATCGGCAGTGGTGACGCGCCGCACACGATTCGCTACAAGGGCCCCGAGGGTGACGGCGAGCTCAGCGCGCGCTGGCTGCTTGATGCCAGCGGCCGCGCAGGCCTCATGCGTCGCAAGCTCGACCTCACCCGCGATAACGGCCACCACGCTAACGCCGTGTGGTTCCGTATCAATGACCGCCTGGCGATCGACGGCTGGTGCGAGGACCCGGAGTGGAAGGATCGTTGCCATCCGCCGGAGCGCTGGCGCTCCACCAACCACCTCGTTGGTCCGGGCTACTGGGTATGGCTGATCCCGCTCGCCTCGGGCGCACATTCCGTCGGCATCGTGGCCGATGCGAAGACCCAGCCGCTCGAAGCCATGAACACCTTCGAGAAAGCCCTCGCCTGGCTATGGGAACACCAGCCGGTGCTGGCGAAGCAGGTGGAAGCCCGCCAGGACAAGCTGCTGGACTTCGCGTTCTTCCGCAACTTCTCCTACGGCTGCTCGCGCATGTTCTCGCCGGACCGTTGGGCGCTCACGGGCGAGGCCGGCGCGTTCCTCGACCCGTTCTACTCACCGGGCAGCGATTTCATCGCCATCACCAACACCTACATCACGAAGCTGGTGGGTCTGGACCGTCGCGGCGCGGCGCTCGCCTCGAGCGCACGCCTGTTCGAGCGGCTGTTCTTCTCGTTCTACGACAGCACGCTGCGCATGTATCGCGGCCAGTACAACCTGTTTGGCGATCCGGAAGTGCTGCCGATCAAGGTGATCTGGGATTACGCGTACTACTGGGGCGTGCTGTGCCAGATCGTGTTCCAGGACCGCCTGGGCGATGCGGAATTCATCGCGCACATGGCACCCGAGCTCACGGGCAGCGCGGAGCTCAACATCGAGATGCAGGCGTTCTTCCAGCGCTGGCACGCGGTGTCGGCCAAGCGCAATCATCGGCACATGATGGATCAGCGCGACCTGACCTGGTTCGCCGACATGAACCGCACGCTGCACGATGTGCTGGATGATGAGTCGCTCGCGGCACGCCTGCGCAACAACGTGCAGATGATGCGTTTGCTTGCTGCCGGCATCATCGAACGTTCCGCGGCGCTTTACCCCGAACTGATGGCCGACCACGCTCACCTGGTCGATATCGAAGGCACGCGAACGAAGCTGTTCGATCTCGTCGCCTGATCGAGGCGCGTCAGGCCGGGTGGATCACCGCCGCCCGGCCGCTCGCGATCTCGCGGCCTTCGTGTTCGATACGGAAGGTGTACTGCGCGCCGGCGTCGTCGGCGAGCAGGCACTCCGCGAACACATCGAGGCGGCCGGCGAGGTCATCCACGCGATCCACCGCAAGCTTTACCCCGCGCAGGCTCACCAGCATGCCGGGGCGCGGCTGCGTCGCGCCGGAGGCCTTCGCCCGGAGCGCGCCGTGAACCGCGGTGGCCTGGGCGCCGTATTCGGCGAGGTGGACGGCGTGCAGGCCATGCTCGCCACGCAGCGGATGCGTGGGGGCGGTGTGTGCGGTACTCACCGCATGGATCGTCGCGTCATCGAAGGCGACCACGCCATCGAGCAGGCACATATCGCCCGCGTGCGGAACGAGCGTGGCGAAATCCGCCTTGCCGATCGTAGGGGGCGCGAGAGCGTCAGGCATCGGCTTGCTGCACCGGTTGTGGCGCTGGGGCGGCTGCGTGTGCGCTACCGCCTTCCTGCCAGAAATCGTAGAAGTTGAACCAGTTGAACGGGTACATGCGGCAGTAGTGTTCCAGCCGCGACGCGTACCGGCCCATGATCTCTTCGAGCGCTTCCGCGCGCCGGGCGCGCGGGATGTCGATGCTTTCGGCGAAGGGTTCGAAGATCAGCCGGTAACGATTGCCACCGAGGTAGATGCCGAAGCAAAGCACCACGGGGATCTTGAGCGCTGACGCGAGCAACCACGGCCCCACCGGAAAGGAGGCCGGTGTTCCAAGGAACGGAACGGCGCGCGACGCTTCGTGCGGATTGCCGCGGTCGGCAAGCAGCGCCACCATGCCACCCTTCGCGGCGCCCTCCGCCATGGCGAGCGCCACCGAGGTGCCACCCAGCGAGGCGTCGATCACGGCAGCGCCGACCTCTGGTGCCAGCGCCTCGAGCAACGCAGTCAGCGCGGGTGTTTTTTGCTTATCGAGCACGACGCGCAGCGGCACGTCCGGGCGGCGCTGGCCAATTGCGCGTAGCGCTTCGAAGCTGCCCTGGTGCGAACCGAGCAGCATGGCGCCGTTGCCCTCGGCCAGGCAGGCATCGAGCTCGGGCACGCCTTCGGCTTCGACGACGAAATCGCGCTCACCGCGGGCCAGGAAGAACATCCGGTCGAGCAGCGTGGCAGAGAACATGTGGATGTGATGGAACACATCCGCGTTGGTTACCGGCCTGTCGAGCACGCGCGCGAGATACATGCGCGAGGCCAGCCGCTCGGCGGGCCGGCGCAGGAAGAAGTACAGCGTGATCGGCCACAGCAACAGCCGCGCGACGCGGCGGCCGAGCCCTAGCCCGATCGTGCGCAGCAGCCAGATAGCGAAGAAGCCACCGCCTTCGCGTTGCTTCCAGTGGCTCATACGCTGCCCTCCAGCGTGCCACGCAGCAGCGTGGTCTCGCCGCGGCGGACGACGAAGCGATAGCGGCGTTCTCCGGCCTCGGTCAGTTCGAGCACCGCGTCTTCATCGGGCAAGAGCGGGGCTACGAACTTCGCATCGATCACCTGGCGCACCGATGCCCCGCGCCACGCCTGCAGCGCATGCGCCGCCTGCTCGAGGATCAGGACGCCGGCCACGATGGGCCGTCCGGGGAAATGCCCGGCGAAACTGGGGTGGCCCGCCGCGAAGCGGAAGGCCTGCACGTAGGTATCAGCGGCGATGTCGGTCATGGTCGTGTGCCCGGTTTGCGCAGAGCAAACCACGGCAGGGATCAGCGTGACCTGAACGGCCGTCAGGCAGCCGCGCGGTGCTGTTCGATGTGCTCGGACAGGGTGCGCAGGCTCGTGAAGATGGTGCGGTTGTCGGGGTTATCCGACTTCAGCTGGAAGCCATAGCGCTTCGACACCGCAAGGGCGATTTCCAGCGCGTCGATGGAATCCAGGCCCAGGTCGCCGCCGAACAGGGGCGCTTCCGGGTCGATGTCAGCAGGCTGCACGCTTTCCAGGTTCAGGCTGGTGACGATCAGTTCTGCGAGTTCTTTCTGTGCTTCGGTCTGCGTTGCCATGGTTTTCTCAGGTCCCCAAATCAAGCTTGCCTCCCCCCGGATGGCAGCGGCGGCGGAGTGTAACACAGGGCTTTTCAAGCACCTGCGAGGCTACATTCAGGGACGTGAAGACGCGGCCATGAACGCCCCGGCGCTTCGCAGGATATGATGGCGGCCAGCGTTTACATGGAAGCCTCAATGCGCCCAGCCAGCGACATGCGCGAGCGAGCCACGCCCGCCGCCAGCCCTTCACCGATCGTGACCTACCGTGCGCCCTTCACAGGCGCCCTGCCGCCCGGCACCCTGGCCGCGTTCGGCTTTGGCACCTCAGCGCCCGTCGTGGACGATCCGCGCTGGCTGAACGTCGCGCTGGAGCCGTTGGGCGACGCGCCGGTCGAGCTGTGGACCGTGGAAGGCGAGATCACCTGCGGCCGCGAAGGCGACCTGCGCTGGTCGCGTGGTGGTGGCTGGCTCTACGCCGCGGTCGAATGTGAAGAAGCCGCTTTCGGGGGCCCCGAAGGCGCCGCGACGCACGCCTACCAGCTGCTCTCGTCCTTCGTGGCCGGCGCGCCGGAATGCCATGTGCAGCGCATCTGGAATTACCTCGGCGCGATCAACACGGGCCCTGGTGACGACGAGCGCTACAAGCAGTTCTGCACCGGCCGTATCAACGGCATGGGCGAGGTCTTCGCCAAGGGTTTCCCCGCGGCCTCGGCCATTGGCCACCACGCCAGCAAGGGCTTGCTGCAGGTGTACCTGATGGCGACTGATCGCCCGGGCACCCGCGTCGAGAATCCGCGTCAGGTCAGCGCATGGGAATACCCACGCCAGTACGGCCGCACGCCGCCCAGCTTCGCGCGCGCCACCTTCCTGCCGGCCAACGATGTGCTGGCCATTTCCGGCACGGCTGCCGTCGTCGGCCACGCCTCCGCGCACGCTGGCGACCTCGCCGCCCAGCTGGCTGAAACCCGCCGCAACCTCGATGCGCTGCTCGCGCATGGCGGCGCACCGGAAGGGTTCAATGCACATGCGCCGCTCAAGGCGTACGTGCGCCACCGTGAAGATGCCGCGGCCGTGAAGGCGTTCGCGGAAGCACATTGGCCGGAAGCGCCCCTGCTCATCGTCCACGGCGACATCTGCCGCGAAGAGCTGCTCGTCGAAATCGACGGCTGGCGCTACCGCTAAGGCGTTTTCTTGGTGGGACGGTGCCAGCCGGCGATCGTGGTCTGGCGGGTGCGGGCCAGCGTGAGTTCGTTGGCGGGCGCGTCGCGAGTGACAACGGTGCCGGCGCCGATGGTTGAGCCGGCGCCGAGCGTCACCGGGGCCACGAGCGAGCTGTTCGAGCCGACGAACACGCCATCTTCGATGGTGGTGCGGCTCTTGTTCACGCCATCGTAGTTGCAGGTAATGGTGCCCGCGCCGATGTTCACCTTGCTGCCGATCACGGCATCACCAAGATAGGTGAGGTGGTTGGCCTTCGAGCCGGCCGCGATCACCGCGTTCTTGGTTTCGACGAAGTTGCCGATGTGCACGCCTTCCGCCAGATCGGTGCCCGGGCGCAGGCGCGCGAACGGCCCGATCGTGCACGGGCCGTGCGTGACCACGCCATCGAGATCGCAATGGGCCAGTACGACCGTGCCAGCGGCGAGCGTCGCGTTGCGGATGCGCGTGAAGGGGCCGATCCGGACGTCGTTGCCGAGTTCGACCTCACCCTCAAGAATCACGTTCACGTCGATTTCGACATCGGTGCCGGTGGTGACCTTACCGCGTACGTCGATGCGCAACGGGTCCGCAAGGCGCACACCGGCCACGGCCAGCTGGCGCGCCATGCGCTCGCGATACATCGCTTCCAGGCCGGCCAGCTGCCACGGATCGTTGGCGCCCGACGCATCCACAGGATCGCAATCGACGCACGCGGCGGGCGCGCCTTCGGCCGCGGCCATCTCGAACACGTCGGTGAGGTAGTACTCGCCCTGCGCATTGTTGTTAGTGAGAGCTTGCGTCCACGCGAGCAGCCGCTCGGCATCGCCTGCGAGGATGCCGGTGTTGATCAGGTCGATCGCACGCTGCGCGGCACTCGCATCCTTTTCTTCGACGATCTGCCGCACCTTGCCGTCGGCATTGAGCACGACGCGGCCATAGCCGGCGGGATTGAGCAGGCGGGTGGCGAGCATGGCCAGGCCGGCATCGCCAGCCACCAGTGCAGAGAGCACTTCGCTGCGGATGAGCGGCACATCGCCGTAAAGCACGAGTACGCGGCCTTCCAATTTGCCGTCGGCCTGCAACGCTTCGAGCGCGGTGCGCACGGCGTGGCCGGTGCCCAGCCGCTCGCGCTGCTCGATCCAGCCGAGCGCGGCATCCGCGGCGAACGCGCGCCGCACCTGCTCGCCATTGTGCCCATAGACCACATGGACACCGGCGGGGCCAAGCGCCCGTGCGGCCTCGATGACATGCGCCAGGAGCGGCCTGCCGGCGAGCGGCATCAGTACCTTCGCCGAGGCGGATTTCATGCGCTTGCCCTCGCCAGCGGCGAGGATGAGGACGTGTAGCGGTGCGGTCATGGGCTTGCCTGCCAGGTTGCCAGGGCAGCACTGTCGCGCGTTTGGGGGCGCCGTGCCAAGTCCATCGTTCGCACTAACCGGGCCGGCGCTATTCCTTGTCCGCTTCGGGCCGCGCCGTCAGGTGTTCCAGGTTGGGCTTGTAGGCTTCGACGAACGCGTTGCGCAGGATCCCGATGATGGCCTGGCTGGTGGACATGTTGCGGTTGTCGATAGTGCCGGAAATGGGTACGCGCGTGGCGAACTGGTCCTTCGACTGGTTCTTGAACACCTTCGACACGCCCTCCGCCACCGCTTCGTAGGCAAGCTTGAGCGGGCCCTTCTTGTCCTGCTCCACATCCTGCTTCCAGCTGAAGATCTTCAGGCCGTGGAAGAGCGGCTTGGCGTAGCCATCGAGCTTGCGATCCTTTGCCTGCAGCTCCATCACGAAGTCGCCTTCACCCGCGGCAAAGTCGAGCCCCGAATACGCCCGCACCAGGTCGTTGGCGCGCACGAGCTTGATGCCGTGCACGGTAAGCTCGTAGCGGAAATCCCCGGCCTTCTCGAGCGGATCGAACTCGGCCTTCGCCTGCAACGGCGCATCGCCCAGGATATGCGCCGTGACGTCGAGATGCGCCACGCGTGCACCGCCTTCGCGCTGCACGTTGGTGAGGTTGGTGACCGTGCCATTCACGTCGGTCATCTTCAGGTCCACCTTCGGGCTCGACACGAAGTTATGGAAGGTGACCGTACCGTTGGTGACGCGCAGCTCGTCGATACGCGTAGGCACGATGGCACGCAGCTCGGCGCGCCAGTCCACGCCTTTACCCGTCTGCGAATCGCCCTCGCCCCGGCCATCCACGAAGTTGAGCGTGGGCTCGTAGAACTCGACCTTGCCGCGCAGGTGGCCGCGCGTGAGCGCTGGCCAGCTCAACGAGATATCGGTGCGCTCCGCATCGAACAGCGGCACAGGCAACGATCCTTCGGTCTTGGCGATGCGCATGTTGTCGATCGAGTACGCGCCGCGCCAGAGGTGGATATCGATGTCTTCGATATGGCCCGAGTAAGCGCCCATGTGAGCCAGCCTGGCATTGAGTTGGCCGAGGACGATATAGGGCAGCGCCACACGCGCCGCGATCAGGACGATCGCAAGGGCGAGCAGGACCCACAGGCTGCGGCGGTAACGGACATGCATAACCGGCAGTGTGGAATGCGCGAGGTCATCACGGGATGAAGACGGGCCATAAAAAAACCCCGCCGGAGAGCGGGGTTTCTTGCGAAGCGAACGGCGAGACGCTTAGTGCTTGAGCGTCTTGCGCAGGCGCTCCAGCGCCTGGAGCTGGGCGAGGGCTTCGGCCAGCTTGGCCTGGGCCTCGGCCACGTCGAGCTGCTCACCACGGTTGGCCAGGGCGGCCTCCGCTTCTTCCTTCGCCTTGAGGGCCGCGGCCTCGTCGAGGTCGGACGCGCGAGCGGCCGTATCGGCGAGGATCGTGACCACCTGCGGCTGCACCTCGAGGATGCCACCGGAGACGTAGAACTGCTGGCGGTCACCGTTGGTGCCGACAACATCCACGTGGCCCGGCTTCAGGCGGGTGATGAGCGGTGCATGGCGCGGCGCGATACCCAGCTCGCCAAGCTCACCGGTGGCGACCACGAGCGTGGCTTCACCGGAGAAGATCTCGGCTTCGGCACTGACGATGTCGACGCGGATGGTATGGGTCATGGGCTTCTATTCCGTGCGTGGGGGAAGGGGCGATGAAGGCGCTTACGCGGCCTTCTTCGCACCCATGTCCTCGCCCTTCTTGATGGCTTCGTCGATGCCGCCGACCATGTAGAACGCCTGCTCCGGCAGGTGGTCGAGGTCGCCGTCGAGGATCATCTTGAAGCCGCGGATGGTTTCCTTCAGCGCGACGTACTTACCCGGCGAGCCGGTGAACACTTCGGCCACGTGGAACGGCTGCGAGAAGAAGCGCTCGATCTTACGGGCGCGCGACACGGAGGCCTTGTCTTCCGGCGAGAGCTCGTCCATGCCCAGGATGGCGATGATGTCCTTCAGCTCCTTGTAGCGCTGCAGGGTGCCCTGCACGCGACGGGCGATGTCGTAGTGCTCCTGGCCGATGACCGAGGCATCGAGCTGGCGGCTGCTGGAAGCCAGCGGATCCACGGCCGGGTAGATACCCAGCGAGGCGATATCGCGGCTCAGGGTCACCGTGGCATCGAGATGCGCGAAGGTGGTGGCCGGCGACGGATCGGTAAGGTCATCCGCGGGAACGTACACGGCCTGGATCGAGGTGATCGAGCCGGTCTTGGTCGAGGTGATGCGCTCCTGCAGGACGCCCATTTCCTCAGCCAGGGTCGGCTGGTAACCCACGGCCGACGGCATACGGCCGAGTAGCGCGGACACTTCGGTACCGGCCAGCGTGTAGCGGTAGATGTTGTCGACGAAGAGCAGGACGTCCTTACCCTTGCCCGACGCGTCCTTCTCATCACGGAAGTATTCCGCCATGGTCAGGCCGGTGAGCGCGACGCGCAGGCGGTTGCCCGGCGGCTCGTTCATCTGGCCGTACACCATCGCGACCTTATCAAGGACGTTGGAGTCCTTCATCTCGTGATAGAAGTCGTTACCTTCACGGGTACGCTCACCCACGCCGGCGAACACGGACAGACCCGAGTGCGCCTTGGCGATGTTGTTGATGAGCTCCATCATGTTCACGGTCTTGCCGACGCCGGCGCCGCCGAACAGGCCGACCTTGCCGCCCTTGGCGAACGGGCACATCAGGTCGATGACCTTGATGCCGGTTTCCAGCAGCTCGCTGGCTGCGGCCTGCTCGTCGTACGACGGGGCTTCACGGTGGATGACCCACTGTTCCTTCTCGCCGATCGGGCCGGCTTCGTCGATCGGGTTGCCGAGCACGTCCATGATGCGGCCGAGCGTGGCGGTACCGACCGGCACCTTGATGCCTTCGCCGGTGTTGCGGGCGATCAGGTTGCGGCGCAGGCCGTCGGTGGAACCGAGCGCGATGGTGCGCACGATGCCGTCACCGAGCTGCTGCTGCACTTCGAGCGTGATTTCGGTGCCATCGATCTTCAGTGCGTCGTAGATCTGCGGTACCTGGTCGCGCGGGAATTCGACGTCGACGACCGCGCCGATGATCTGAACAACTTTGCCCTGGCTCATGGAATGCTCCGGATGAATCTTTCTAAGGTTCTGTTCGGGCGCCGCAGGTGCGTCGCCATCGCTTGTACTGTTCGGTCAGACCGCGGCGGCGCCGCCGACGATTTCCGAGATTTCCTGGGTGATCGCTGCCTGGCGCGCCTTGTTGTAGACGAGCGTCAGTTCACCGATGACCTTGTTGGCGTTATCCGACGCGGCCTTCATGGCGACCATGCGCGCGGCGTGTTCGCTGGCGAGGTTCTCCAGCGCGGCCTGGTACACCACCGACTCGATGTAACGCGTCATCAGGTGCTCGAGCACCGTGCGCGCATCGGGTTCGTAGATGTAGTCCCAGTCGTGGGTCTGCTCGACCTTCACGCCCTTCGCGGCATCGCCTTCGGCGCTCTCGAGTTCCTTCGCCACCAGCGTGACCGGAAGCAGGGCTTCGATGGTCGGCTTCTGCACGATGGTGTTCACGAAGTCGTTGTAGACCAGGAACACGCGGTCGAGCTTGTTGGCGCTGTAGGCATCGAGGACAACCTTGATGACACCGATCAGGTCTTCGAGCTTCGGCTTCTCACCCAGGTGGGTTGCCGTGCCGATCAGGTTCACGCCCTTGATGCGGCGGAAGAACTGCACGGCCTTCTGGCCAACCGCCACCACATCGATCTCGGCGCCCTTGCCCTGCCACTCGCGGATCGACGTCAGCGTGCGGCGGAAGAGGTTCGAGTTCAGGCCACCGGCCAGGCCACGATCGGTCGAGACGACGATGAAGCCGACGCGTGCGACGTTCTCGCGCTCAGTGAGGAACGGATGGGTGAAGTCGGTGCTGGCCTGGGCGACGTGGGCGATGACCTTGCGCATGAGGCGCGCATAAGGACGCGAGGCCTTCATCAGGTCCTGCGCCTTGCGGATCTTCGACGCCGAGACCATTTCGAGCGCACGCGTCACCTTGCGCATGTTCTGCGTGCTCTTGATCTTGGTTTTGATTTCGCGGCCGCTTGCCATGGCTTACTCGTCTTTAAGGGGTGACGCAGCGGGGCGGCGGAACCGCCCCGCGTGGGTATTGCTTACCAGCTACCGGTCTTCTTGAACTCGTCGGTGCCTGCCTTGAAGGTGGCCTCGATGTCCTTGTCCCAGTCGCCGGTCTCGTCGATCTTCTTCATGAGGTCGCCGTTGTTCTGGCGGAAGAAGGCGTGGAGCCCCTTCTCGAACGCGAGCACCTTGTTGACCGGCAGGTCGTCGAGGTAGCCCTTCTCGGCAGCGAACACCGACAGGCCCAGCTCACCGATGGAGAGCGGCGAGTACTGCGGCTGCTTCATCAGTTCGGTGACGCGCTGGCCGCGATCGAGCTGCGCGCGGGTAGCGGCATCGAGATCCGAAGCGAACTGCGCGAACGCAGCGAGCTCGCGGTACTGCGCGAGGGCGAGCTTCACGCCGCCGGAGAGCTTCTTGATGATCTTGGTCTGGGCGGCACCACCGACGCGCGACACCGAGATACCGGCGTTGACGGGCGGACGGATACCGGCGTTGAACAGATCGGTCTCGAGGAAGATCTGGCCGTCGGTGATCGAAATCACGTTGGTCGGCACGAAGGCCGAGACGTCACCGGCCTGGGTTTCGATGATCGGCAGCGCGGTGAGCGAACCGGTCTTACCCTTCACTTCG